>NZ_CP107964.1:1877000-2189833 GCF_041434935.1 Kitasatospora sp. NBC_00374 | reverse complement strand
GAGCGGCCCGGCCGGATGACCCTGCGGTACTGGTCAGGGACCAGGGCCGACCTGCTGCACGGCCTGGACGTCCCGATCGGCACCGGCCTCGGCGGCCGCGCGCTGGCCGAGCGGACGCCCACCTGGGTGTCCGACTACCGTGCCGCGACCACCATCTCGCACCAGTACGACGCCGCCGTGACCGCCGAGGACCTGTACACCATGCTCACCGTGCCGCTGGTGCACGGCACGGTCGTGCACGGCGTGGTGTACGCCTCGGTGCGCGCGGTGGTCTCGCTCGGCGACGTCCGGATCGGCTCGGTCGCCCGGCTGGCCACCGCCGCGACCCGGGCGCTGGCCGGGGCCGCGGCCTGGTGCCAGGCCCCCGGTCCGGCGGCGCTGTCCGTCCGGCTGACGCCGCGCGAGCTGGAGGTGATCCGGTGGGCGGCGACCGGCCGGACCAACCCGGAGATCGCCGGCCACCTCGGCCTCACCTGCAACACCGTCACCGGCTACCTGAAGAGCGCCATGCACAAGCTCGGCGTCCGCAACCGGGTCGAGCTCGCCCTCGCCGCACGGGACGTCGGCCTGGTCAGTTGACCTGGTCAGTTGACCTGGCGGGAGCGGTCCCGCCAGTACGGCTCGCGCAGCCGGAACTTCTGCAGCTTGCCGGTGGCCGTCCGGGCCAGCGACTCCCGGATCTCCACCGAGGTCGGCGCCTTGTAGCCGGCCAGCCGCTGCTTGCAGTGCGCGATCAGCTCGGCCTCCCCGGCGGTCTGCCCCTCGCGCAGCACCACCAGCGCCTTGACCGTCTCGCCCCAGCGCTCGTCCGGCACCCCGATCACCGCCACCTCGGCGACCGCCGGGTGGTCGTAGAGGCAGTCCTCGACCTCGATCGAGGAGACGTTCTCCCCGCCGGAGATGATGACGTCCTTCTTCCGGTCCGAGATCGACAGGTACCCGTCGGTCAGCGTGCCGCCGTCACCGGTGTGGAACCAGCCGTCCCGGACGGCCTCGGCCGTGGCCTCCGGCTGGCCCCAGTAGCCCTCCAGCACCACGTTGGACCGGACCAGCACCTCGCCCTGCTCGTCCACCCGCACCTGGCTGCCGAGCGCGGGCGCGCCCGCCTGCACCAGCCGCTCGGCCCGCTCGGCCGGCGGCAGCGCGTCCCACTCGGCCCGGGTGCGGTTGGCCGTCACCAGCGGGGAGGTCTCGGTCAGCCCGTAGATCTGCATGAACTCCCAGCCCAGCTCGCTCTCGATGCGCTGCACCATCGAGGTCGGCGGCGGCGCCCCGGCCACGATCATCCGCACCCGGTCGCGCCCGGGGACCGGCCCGTCCCACTCGGCCGCCGCCTAAAGCACCATCGCCGCCACCGCCGGCGCCCCGGACAGGAACGTCACCCCGTGCCGCTCCACCCGCCGCAGGATCTCCGCGCCGTCCACCTTGCGCAGCACCACGTGCTGCGCCCCGAGGCCGGTCAGCGCGAACGGCATGCCCCAGCCGTTGGCGTGGAACATCGGCAGCGTGTGCAGGTACACGTCGCGGTCGCTCGCCCCGAAGTGCAGGCCCATCAGCACCGCGTTCAGCCAGAGGTTGCGGTGCGTCAGCTGAACGCCCTTGGGGCGGGCGGTCGTTCCGCTGGTGTAGTTGATCGTCGCGGTCGCCGACTCCGGGATGGCCCGGGCCACCGGCTCCCGGTCGAAGTCGTACAGCAGGGCGTCGCTCTCCGCCCCCAGCACGAACCGGTGCTTGACCGCCACCCCCGCCAGCGCCTCGTCCAGCTCGGGGTCGACCAGCAGCATCGACGCGCCGCTCTGCTCGACGATGTACGCGACCTCCTCCGCCTTCAGCCGGAAGTTCACCGGCACCAGCACCCGGCCGTGGCCGCTCACCCCGAACAGCGAGGTCATCAGCCGGGCCGAGTTGTGCGACACGATCGCCACCCGCTCGCCGGCGCCGACCCCCAGCCGGTCCAGTCCGGCGGCCTGGGCCCGGGCCAGCTCGGCCATCCGGCGATAGGTCACCTCGCCCCAGGAGGCGGCCGGCTGGTCCGGCTCGTCGACGATTCCGACCCGGTCGCCGTAGACCAGCTCGGCCCGGTGGAGGAAGTCCAGCACAGAGAGTGGAGTCTGCATGCGGCCACTGTGCCCGCCGGGCGAAGCACCCGGACACCCCCGATCGGGGGGTGTGACCCGAAGGGAGCAGCGGTCTCGCGCAGCCCGGCGGCCGACCGCGTGCAACCCTGCCGCCGGTGGCAGGGTCAAGCGCCCAGGTCGACCTCGACGGCGAACGGTGCCACGGCCTTGACCGTCCCGGCGAACACGTCACCGTCCCGGTACGTCCCGGAGGCGGGATCGAGCAGGTAGGTGTAGACGAGCGGGACACCCGTGGGAGCCTGCTCGACCCGCCAGTAGAACGGGATCCCCGCCCTGGCGTACTGGTCCACCTTGACGATCCGGTCGGTCGTCTCCGAACCGGGCGAGACGACCTCGACCACCAGGGCCACGTGTTCCGGGCGGGTCGGCGTGACGTCGATGGTGTCGGCGCGGCGGTTGGTGAGCGGCACGTCCTGCAGCCGGACGTCGAAGTCGGTGTCGGCGTTCCACTCCGGGCCGGCGGCGGAGTCCAGGGCGTTCGCCAGGATTCGGGCCAGGCGGTTGTGCCGCTTGGACGGGCTGGGGCTCACGACGATCATCCCGTCCACGATCTCGATGCCGGCGCACTGCTCCTCGGACCAGGCGTCGTACTGCTCCGAAGTGACCTGGGTATGCATCCACGCGGGCGCGACCATCTCGGCGGTCATGTGAGCCCCCTTCGTCTGCTCGACCCTGCTGCGCTCAGCCTACTGTGTCCCGCCTTGTGAGCAGCGGGGTCTTGAACTGGGGGCGGCGGCGCCGCCCGCTACGGCCGGTACGGCGGCGGTACCGCGAGCAGTTGACCGACCAGCAGGTCGACCCGTTCGGCCTGCTGGTACGGGTCGAGGCGGCCGCCGCGGGCGAGGGTGACCAGACCGTGCAGGGCGGCCCAGCCGACCTCGATGAACAGCACCAGGTCCCGGCCTGCGGCCAACGGGCCGAGGACGTTGCCCAGTTCGGCGAAGGCGGCCTGGAGGGGGGCGGGTGCGCTCTCGGGGCCGAAGGGGAGGTCGGTGGCGAGGGTGAACATCGCCTCGTAGAGGGCCGGGCCGGCCTGGGCGAAGCCCACGTAGGCGTGGGCGACCGCGCTGAGGGCGGCGGCGGGGTCGGTGGTGCTCCGGCGGGCGGTGGCGAGGGCGGCGGTGAGCTCCGCGAAGCCTTCCAGGGCGACCGCCGTGACGATGGCGGTCTTGCCGGCGAAGTGGCTGTAGAGCACCGGCTGGCTGTACTCGATCCGCTCGGCGAGGCGGCGGGTGGTGACGGCGTCCCAGCCCTCGGCCTCGGCCAGTTCCCGGGCGACCCGGATGATCAACGACTCGCGGTCGGCGCGCTCGCGCTCTCGGCGCTGCTGTGTCGGCATGCACCGACTCTAGCAGTGCTAGATATTCGAGCACTGGCAGTGCTAGCGTTGCTATCGAACCTAGCGCCGCTAGATCGGCGGCGCCCGGACCGGGAGGGACCCCACCATGCGCAAGAACCGCTTCGCCGCACACCTCGCCACCGGCATCACCCTGCTCACCGGCGTCGGCATCATCGCGATCGGCATCCGCTTCCTGCTCGCCCCCGAGGCCGGCGCCGCCGGCTTCGGCGTCACCCCGCCCACCGGCGACGCCCTCGGCTACCTCGACGTCAAGGGCATCCGCGACATCGTCTCGGGCCTGGTCGTCCTGATCCCGCTCGCCCTCGGCCTGCGCCGCGCACTCGGCTGGACCATGCTCGCCGCCGCCCTCACCCCGGCCGCCGACGCCGCCGTCGTGCTCACCCACGGCGGCACGGCCGCCGTCGCCTTCGGCATCCACGGTGCGACGGCCGCCGCCCTGCTGCTCACCTCGGGCCTGCTGCTCCGGGAGACCCGCCCGGGTGTCACCGAGGCCGCCTGACGGGGGGTTCGGCGCAGCCGGACCACGCCGTCCGCTAGCTTGGCGGCCATGATCGATCCGAGCGCACACATCCGCATCGCCCGCCCCTGCGGCGACCTCGCCGCCGCCGAACGCTTCTACGTGCAGGGCCTCGGCCTGGACGTGCTGTGGCGCACCACCGAGCGGGTGTCCGGCGAGCACGACCTGCTGATGGTCGGCCCGGCCGGCGGCCCGTGGCACTTCGAACTCACCCGCGACCCCGAGCACCCGATCGAGCCCGCACCCACCGTCGACGACCTGTTCGTCCTCTACCTCGGCGCCCCGGTCGACGAGGCCCTGGTCACCCGGCTGGTCGCCGCCGGTGGCACCCGCGTCCCCGCGCACAACCCCTACTGGGACGAGCACGGCGTCACCGTCGCCGACCCGGACGGCTACCGCCTCGTGCTCTGCTCCCGCTCCTGGGGCTGACGCCCGGGGCCCTCCGGCCTGGGCCGGTACCGGATGCCGTGGACCCCCGCCCGGGCGGGAGGTCGCCGTCGAGGTCCTCGCCGTCGACGGCCCGGCGGGCCTCCCGGTGGCCTCAGCCGAGCTGGATCGAGCGTTTCGCGAGCCCCATCCAGAAGCCGTCGATCACGCTGCGCTGGCTGCCGAGGTCGGCCTCGCCCGCGCCGAGGGTGACGAACAGCGGGGCGAAGTGCTCCGTGCGCGGGTGGGCGAAGCGGCCGGCCGGGGCCTTGTTCTCGAAGTCGAGCAGCGCGTCCAGGTCCTGTGCGGCGAGCGCCCGGCGCCCCCAGTCGTCGAACTCCGCCATCACCGAGGAGACCTGCCCCTCCATGCTGAGGGCCCGCAGGTTGTGGGTGAAGAACCCGCTGCCGACGATCAGGACGCCCTCGTCGCGCAGCGGCGCGAGCCGGCGGCCGATCTTCATCAGCCGCTGCGGGTCCAGGGTGGGCAGCGAGATCTGCAGCACCGGGACGTCGGCCTCGGGGAACATCTCGACCAGCGGGACGTACGCGCCGTGGTCCAGGCCCCGGTCGGGGATGTCCTGGACGGGGGTGCCGGGGGCGCGCAGCAGTGCGCGGACGCTCTCGGCGAGCGCGGGTGCGCCCGGGGCGGCGTACTCGACCCGGTAGTAGTGCTCGGGGAAGCCCCAGAAGTCGTAGACCAGGGGGACCGTGGTGGTGGCGCCGAGGGCGAGCGGGGCCTCCTCCCAGTGGGCGGAGACCATCAGGATCGCCCGCGGCCTGGGCAGGCCGGCCGACCAGGCGGCCAGCTGACCGGGCCAGACCGGGTCGTCGGCGAGCGGCGGTGCGCCGTGCGAGAGGTAGAGCGCGGGCATGCGCTCGGGGGCGGCGGTGCTCATCGGGGTCTCCTCCGTCGGGGTCGGCAGGCCGAGCCCGGTCGGCCCGGAAAGCAGATGGTTCAAATTTGAACCGTACGCTTCGAAGGTACACCTGAGTTCGAATTTGAACAACAGGAGTACGATGCAGCCATGGACGAACCCCGATGGCTGAACGAGCGCGAGATGGCCGCCTGGCGGGGATTCGTCGCGGCCAGCAACCTGGTCGCCCGTCACCTGGAGCGCCAGCTCAAGGAGGACGCGGGCCTCTCCCACACCCAGTACGAGATCCTCGTCCAGCTCTCCGCCGCCCCCGACGGCTCGCTGCGGATGACCGACCTCGCGGACCGGCTGGTCACCTCCAAGAGCGGCCTGACCTACCAGATCACCCAGCTGGAGAAGGCCGGCCTGGTCTTCCGCCGGTCCTGCCCGAGCGACGTGCGGGGCGTCTTCGCCGAGATCACCGACCAGGGCTGGGAGGCCCTGCGCGCCGCCGCACCCGGCCATGTCGCCGCCGTCCGCGAGGCCCTGATCGACGTGCTCACCCCCGACCAGCTGGCCGCACTCGCCGAGAGCCTCGCCACGGTGAGCGACCGCCTTCGCGCCGCCGACGGCTGACCCGCGCCCCCGTCCGCCCCGGCCCGCCGCTCCCGGTCACTCCCGGCGGTGGAACCCCTTGCGGGCCAGGGCCGTTGAGGGAAGGCAACGGATCTTCGGAAGGCGGACGGCGGATGAGGACACGGCAGCGCGATCGCGACACCCCACCGCCCAGGGCCCCCTGGAACGAGATCCGTCCCGGCCTGTCGATGGGCGGCCACTACTGGTTCGACAGCGCAGGCAAGATGCGGCCGGTCGTGGTGGACGACGAGTTCGACCTGGTGGTGAGTCTGTTCACCCGGCCCGGCCACGGGCCGGCCCCCACGGTCGGGCACCACATCGCGGAGATCCCCGACGGGCCGCTGACCTCACGGCAGTTGGGACGGGTGTGTGAACTGGCGGTGGTCGCCGCGGAGGCCGTCCGGGACGGCCGGACGGTGCTGGTGCGCTGCCACTCCGGCTACAACCGCGCCGGCCTGGTGGTCGCCCAGACCCTGATCGGCCTCGGCCTCGACCGGGCGGCCGCCGTCGAGCTGATCCGGCGCGGCCGCTCGCCCTGGGCGCTCAACAACCAGGTCTTCGTGCAGTACCTGAAGGTCGGCCTGGACATCGCCGGGCTGCTGACCGGCCTGGAGGAGCCGGCCTGAGCCGGTCTGAGCCGGGCCGCGTCACCCCGGCGCCCGGATCAGCCGCGCCGGGGCGGCGCGCAGAGCAGGGCGGCCCGCAGGTCCAGCCGGTCCTCCAGCCGGGCCAGGCTGCGTCCGGTCAGCTCCTCGATCCGGCGGATCCGGTAGTGCACGGTGTTGACGTGGATGTGCAGGGCCTCGGCGGTACGGGACCACGAGCCGTCGTGGTCGAGGAAGGTGCCGAGGGTGCCGAGCAGCGAGACGCCGTTCTGCCGGTCGTGCTCGGCCAGCGGGGCCAGCAGCCGGGTGTGGAAGGCGGCCGTGACCTCGGTCGGGATACCGCGCAACAGCTCGGCGAGGGAGCCGAGTTCGCCGCTGCTGCCGACCGTCCCGCCGACCCGGGACTCCAGTGCGTACCCGGCCTGGACCAGCGCCCCGCGCAGCGCGGCGGCGTCCGGCGCGGCGGACGGCCCGACCCCGGCGCGCAGCAGCTGGCGCGCGGTCAGCCTGGTCTGCAGGACGGGCCAGGCGTCCCGCAGCGCCGCGGTGACCCGGGCCGCCGGCGCGGCGACCAGACCGACCGCCCCCGCGCTGCCGTCGGTCCCGTACGGCGCGACCGCGAACGGGGCGTCCAGCCGGTGCAGGGCGTCGGCCAGGGCCGCCGCCGCCCAGACCGGCGAGCCGCCCTCGATCCGGACCGAGACGGGGGTGAGCGGGCTGCCGTCCGGCAGGCCGCACGCGCCGAGGGTGTCGGCCAGACCCGGACCGTCCTGGCCCAGCAGGTGCAGCGCCCGGGCGGCGGTCTCCCGCTGGGCCGCCGCGGTGGCGCGGGCCCGGGTGGCCGGCGGGGTCAGCAGCTCGGCGAGGCCGTGCAGCACGGTGGCCGTCGCCGGGGTGGGCTCGACGTGCGGCTGGAGCAGCCAGCCGTCGAACGGCGAGTCGCCGGGCGGGCCGATCGGGACGCTGCCGCGGGAGCCGGTGCCCTCCGCGGTCGCGGCCAGCAGCCGGCCGCCGCAGGTGAGGATCGAGCAGTCGGGCAGGCCGAGCCTGGTCACCGCGTGGCCGAGCAGCTCGCCCAGGGGGGCGTCGGAGTGCATCAGCCCGACCAGTTCGCGCCGGACCGCCTCCGGCACCGCGGCCACCCCCTGCGACCTCGCCTGGAGGTCGCCCCACAGGCGCAGGTAGATCCGGTCGGTGACGGCCCGGAAGCTGGTGCCGGACGGCACCGACAGGAGCGGTATGCCGTGCGTGCGGCAGGCGCTCACCAGGGCTTCGGGGACGGTGCCGTGGGTGCCCTCGCCGGCCAGCAGCGCGGCGACCTCCGCGCTGCGCAGCGCGTTGGCGAACCGGACGGCGGCGTCGGTGTCGCCGGGCCGCCACCAGACCAGGCCGGTCAGCACCAGCTCTCCGGGCTGCAGATAGCGGGCAGGGTCCTGAAGGTCGGTGGACGTCACCCCGGTGACCCGGCGGCCCAGCAGTTCCGGGGTGGCCCAGGCGACCCCGATGTGCAGGCTGTCCAGTTCCAGCAGATCCCCGACGATCATGTCTCGCTCCTTGTGCTCCGCGCCGGACGCGCCGCTCGTTCCCATGGCGAAAGCGAGGGGCGGGTGCGCACAGGCATCGTAAATGCAAGGGCGGACATGGGGGCGACCTCTTGTTCGATCGACCAGTGCAGGGCCCCCGACCTGGTGTGCGGCGCCAGTCGTTCGACCGGTTGCGCTCCTGCTTGAATCGGGGCATCGCCCAGCGGAGACGTCTCGGATGCCATGGATTGTGCGCCATATTCATGGCATCTGCGGGTGAAAATGCGCCTACATGTGGGGTATCTGCGGTTCGGCGCGGGTACCAGCCCTCCCGGGCCGCGCGCGCGGTGCGGCCCGGGAGGGAAGGCCCATGCGTACTCCTGCCAGAGCCCCGGAAGCCCCCGCCGTCGCTCCTGAAGCCCCCGCCGTCCGACTGCACGGGAGCCTGGACGAGCCGCTCCGCCTCACCGTGGCGGAGCTGCGCGAGCTGCCCGCCCACCGCGTCGAGGCCGGCTTCGACTGCCTCGGCAGCGGCCTGCGGCGCCACGGCTTCGAGGGGCCCATGCTCTGGGACGTGCTGCGGGCCGCCCGCCCGCGGATCGACTTCACCGGCCGCAAGCAGCGGCTCACCTTCCTGCTCACCGTCACCGGCGCGGACGGCCACCGGGCCGTGTTCTCCTGGGCCGAGATCGATCCGGACTTCGGCGGCCGGCAGATCCTGCTCGCCACCAGCATCGACGGCGCCCCGCTGGACGCGGCCGGCCCGCAGCTCGTCGTGCCGTCCGACCACTGCGGCGCGCGCTACATCAGTGGCATCACCGAGATCTGGGTCGGCGAAATCCGGGTCGGCCCGGTGGGCGCGGCCGGCGCCCGGTGACGGGCCGTCATCCCGGTCCTGTCGTCGGCCATACGGAATTCCCCCCCGCGGATATTCTCCGCCCTCGCCCGCATTCCTTCCAGGGGCAGAAATGCCCACGCGGCCGGGGTGGAAATACCCGTCGTCCGGCGCACCAGGACATCGCCGACCTGCCAGGACTCTCTCCAGCGGGCGGAGCTGACGTCCAGCCATCGGCCCTTTCCCCGGAAATCCCCGGCTGCCGGGACCTGTACGGGAACCCTGCCGGAGAGGAGAATGGGACCCACTCCTGAAGGACGGTGCGCCATGTGCGACAACCTTCACTGCTGCACGGAAAACCGGCCCCGGCCGGTCCGCGCGCCGGCCGCTGTCGGGTGACTGACGGTCATGTCCGGGAAGGCCCGCCCCACCGGCCGACGGCTGCTCGTCCTGCTCCTCGCCATCGCGGTCGGCGTGGTCTTCGCCGTTCTCGCGGTCCCCACCCGGGCCGGGGCGGCGGGCATCTCGGTCCGCCCCGGCCACGGTCCCGTCGGCACCGCCGTCACCGTCAGCGGCAGCGGTTTCGGGAGCTGCGCGCCGCCGCTCAGGGTGAGCCTGGACGGCGACGACGGCGCGATCCCGAATCCCCCGTCCGGTACCTACGACGGCTTCTCGGTGACCTTCACCGTCCCCAGAGGGGTGAGCGCCGGTGTGCACCAGATAGAGGCGTCCTGCTCGGTCCAACCCCCCGAGCCGCGTCTCGGGCTCGGTGAGCACGCCGCCGCGGTGGTCCGGGCGACCCTCAGCGGCACGGCCGCGTTCACGGTCGACCCGGAGACGACGACGCCGGCCTCGACGCCGACGGTCGTCCTCGACCCCGGGCGGGGCGCGGCGGGCGCGCACATCCGGGCCACCGGGACCGGGTTCGTCTGCCCCGGCAAGGCCAGGCCTACCGGGGTGACGCTGTACTGGGAGGACGGGACGACACTCGCCACGGTGCAGATCGGCGGCTCGGGCGGGTTCAGCGAGCGGATCACGGTTCCGGCGGACGCTTCGAAGGGTGTGCACAAGGTGTCGGCCGCCTGCGTGAACAACCGCGCCATCGTCGGCAGCGCCTCCTACACCGTCCTGCCCAACGGCACCGACACCAACACCGACAACGGCGGGGGTGGCGGCGGTGGCGGTGGCGGCGGCGGTGGCGGGGGTGGCGGTGGCGGCGGGTCGAGCGGTGGAGGGTCCGGCGGTGGAGGGTCCGCTGCCACCCCGATCGGGTTGGCAGCCGGCGGAGCCGTTCTGCTGGCAGCCGCCGGCACCTACCTGGCCCGCCGAGGCCGGGTACCGAGGACGGCCCGTGCGCACGTGACCGCCACCCTCCTGCCGGAGGGGCCGGCCTACGTCCAGCTGGTCGAGCCCGAGCGGAACGGCCCGCGGACCCGCACCGTGCGGCTCGAACCCCGTGCCGACCCCGGCACCCAGACCATCGAGGGGATGGGCGCATGACCACCGACACTCTTCACCGGCCCACCACCGTCCGGGAACTCCTGCTCGGCGCGGAGCCCGCAGGTGCCACCGACGCGCTCGCCGAAGCCCTGCACGAGCACGGCGCGGTGCAGGACGTCCTGGCCGGCACGTCCCGCCTCACGGCCCCGGTCACGCATGCCGTCGAGCGGGAACTCGCCTCCGTGGTCGACGGTTTCCTCGCACTCGACCTCCTCGACCTCGCGGCCGGGGGCTGGCGCCGGCACGCGGCACTCCGGGAGGCCGCGCGGCGCACCCGCAACGCCCCGGACAGCGAGGAGGTCGTCGCCCTGGCGAACCACCGAATCGTCTCGGGGCACAGCCCGCACGTCGACGTCCTGGTGGACGGCGCCCGCCTCGGTACCGTGCAGTTCGACCTGCGCGTGGTGTTCGACCTGGAGGCGCTGGTGGCCGTGGTGCGTCAGGCGCGCCTGACGGCCCTCCGCTCCGGGCGCTGCCTGGTGACGGGCAGGCTGGCCGCGCAGCAGATCGTCCTCGCCCAACGACAGGGCCGGCTGGAGCTGCCCGGCGCGGTGGAACTGCACCGCGGCATCAGGCTGTTGCCCGAAGCGCCCCAGCCGCCCGCGTCCGCCCCCGCGGGCCTCACGGGCCTCGGGGAGCAGCCGACGGTCTGGGCCCGAGGGCGGACGGCATGACGTCCGACCCGGGCGGGCCGGACCGACCGGAAACACCATCGATGAGGAGCGATCATGGGTAAGTACAGTACGGGGACCTACAGGTCCTACCGGGCGGTGGCCGACTCGACCCGCGCCCGCCAACTCGCCGGGACGACCGCGCCGTTCTCGATCGAGGTCCGCTTCCTCGGCGGGCTGACGGACAGTCAGGACGACGCGTTCGCGCAGGCCGCCGACCGCTGGGTCCAGGTCATCGTCGGTGACCTGGACACCGCGATCGTCGGCGACGACGTGATCGACGACCTGCTCGTCGAGGCCGAGGGCGTGGCCATCGACGGCGTCGGCAACGTGCTCGGAATGGCGGGCCCCACCGACTTCCGCGACGCGTCCGCCGTCGCCGGAGCGCTGCTCCCGGCGAAGGGGATCATGAGGTTCGACTCGGCCGACCTGGCGCAGATGGAGACCGACGGAACGCTCGTCGACGTCATCACCCACGAGATGGGGCATGTGCTGGGCATCGGCACCGTCTGGACCGACTTCGACCTCCTCCACGGCGCCGGCACCTCCAACCCCACCTTCACCGGTCCCGGAGCCTCCGCCGAGTTCGGCAAGCTCCTCGGAGCCGGTGAGGCCGTCCCGGTCCCGGTGGCGAACGTCGGCGGCCCCGGATCCCGGGACAGCCACTGGCGTGAGTCGGTCTTCCGCAACGAGCTGATGTCCCCCACCATCGCCGCGGCCGGCAACCCGCTGAGCCGGTTGACCGCGGCGAGCCTGGAGGACCTGGGCTACCAGGTCGACGTCGACGCCGCCGAGCCCTACGACCTCCCCGACCTCCTCGCCGCCGCCAGATCGGGCGAGTCGCTCTTCCGCGAAGGCCTGGTCCACGGTGGCATCGTGCTCCCGGTCATCCCCAGCCGGAGCCCCGCCGGGCGGCCCTGACACCGCCTCCGCCCCGTCCCGGCCCGGGGTGGCGCCCGGGCGCCGCGTAATCCGGTTGATCGTCCGGCCCGACGGCTGTTAGGAATCCGGGGTCCGCGCGCCCGCGTGGCAATGACCCCCGGAGGATGCCGTGGTACCCGGAGAGCTGGTGCAGCTGCGCCCGATGGAGCCGTCGGACGCCGAGGCGCTGTGGCGCTGGAACAGCGATCCGGAGGTGATGCGGTGGATGGAGGACGGCTACCGGCAGACGCTCGCCACCGTCGTGAAGGGCCTGGCGGAGCGCGAGCGCAACAGGTACCAGGACGTGCTGTACGGCGTCGAGGCGAAGGCCGACGGCCGGCTGGTCGGCCTGGTGCGGTTGCACGGCGCCGAGCCGGAGACCGGGATCGCCGAGATCGACGTCTACCTCGGCGAGAAGGACCACTGGGGCCGCGGCTACGCCACCGACGCGATGCGCACGATGTGCCGGTACGGCTTCGAGCAGATGCGCCTGCACCGGATCCAGCTGACCGTCGTCGCCGAGAACCACCCCGCCCGGCACATCTACCAGAAGGTCGGCTTCGTCGAGGAGGGCCGCCTGCGGCAGTCGTTCCGCCGCGACGGCCGGTGGCACGACCAGCTCCTGATGGGGCTGCTCGAAGGTGAGCTTCGCTGACGGGCCGTCGGGGCGGCCGACTACGGTGGGGTGATCGGGCAGGGCCGGGCGACGGGCGGGGTGGCGATGGCGGGGCGTGAGCGGCGCGTGGTGTTCGGGGAAGCGGTGGAGCAGTACGAGGCCGCCCGCCCCGGGTATCCGGAGGCGCTGGTGGCCGACGTGCTGGCGTTCGCCGGCCCCGGCCGGCCGGTGCTGGAGGTCGGCGCGGGCACCGGCAAGGCCACGACGTCCTTCGCCGCCCACGGACTGGACCTCACCTGCCTGGAGCCGGACGCCCGGATGGCCGACCGCCTGGCAGGCCGGTTCGCCGCCGACCCGCGCGTGTCGGTCGAGGTCGTCGCCTTCGAGGAGTGGACGCCCGCACGCCGGTACGGCCTGCTCTTCAGCGCCCAGGCCTGGCACTGGATCGACCCCGCCCGCAGCTGGGACCTCGCGCACGCCGCCCTGGAACCCGGTGGATCTCTCGCGCTGTTCTGGAACGCCTTCGGGGTCGCGGACGCGGCGCTGTTCGCCGCGCTCGCGGCGGTGAACCGGCGGTACGGCACCGACCCCAGCCACATCCCGCACGGCGCGCCGGCCGAGTCCCTGGCGGGCGACATCGAGGTCGGCGGGGACTGGCCGGCCGCACAGCTCGCCGGCGACACCCGCTTCACCGACCACGTCAACCGCCGCTACCGCGGCCGGCACTCCTACACCTCGGCCGGCTACCTCGACCTGCTGACGTCGATCTCCGAGTACCGGATGATGCCCGACACCGCCCGCGCGGCAGCCCTCGCCCACGTCGCGCGGACCATCGACGACCACGGCGGCACCATCGAACTCGCCGCGGTCACCGACCTGTTCCTCGCCCGTACGGTCTGAGCCTCAGACGGAGCCGAACTCGCCGTCCGCGACTGCGGTGACGAAGGCTCTCCAGGAGCGGGCGGGGAAGGTCAGGACGGGCCCTGCCGGGTCCTTGGAGTCCCGCACGGGGACGACCCCCGGGTGTCCCGGGGCGACCTCGATGCACTGGCCGCCGCCGCTGCTGTAGCTCGACTTGAGCCACGGGGGGCCGGTCAGGTCAACTTCCTCGATCATGCGGCCCAGTTCCTTCCGTGCGTCGCGGATCATCGCGAGGGAATCGGCTTGGGACAGAGCCTCCACCTGGAGCCGATCGTAGTCCGCCGCCCAGGCGCCGACGGTCTCGCTGTCCCGGTCAAGGTAGCCCCGCCGTAGCGTCTCGGTGTACCCCAGCGACGTCCGGCCGGGAAGTGCCAGCAGTGTGACGGCGCCGGTGAACGGCCGCCTCTCGCCGAGGCCGAACGGAGCCATCTGGATGATGACGTTCGGCCGTTCTGCCAGCCGTTCGAGGTGTCTGAGTTGACCAGTCATCACGGCAGGTCCGCCGACCTCACGCCGGATGCAGCTCTCGTCGAGGACAGCGTGCAGAAGTGGCGCCGGGGTACGTTCCAGCAGGCGCTGCCGACCAAGTCGGAAGGCCAGGCGCTCGTCCGACTGGTCCTGGGTGATCGTCCCGCGCGCGACGGAGCCGGACAGGTCGGCATTCGCGTACGCAGCTGTCTGCAAGAGGCCCGGGATGATGCCGAGTTCGAACAGCCGCAGCTCGGTGGCCACCGCCTCCTGAGCGGCGAACTCGGGGAAGCCCTCGATCAGCGAGTCGTGCCCGAGGTGCCACCACATGAGCGAGAGCGTGCCGCCCGTCTCCAGCACGTCGTCGGCCCGGGCGGCGAACTTCGCGGACGGGACGCGGTCGGCGCGTTCGACGTACGAGACGTAGGCGCCGGAGTAGTTGACCAGACTGCCCAGTTGGCTCTGGGTCAGGTCCTTCGCCGTCCGCGACCTGCGCAGCTGTACCCCGAAGGCGGCCAGCGGCGAGGCGGAGGGGTCGAGGTCCCGCAGGTTCATGGAAGCCCCCGGTTCAACAGGTTCGCCTGTCAAGTTCAAGCCGTTCCGATCCTAGTGCGCCGCGGCCATGATGTGTGGCGGAACGACTACGGAGAGGAGTCGGTGATGGCGGAGTGCGAGCGTGGGGGGCGGACGGGCACGGTTGGGGCGGAGGCGGGAGGGGCCCGGTTTCGCCCGGGTGACCTGGTCCGCGACCGCAGGGCCGGGCGCAACGGCGTCCTCATGGACGTGCGGGGCGGGCGGTACTACCTGCGGCCGGAGGGCGGCGGGTTGGAGTGGACGGCGGAGGTCGGTCAGCTCGGTGACCCGCACGACCGTGCCGCACCGGGGGAGTCGGCGTGAGGGCGGTCCGTTCCCTGCTGGCGGCCTGGTGGGCGCCGGCGTCCGGGCGCTGTTTCCGTGCGGATCCGCCGCCTCGTCGGGCGGGTGGACCGGCCGCCGCGCCGGGCGATCGGGCGGTGCTGGTGCGGGCGCGTTCGATCGCCGCCGGGCTCGCCGTCGCGGCCGGGACCCGGGCCCACCTGGCCAGGGCGCCGTCGGGCTACCGGGTTTCGGCGCGGGCGCCCCGGGATCCCGAGCGGCTGTCGACCGTCCTGCGCGCGCTGGGGCTGGCGGACCGGTTCGGGCACAGCACCCGTGACGGCGGCATGCTGTGGTGCGAGGTCGACGACCGTCCCCCGCCGGGTGGCTGACGGGTGGTCGGCCGCCGGGCGGGGGAGGGTGGTCAGGCGGAGGCCAGCGAGACCTCGGTGGACTTGATCAGTGCGACCACGGACGAGCCGGCGGCCAGGCCGAGCTCGTCGGCGGCGTCCGCGGTGATGGCGGCGGTCAGTTCGGCGCCCTCGACGGAGACCTTGACGCCGGCCATCGCGCCGCCCTTGGCGACCTCGGTGACGGTGCCGGCGAGCTGGTTGCGGATGCTGACGCCGGTGAGCGGGCCGGTGGCGAGGGCGACCTCGGTGGACTTCACCAGCGCCCGGACCTTGGTGCCGGTGTGCAGGTCGAGTTCCTTGACGGCGTCCACGGTGATCGCGGCGGTCAGCTCCTGACCGCCGGCGACGCTGACCTTGACGGTGGCCATGACGGCCCCGGTGGTGACGGAGAGTACTGTGCCGGGGATCTGGTTGCGGATGCTCAGGCTCATGGTGGGTCGATGCCTCGATCTCGTCGCTCGGAAGGGATGTTCCCGGACGTGCCACCGCCACTGTAGGCCTCGGTGAATCCCCAGGTCGGAGGGGTTTCGCAGGTGCCAGGGCGAGGCCGCGTCAGGGCTTGCGGATGCAACGTCAGCCGATGGCCGCGGCCCGGACGCAGAGCACGTCCGGCAGGTGCGAGGTGAGCAGCGACCAGGTCTCGCCCTCGTCCGCCGAGCCGTACACCTCGCCGTTGCGGTTGCCGAAGTAGACGCCGCCCGGCTCGGCGTCGTCGGTGCACAGCGCGTCACGCAGCACCACTCCGTAGTGCGCGCCCTCCGGCAGGCCGGCCGACAGCGGGTGCCAGTTCTCGCCGCCGTCCCGGGTGCGGTAGATCCGGCAGCGGTGGCCGGCGGGGAGGCGGGCGTAGTCCGCGTCGAGGGGGAAGAGGTAGGCGGTGCCGGGGGTGCGGGGGTGGGTGGTGATGCCGAAGCCGAAGGTGGCGGGCAGGCCGTCCTCGATCGGGTGCCAGCTGCCGCCGCCGTCGTCACTGCGGTAGACGCCGCCGTGGTTCTGCAGGTAGAGGCGGTCGCGGTCGCCGGGGTCGGCGGCGACCTTGTGCACGCACTGGCCGAACTCCGGGTCCGGGCCGGGCAGGAACTCGGCCTTGATGCCGTGGTTGGACGGCCGCCAGCTGGCTCCGCCGTCCTCGGTGCGGTAGACGCCGCCGGTGGAGACGGCGACGGTCACCCGGTCCGGGTCGCGCGGGTCGGTGAGCACGGTGTGCAGGCCCTGGCCGCCGAAGCCGGCGTTCCACTCGGCGCGCTGCGGGTGCTCCCAGAGCGCGTCGACCAGCTCGAAGCTCTCGCCGCGGTCGGTGGAGCGGAACAGCGCGGCGGGCTGGGTGCCCGCGTAGACCACGCCGGGGGCCTCCGGACCGGCCGGGTGCAGGGCCCAGACCCGTTCCAGCGAGGTGCCGGTGCGTTCGGGGAACCGCACCGCGGGCCGGGGCGGTTCCTGCCAGCTCGCGCCGAGGTCGTCGGACCACCAGACGGAGGGCCCCCAGTGGCTGGAGTCGGCGCCCACCAGCAGGCGGACCGGGCCGTCGCGCCGGTCGACGGCGACCGAGTACACGGCGTTCATCCGGAAGTGCGGCCCGGTGAAGGACCAGTCCTTCCGGTCCTCGCTGCGGCCCAGGAAGAGGCCCTTCTGCGTGCCGACGGCCAGCAGCACCTCGGTCATGGCGAACCACCTGCCCAGAGTCGTACGGCCCCCGGGCGTCAGTCTGCTCCGGGCCCGCTGCGGCCGCACGCCACCGCGCCGGGAATGGATGGCCCACCGTGATGGTTTACGATTCAACAAGATGGCTCCCGTCCAGGAGCCCCGTACCGGAGGAGAGGCAGATGGCTTCCACGATCGACCTGCGCCGCGCCGACGAGCGCTTCCACACCCGGACGGGCTGGCTGGACTCCCGGCACTCCTTCTCCTTCTCGCGGCACTGGGACCCGGCCAACACCCACTTCGGCCTGCTGCTGGTCTCCAACGACGACACCGTCGCGCCGGGCACCGGCTTCGACACCCACCCGCACCGGGACATGGAGATCATCACCTGGGTGCTGGACGGCGCCCTGGTGCACCAGGACTCCGAGGGCCACAACGGCATCGTCTACCCCGGCCTGGCCCAGCGGATGAGCGCCGGCACCGGCATCCTGCACAGCGAGAGGAACGACTCCTGGACGCTGGACGGCAGCCCCGAGCACCGCGAGCCGGTCCGCTTCGTGCAGATGTGGACCATCCCGGACGCGGCCGGCACCGTGCCCGGCTACGAGCAGCTGGACATCAACGACCAGCTGGCCCAGGGTGGTTGGACGACACTCGCGTCCGGGATGACCAAGCACTCCGCGCAGCGGGCGATCGGCATCCGGCAGAAGCACGCCGCGCTGCACGTCGCCCGGGTCCGCCCCGGCGAGACGCTGGAGCTGGCGACCGCCCCGTTCGTCCACCTCTACGTGGCGCGCGGCGAGGTCTCCGTCGAGGGCGCGGGCCTGCTGGGCGAGGGCGACGCCGCGCGGATCACCGGCGCCGAGGGCCAGCGGGTGACCGCCGGCCCCGAGGGCGCCGAGGTGCTGCAGTGGGAGATGGACGCCGCCGTCACCGTCGGCTGAGGCCGGCCGGACCGGCTACCGGCCGTCCCGGCAGCCCTCCAGCAGGCGCAGCCAGACCTCGCTGATGGTGGGGTACGACGGGACGGCGTGCCAGAGGCGGTCGATCGGCACCTCGCCGACCACGGCCACGGTCGCGGAGTGCAGCAGCTCCGCGACCGCCGGCCCGACGAAGGTCGCGCCGACCACCACGGACCGGTCCTGGTCGAACACCACCCGGGCCCGGCCGGTGTACCCGTCGGCGTAGAGGGAGGCACCGGACACCTGTCCGAGGTCGTGGTCGACGGCGCGCACGTTCAGGCCGCGCTGCGCGGCCTGTGCGGCCGTCAGGCCGACCGAGGCGGCCTCCGGCTCGGTGAACACCACCTGCGGCGGGCCGGCCGTGTCGGCGGTCGCGGCGTGCGCGCCCCAGCGGCCGGTGTCGGTCCGCTCGCCGCGTGCGCGGGCGACGATCGCGGCGCCGCCGATCCGGGCCTGGTACTTGCCCTGGTGGGTCATCAGGGCGCGGTGGTTGACGTCCCCGGCCGCGTACAGCCAGCCGCCGGGGACGTCCGTGACCTGGCAGCTGTCGTCGACCGGGAGCCAGCCGCCGTCCTTCAGGCCGACCGTGGCCAGGCCGATGTCCCCGGTGTTCGGGGTCCGCCCGACGGCGTACAGCACCTCGTCCGCGGTGAGGGAACCGCCGCCGGACAGCCGCAGTTCGACCGGCCCGTCGCCGTCCCGGCGGACCTCGGCCACCTCGGTGTTCAGCCGGATGTCCACGCCCGCCGCGCGCAGCCCGTCGGCGACCAGTTCCCCGGCGAAGGGCTCCATCCGGTCCAGCAGGCCGCCGCCGCGCACCAGCAGCACCACCTCGGAGCCCAGCGAGCGCCAGGCGGTGGCCATCTCGACCGCGACCACCCCGCCGCCGACCACCGCGAGGCGCCCGGGCACCCGCTGGGCGCTGGTGGCGTCCCGGCTGGTCCACGGCCGGGCGTCGGCCAGGCCGGGCACCGGGGGCAGGGCGGCCCGGGTGCCGGTGCAGACCGCGACGGCGTGACGTGCCGTCAGGACCCGGTCGCCGACCCGCACCTTCCGCTCGCCGGCCAGCCGGCCGTGGCCGCGCACCAGCTCGATGCCCACGCCGCGCAGCCAGTCGACCTGGCCGTCGTCCTTCCAGTGCGAGGTGAACTCGTCGCGCCGGCGCAGGACGGCCGCCGGGTCCAGCCGGCCCTCCGCCGGTACGCCGGGCAGCGCGCGGGCGTGGGAGAGCGCCGAACCCGGGCGCAGCAGTGCCTTGCTCGGCATGCAGGCCCAGTACGAGCACTCGCCGCCGACCAGTTCGCTCTCGACCAGCGCCGTGCGCAGCCCGGCCGCGGCCGTCCGGTCGGCGAGGTTCTCGCCGGTCGGGCCGCCGCCGAGGACCACCACGTCGTACTCATCGGCCTGTTCGGACATGGCTCTCCCTCGACGTCGGACGCTGTGGCACCGGCCCCATCCTCTGCCGGGGGGCGGTGCCGTGGCCAGCGCCGGGAGCCGGTGTGTCGCCGGGGGAACAGATCCGGTGCGTGCTCAGAGCAGGGCGGGGGCGAGCTCACCGGTGTCCGGGCGCTCCGGGACGGGGCCGGTCATCAGCCGCTGCGGGCGGCGGACCAGCAGGTAGCCGAGGCCGACCAGGGTGACCACGCCGGTGCCGAGCAGCGCGGCCCAGACCTGGTACCAGGGCGCGCCGGGCGGGGCCAGGACGGCGCGCGGCCAGCAGATGTTGAGCACCTCCAGCCCGGTCCACAGCACGGCCAGCACGTTCAGCGGGGTGCCCCACCTGCCGTACGAGACCGCTCCGGCCGGGCGCCAGGTGCCGCGCAGCCGGGCGATCAGCGCGGCCAGGCTGAGCAGGAAGAACGGCAGGAAGGTGGCGGCGGTGCCGAAGGTGATCAGGCTGCCGATCGCGGTGGACTCCAGGCCGAGCGGCAGCGCGGCGGCGCTGATCAGGGTGGCGGCGACCAGGCCGCCGACCGGGGCCTGGTGGCGGTTGACCTTGCGGACCCGGTCGGCGAACGGGAAGACGCCGTCCCGGGCGAGCGAGTAGAGGCCGCGCGCGGCGCCGCCCTGCGAGGCCATCAGGCAGGCGGTGAAGCTGATCAGCACGACCACCACGAACGGCTTGGCCGACCAGTCGCCGAAGCCGGTGGTGACGGCGGTGGTCACCGGGTCGAGGTCGGCGCCGGAGACCACGGCGGCCGGGTCGGGGTGGGCGAGCACCACCGAGACCGCGTTCAGGATCACCACGGCGCCGACGCTGAGCAGCGCCCACCGCATGGCGCGCGGCACCTGGCGGGCGGCGTCCTTGGTCTCCTCGGCGGTGGAGACGCAGGCGTCGAAGCCGATGAAGGCCCAGCCGCCGACGGCGACCACGGCGAGGAAGGACATCAGGCCGCCGGTGCCGGTGGTGGCGGGGGCGTCCAGGGTGTCGGCGAGCAGGGAGATCCCGTGCTCGCGGTAGAACAGCAGCAGGGCGAGGCCGACCAGGACCGAGGCGACGGCCTCGGCGGCGATGCCGAGCGAGACGATGCGGCGCAGCAGGTTGATGCCGTAGGCGTTGACCAGGGTGCAGACCAGCATGAAGGCGGCGGCCGCCAGCACCAGCCGGGCCGGGGTCGGGGCGGCGCCGAACAGCGCGAAGAACCAGGGTGCGGCGAGGTAGGCGACGGTGGTGTTGGCGAACATCACCGCGAACTGCCACATCCAGCCGGTCATCCAGGCGAAGGAGGGTGCGGCCAGCCGGCGGCTCCACTGGTAGGCGCCGCCGGCCAGCGGCCACTGCGAGGCCAGTTCGGAGTAGACGCAGACCACCAGCAGCTGGCCGAGCAGGCAGATCGGCAGCGCCCACACCCAGGCGCCGCCGAACACGCCCATCCCGACCTGGGCCACCGCGTACAGCCCGACCACGGGGGAGACGACGGCGAAGCCCATCGAGATGTTGCCCAGCACGCCGAGACTGCGGCGCAGCTCCTGCCGGTAGCCGAGGGCCGCGAGCTGGTCGCCGTCGGCCGCCGGGGCGGGGGCGTGTGCTCTGGGAGGGTTCTCGGTCATGTCCGGGCCACCTTGCCGTCGACAAAAACTAACTTTGTTAGTCGGGGACGGTAGCCGGTGACACCGGGGAGCGGAAGGGGTCGACACCAGGATGTAACGTGACCGCGTCGACAGCACATGTGAAGGGCGGGGGAGCGTGGGGCGACCGAGCAGGGCACTGCTGAGCAGGGACGTCATCGCCAGGGCGGCACTCGACGTGATCGACGCGAGCGGCGCCGACGGCCTCACCATGCGCGCCCTGGCCGACCGCCTCGGCGTCAAGGCCGCCTCGCTCTACAACCACGTCGCCAGCAAGGACGAGCTGCTCGACGCGCTCGCCGAACTGGTCAACGAGGAGATCGACCTCACCCCGCTGCGGCGCACGGCCACCACCGACTGGCGCCAGGACCTCGCCGCGTACGCCCGCGGTTACCGAGCCGTCTTCCTGCGCCACCCCAACACCATCGCGCTGCTCGCCCGCCGCCGGGTCGAGGCCGGCCGGCAGCTGCTCACCTACGACACCCTGCTCGCCGCCCTCGGCCGGGCCGGCCTCGCCCCCGCCGACGCAGCCGAGGCCGCCGCCGCCCTGGACTACCTGGTCCTCGGCTCGGCCCTGGAGACCTTCAGCGCCGGGTTCACCCGCGACGCCGGCTCCTACCGCCCGCACCACCCCGCGCTGGCCGGCGCCCTCGAAGCCTCCGCCGAACGCGGCCCGGGGCTGGACGATCGCGGATTCGAACTGGCTCTGCGGCTCCTGCTGGACGGCCTCGCGGCCCGCGCTTCCTGAACCCGCGCGGCACCACCGGCGCACCGGCCCACCGGGCCGGCCCCGGACAGGCCGGTGGGGGCCGGCTCGTCCCGGCCCCCACCGCTCGTGGAGCGCGCAGCCCTGCGCCTGCGCCTCAGCCCTGCGCCTCGGCCTTCGCCTTCTGCTCCGCCACGTTGGCGTGCACCTCGGCCATGTCCAGCTTGCGGGCCTGCTCGATCAGGTTCTCCAGGGCCGGCTCCGGCAGAGCCCCCGCCTGGGCGAACACCAGGACACCCTCACGGATGATCGCCAGCGTCGGGATCGACTGGATGTCGAAGGCGGCCGCCAGCTCCTGCTGCGCCTCCGTGTCCACCTTCGCGAAGGTCAGGTCGGAGTGCCGCTCCGCCGCCCGCTCGTACACCGGCGCGAACATCCGGCAGGGGCCGCACCAGCCCGCCCAGAAGTCGATGAGGACGAACTCCTTGCCCTCGGCCTGGACCAGTTCGTCGAAGTTGTCCTTGGTCAGTTCGACCGTGCTCATCGGGTTCTCCCTGCCCTTCGTAGTGACTCGGTCCCGTCAACCGGCGCGGCGCCCGGTCTATTCCGAAAAAACTTTCCGTGACGTTGAACGCTGCCGCCGAGGCGTGCGTATCCCTGGATGAGCGGGTGCCGGACGGCGCCCGCGGGGGCACCACAGCCGCCCGAACTACCAACCGACACACGCCTTGTGGGGGAATCGCCATGCCCAAGTACAGCCGCGCCGCCGTCTTCGCCGCCGCCACCGTCGCCGTCCTCGCGCTCGTCACGGCCTGTGACCCCGACGGCGACCCGGCCGGTTCCGCAGCCCCGGCCCCGGCCGCCTCCTCGGGCGCCGCGCAGACCCCGGCCCCCGCCGACGGCGGCGGCAAGGCCGCGCTCCAGACGGCCACCTCCGGCACCCTCGGCACGATCGTCACCGACGCCACCGGCTACACCCTGTACCGCTTCGACAAGGACACCGCCAAGCCGTCCGCCTCCAACTGCAACGGCGCCTGCGCGACCACCTGGCCGCCGGCCACCGCCACCGACAACCCCCAGCTCAAGGGCATCGACAGCAAGCTGGTCGGCACCGTGACCCGGGCCGACGGCAGCAAGCAGCTCACCCTGAACGGCTGGCCGCTGTACCGCTACGCCCAGGACACCAAGCCCGGCGACACCAAGGGCCAGGGCGTCGGCGGGACCTGGTTCGCCTCCACGCCCACCGGCACGAAGGCCGGCGCCACCGCCGCCAGCCCGAGCCCGAGCGACAGCGGCTACGGCTACTGAGCCGCCAGTCGACAGCCGGGAGCCGACCGGGGCGGGTGCGGCGCGGGCGCCCGCGCCGCACCCGTTGGGGATATCGACAGATGCGGCCGCCGACTTGAGGCGGCCGCCCGTAGCGACCGACGGAATTCGTCCGCCAAGGGCGACCCCGTCTCGACCAGGAGGCAACGGGTGCGCAAGGATGGCACCGTGACCGACCTTCCCCGCGCCGCCGGACGGTTGTCCGACGGCGGGCCGCCGACAGGCCCGGGGCCGGACGAGGAGCTGATGCGGACGCTCTACCGCGACCACGCCGGCCCGCTGTTCGGCTTCGTCCTGCGACTGGTCGCGGGCGATCGGCAGCGGGCGGAGGACGTCGTGCAGGAGACCCTGGTCAGGGCCTGGCGCAACATCCACCGCCTGGACGTCGACCACGGTTCGGTCCGCCCCTGGCTGGTGACGGTCGCCCGGCGGATCGTCATCGACGGTCACCGCAGCAGTCTGGCCCGCCCGCGCGAGGTCGACCCGTCACCGCTCGAACTGCTGCCCGCCGAGGACGAACTCGAAAAGGCGCTACGACTGATGACCATCTCCGACGCGCTCGACGACCTCAGCCATGCCCACCGTGAGGTCATCGTCGCCACCTACCTGAAAGGCTGTACGGTCAATGAGGCGGCAGCCGAGCTCGGCATCCCAGCAGGCACAGTCCGGTCCAGGATCTTCTACGCCCTGCGTGCGCTGAAGATCGCGCTGGAGG
Source organism: Kitasatospora sp. NBC_00374 (assembly GCF_041434935.1). Taxonomy (NCBI): domain Bacteria; kingdom Bacillati; phylum Actinomycetota; class Actinomycetes; order Kitasatosporales; family Streptomycetaceae; genus Kitasatospora; species Kitasatospora sp. NBC_00374. The sequence continues at coordinate 2,166,153 of NZ_CP107964.1, read as the reverse complement.
AGCGAGGAGTGACACCGTGACGTCGCATCAGGACGAGCACCTCGACGTCGGCGCGTACGTCCTCGGCGTGCTCGACCCCGCCGACCGGCTGCGGTTCGAGGCGCACCTGGCCGGCTGCCCGCGCTGCAGCGCCGAGATGGACGAACTCGGCGGCCTGGAACCGCTGCTCGCCGAACTCGTCGAGGCCGGACCGGTCCTGGAGCAGCCGAGCGACCACCTGCTCGGCCGGCTCGTGGACGAGGTCTCCGCGGCCCGCCGGCGCACCCGTACCCGCCGGCTGTTCCTGGTCGCCGCCGCGGCCGTGCTGGTGATCGGCGGCCCGGCCGTGACGCTGGCCGTGACCCACGAGGACAAGCCCGCCGCCGTGGCCGCCCAGCAGTTCAGTGCCACCGACCCCACCACCGGGGTCTCCGCCACCGTCGGGGTCACCCAGAAGAAGTGGGGCAGCCAGGTCAGCCTGGCCCTCTCCAACGTCCAGGGCCCGAAGCAGTGCGACCTGATCGCCGTCTCGCGGGCCGGCGAGCGGCAGACCGTCACCAGCTGGTCCGTCCCGCCGACCGGCTACGGCGCCGACGCGGCCCTGCAGACCTCCGGCGGGGCGGCCCTGCAGCCGTCCGAGATCGACCACTTCGAGGTCCGCACCCTGGACGGCAAGCAGCTGCTGGTGTCCGTCCCGCTCCAGGTCTGACCCCGACCCAGGTCTGACCCCGGCCCACCGGGTGCACCGCCGAACGCCGGCGGTGCACCCGGTCGTCCGTCGGCTCCCGGCCGGCGTCAGGCGGCCACGGCCACGCCCAGGGAGTCGGCGCCCATGGGCTTCGGGGCGCCCTTCTCGTAGAAGACGTCGAGTTCGGCGATGGTGAATCCCGCGTCGGTGAGCAGTCCGACGATCGGCCGGTCCAGGTGGCAGCCCGCGAAGAGGCGCTGCTCCAGCGGGTCGAACCGGTGCTGCCAGCGCCGGACGTTCTCGTCGGGGGCCAGCCCGTGTTCCACGAAGTGCAGCGTCCCGCCGGGCCGCAGAACCCGTCGGACCTCGCGCAGTGCGGCGGCGACGTCCGGGATGGTGCACAGCGTCCAGGTCGACAGCGCGGCGTCGTAGCTGTCGTCCGGGAACGGCAGCACCTGCCCGTCCAGCCCCGCCCGCCGGACCGGCACCCGCGACGCCGCGAGCCGCTTGCCGGCCAGCCGCCAGCCCACCTCGGACGGTTCGACGGCGTCGACCCGGGTCACCGCCGCCGGGTAGTGCGGCACGTTGAGCCCCGAGCCGAAACCGATCTCCAGCACCTCGCCCGCGAGGCCCGCGCAGACCCGCTCGCGCAGCTCCCCGGCTTCCCCCATGGCGCACGCGACGTTCACGATCCGCGGCACGACCTGCTCGGCGTAGAAGCCCATGACAACCTCCGGAGCTCCCCTCCAGTCTGGCACTCCCGGGGCTCGCCGCCGAGGTGAGCGCCAGGCCCGGACCGGAGCCGGGAGCGGGAGGGTCATCGGTCCGCGGCGATCCGGCGCAGGACCCGGCCGCAGCGGCGCGCGTACAGCTTCTGCAGGACGGGTACGGCGGGCCCCGCCAGGCGGGTGTACCAGCGGGCCGGGCGGCTGAAGGCGGTCACCGTGAACCAGACCGCCAGTGCCGCGTCCAGCTCGACGACGAAGGCCTCCTCGCCGCGTTCGGGGTGCCCGCCGAGGGTCCCGTAGGAGAAGCCGATCCGGTCCGGCTCCCGGGCCGCCCACACCACCCGGCAGGGTGCGACGATCCGCAGCGGCCCGGCGCCGACCGCGCAGTCCACCCGGACGCCGGCCTCGGCGCGCCCGGCGGGGGAGTGGACCCGGACGCCCGCCTCGCGGTGCATCCGCCAGGTCGTGACGGCGGCCCCGGCGGCCTCCAGGACGTCGCGGCCGTGGCCGATCAGGACGCGGTGGTGCAGGTGGTGGTACCCGTCGGGCAGCGGCCCCGGCCGGGTGGTCGCGCCGACCTCGCGGTAGCTGAACGGTGTGGCGGTCATCGGTGCTGCTCCTCGAGTCGGTGCCAGGCGAGCAGGCCGCACAGGGCGAAGCCGAGCGCGTTGCCCAGGCCGTGGGTGGCGGCCATCCAGGTCAGGGTCGGGTGGGGGATGCCGGACGCCTCGCCGAGCGCCCACCAGAGGGCGAGCAGCATGGTCGCGGCGAGGACGGCGGCGGAGGTGCCCAGCAGGCGTCCGGTGACCCGGTCGGCGGTGCGGTGCCGCAGGTCCTGCCAGGTGACCAGCCCGACCAGCCACATGCCGGCGGTGAGCACCAGGGCGCCGAGCAGTTCGGCCCAGTCGTCGACGAAGTAGCCGGCGAGGACCAGCAGGGTGCCGGCGGGCACGCTGAGCGCGGCGAGCCGGGCGGCGGGCCGGGCGGGTGCGGTGCGGCAGACCAGCCCGGCGACGAGTGCGGCGGCGAAGCCCGCGAAGTGGAAGTGCGGGACGGTCAGGGCCAGGATGTCGAGGTCGAAGCCGAACAGCCGGTACCCGGCGCGCTCGGCGACCAGGGCGAGTCCGGCGACCGAGGGGGCGGTGAGCGCGGTCAGGACGGCGGCCTCGGCCGGGGCGAGGGAGCGGGTGCGGGCGAGCCGGAGCGGGGCCCGGGCCGCGAGCGCCAGGGTGGCGAGCGCGTAGACCCCGGCGGCCGCGGCGGCGGTGGGGCCGCGCGGCAGCCAGAGCGCGACGGCGCCCGGGAGGGCGGCGACGGGCCACCAGCGGGCGGTCCGCGAGCCCCGGCCGTAGGTCAGCCGCAGACCCAGCGGGAGGACGGCGACCATGCCGAGCAGCACGATCAGGTTGACCAGGACGGTCACGGAAGCCCCCTCTTGAACGCGTTCAAACTCTGCTGCCGCAGACTCTACGCACAGAACTGAACGCGTTCAACATCGCCCTCGGCGCAGTCGGCGGCGCACACTGAGAGAGAAGGAGGGCTCGCGTGCCCGTCCGTCCTCGGCCGTCCGCACGCGGGCGGGTGTCATGCCGAAAGACCCGTTGATCTGCCCCCGCTGCGGCCGGCCTCAGCGGGTCGTCCCCGGGGGGCCCGAGCGGGCCGCCAAGGTGGTCCACGCCGACACCGGCCGGGAGGAGTGCGATCCGGCCGACGGCGGACGGTCGCCGGGCTGAGCGGGCGGCACGCGCCCGGGTCGGAGCGCACCAACGCACCCAGGAGGTGGCAGTGATGAGAACCCTGGTCGGATGGCACATCGAGATGGAGTTCCAGGAGGAGGGCGACCGCACCAAGGCGGCCGCGCTGGTCCGCCTGGCGGACGGCACGGAGGTCCGTTCGCACGGCTACAGCACCCGGCACCGGGCGGACGCCCCGCAGCTCCGGGTCGGCGAGGAGGTCGCCGGGGCCCGGGCCCTCAACGACCTCGCCATGCAACTGCTGACCAAGGCCCACGACGAGCTCAAGTCGAACGCGAAGGCCCCCGACTACCCGCTGATGTGACGCGCCGCCTCCTGCCGCGGTGACACCCCCGGACCGTCCTCGGCCGCCGTGCCCGCGACCGGCCGGCCGAGGGCGTCGGCCCGGGACCGCCCGGCCCGCCGCACGGCCGGCCGCATCGCGGCGCCATGGCCGTCAGTCCGACCACCGGGGTGACGTGCGGCGCCGAGCAGACCTGGAAGGCGCCGTCGCCCAGCGCTTTGGTGAGCTGTGTGGCGGCCGACCGGCGGGAGAGCGCTCCCCCGCCGGTCTCAGGCGCGGACCTCCTCGACGATCCGGCCGTCGCGCAGCTCCACCACCCGGTCGGCCAGCTCCATCAGTGCGGGGTCGTGGGTGGCGACCAGGGCGGTGACCCCCTCGCTGCGCACCACGGCGCGCAGCAGCTGCATCACCGAGCGCCCGGTCTCGAAGTCGAGCTGGCCGGTCGGCTCGTCCGCGATGATCAGGGCGGGCTCGTTGGCCAGCGCCCGTGCGATGGCGACGCGTTGCTGCTGCCCGCCGGAGAGTTCGCCGGGCCGCTGCCGGGCGTGGTCGGCCAGCCCGACCATGGCGAGCAGGGTGCGGGCCCGCTCCTCGCGGCGGGCGGCGGGCACCCTGCGCAGGCGCATCGGGACGCCGACGTTCTCGGCGGCGGTCAGCACCGGGATCAGGCCGAAGGACTGGAACACGAAGCCGATCCGGTCCCGGCGCAGGGCGAGCCTGCCGTCCTCGGTGAGGCCGGCGAGGTCGGTGCCGTCCAGTCGGACGCTGCCGGCGGTGGGCCTGTCCAGGCCGCCCACCAGGTTCAGCAGGGTGGTCTTGCCGGATCCGGATCGGCCCTTGAGCGCGGTGAGTTCACCGCGGCCGGCGGAGAAGGAGACCCCGCGCAGGGCGTGCACGGCCTGTGGTCCGGTGCCGAAGCTCCGGCGGAGGTCCTCGACCACCACCATGGGCGGCGGTGCGGTGGCCGGGTCCCGATGCTGCGTCATGGTGCTCTCCCCCTGGGCGGATCATCGGTGCCGATGTTCGAATTTGCTCATTGAGCACATAAGAAACGCAAGTCTCTTCCGTACAGTGACCAAATCTGACAGCATCGTCCGCTATCCGGTGCTCCTCGGCCGGAACTGGGGAGGAACGGATGCTCGGCCTTGTCGTCCGCCGCCTGCGCGGGCGACCAGCCCTCGCCGCGGCCGTACTGCTGACGGTACTGATCACCACGACCGTGCTCACCACGCTCGTGGCCTTCGACCGGACCGTCGGCGAGGCCGGCCTGCGCCAGGCACTCCAGGGGCCGGACCGGACCAGGACGACCGTCCTCGTCGGCAGCACCCGTGACGCCGGCGCGCGGGCCCAGGACGAGGCGGCGGTCCGGGCCTTCGCCGACGACCTGTTCGGCCGGCTGCCCACCACGGTCGAGAGCGTCCCGCGCAGCCGCTCGTACGGGCTGCCCGCCGCAGCCGCCACCCCCCGGCCCGCCGGGGACTCCGGCGGCAAGGACCCGGACCTCACCGTGCTCGCCGCGCTCGACCACGGCCGGGTGGAGCTGGCGGCCGGACGGCTCCCGGCGCCGCCCGGCGGGCCCGGCGACCCCGTCGAGGCCGCCGTACCGCAGGCCGCGCTCACCCGCCTCGGCCTGACCCCCGACGCGCTGCCCGCCCAGGTGGTCCTCGACGACCGGTTCGGCGGCGCACCCCTCACCCTGCGGCTCACCGGTGTGTACCGGGCGGTGGACCGCGCCGCGCCGTACTGGCGGCTGGACCCGCTCGGCGGCCGGGAGATCCAGGTGGTCGGCTTCACCACCTACGGCCCGATGCTGGTCGACGAGGCCGTGTTCGGCACCGGCCGCATCCGGCAGGACGGGCGGAACTGGCTCGTCACGGCCGGGTTCGGCGACGCCCGGCCCGCCGAGGTCGACGCCCTGCGCGCCCGGGCCGAGCCGCTCCAGCTCGCCTTCCAGCGTTCCAGCGGGCTCCAGGTCCGTACCGAACTTCCCGAGCTGATAGCCGAGTTGAAGACCAGCGTGCTGGTCTCCCGATCGACCCTGCTGGTCGGCGCCCTCCAACTCGCCGTGCTCGCCGCGGCGGCCCTGCTGCTGGTCGTCGCGCTCATGGCAGCCCGTCAGGAGAACGAGAACAGCCTGCTCGCCGCCCGCGGCGCCGCCCGCCGGCAACTGGCCGCACTGGCCGCGGTCGAGGCACTGCTGCTCGCACTGCCCGCCGCCGCGCTCGCACCCCTGCTCACCCCGCTGCTGCTGCGCGCCCTGGGCGGGTTCGGGCCACTCGCCCGGGTCCCGCTGGACACCGGCCTCCGGTGGACCCTGTGGCCCGTCGCGGCCGGCTGCGCGCTGGCGTGCGTCGCGCTCACCGCAGCCCCCGCACTGCTCCGCCGGGTCGGCGCCGTCACCCTGCGGCGGGCCGGCCGCCGGCAGAACCTGGTCGCCGGAGCGGCCCGATCCGGCGCGGACCTGGCGCTGCTCGCCCTCGCCGCCCTGGCCTACCAGCAGCTCGCCCGGCACGGCCACGGCGGACCCGCCCCGGACCGGACGGGCCGACGCGGCGTCGACCCCGTGCTGATCGCGGCACCCACCCTCGCCCTGTGCGCGGGCAGCCTGCTGCTCCTGCGGGTGCTCCCGTACGCGGCCCGGCTGGGCGGCACGCTGGCGGCCCGGGGACGCGGCCTGGCGACCGCGCTGGTCAGCTGGCAGCTGGCCCGCCGGCCCGCCCGCTCCACCGGGCCCGTACTGCTGCTGACACTCGCGGTGTCCAGCGGCGTGCTGGCGCTGGGACAGCACACCGCCTGGTCGGCCTCGCAACGCGACCAGGCGGACTACGCGACCGCCGGCGGCCTGCGGATCACCGCCTCCTCGGTCGCCCCGATCGGCCAGGTCGGCCGCTACGGCTCCCTGCCCGGCGCCGACCGCCTGATACCGCTGCTCCGCTCGGAGCAGCCGCTGCCGGGCGGCCGCACCGGGCAGCTCATCGCGCTCGACGCCGCCAAGGCCGCCGACCACCTGCCGGTCCGGCCCGACCTGCTCGACGGCCGCAGCGTGCGGGACCTGTTCGGCCCGCTCACCCCGGGCCCCGTCGACGAGGCCGGCCTCCGTCTTCCCGGCCACCCCACCCGGATCGACCTGGAGCTGGGCGTCCGGGTGCTGGCGCGATCGGTCTGGACGCCCGACGGCTCGGCAGGCCCGCCCGCGACCGGCCCCAGCCGTCTCGACCTGTGGCTGCTGCTGACGGACCGCCTCGGGCTGACCCACCGGGTCCCGGTGCCCGCGCTGCCCGCCGAAGGCGAGGCGACCACCTCGGTCGACCTGGCCACGGCCGCCGGCGCCCCGCTCGGATCCGCCGCCGCGCCGCTGACCCTGACCGGGTTCGTGGTCTCCGGCGGCGCCCAGCCGAGGGAGAAGGTCATCGGCGAGCTGACGGTGCGCCGGCTCACGGTCGCCGACAGCCCCCAGGGGCCCGCCACGGAGGTCGCCGCCCCCGCCGCGCTCACCTGGTCGGTCACCACCCCGGCCGACGCCGCCGCCTCCGACGGGAGCTGGACACCGGGTGCCGGCCCCCCGAACCGGCCGGCCCTCCTCGTCCTCGGCTACCGGGCCGGACCGTCGGCGGGGGCGAACGCCCGGGCCATCCTCACCCCGGCCTCCGGCGGGCAGCCGCAGGCCGGCCCGAAGGAACTGCCGGCCCTGGCCACCCGCGGCTACCTGGAGGCGGTCGGCGCCTCGGTCGGCGACCTGGTCCGCGTCCCGGTGGGCGGCGCGGCCGTCGTGCCGCTGCGGATCACCGCTGTCGTCGGCTCGCTCCCCGCCGTCGGCGACACGGCGGTCCTCGTCGACCTGGCCGCCGCCGGGCGGCTGCTGGCCGCGGCCGGGGCGGACCGCCCCGTCCCGTCCGAGTGGTGGCTGCCCGCCGCGGGCCCGCACGACGACACCCCGGTGCGGGCCGCCGCGGTCCTGCGTTCCTCGGCCGGCGCCGAGAGCCTCGACCTGCGCGAGGAGGCCGCGGCCAGGCTGCTCGCCGACCCGCTCGGCGCGGCGCCCCAGAGCGCGCTGGCCGCGCTGGCCGTCGCCGCCGCCGTACTGGCCGCGATCGGCTTCACCGCGGCGGCGGCCGCCGGAGCGGCCGAACGGGCGCGGGAGTCCGCCGTGCTGCTGGCCCTCGGTGCGCCACGGCGACGACTCGCCCGCACAGCCGTCGCCGAACAGGCCGTCCTGGTGGGCCTCGGCACGGCGCTGGGGCTCGGCCTCGGCACCCTGATCGCCCATCTGGTGGTCCCCCTGGTGGTGCTCACCCCCGCCGCCGGGCGTCCGGTCCCCGAGGTCCTGGTCGACCTGCCGGCCGGGCCCACCGCCCTGCTGGCGGCGGCCATCGCCGCCGGGCCCCTGCTGTCGGCCTTCCTCGGCGGACGACGGCACCGAGACCTGGCCGCCCGCCTGCGGTTCGTGGAGGAGACGTGAGCGCGCCCGTGACCCCGGCCCGGCCGCCGGCCCCGCAGGCCCCGGGCGGCGCGGGCCGCCCGCCACTGCGGCCCGCCCCCTGGGTGCTCACCCGGCTGCGCGCCACGCCGCTCGCCGCGGTGCTGAGCGCGGTCCTCGCCTTCACCGTCGTCCTGCTGGCCACCGCCCTGCCCCGGGCGCTCGACCGCGGCGCCGACGGGGCACTGCACAGCTACCTGGCCCGCAGTGGTCCGGCCGGGACCAGCCTGCTGGCGACCGCGGCCTCGGCCTCCGGCGGCAGCGCCCAGGACCTCGACGTGGTGCTCGGACGCCTCACCGCGCGCACCGGCCACGATTTCCGCCTCGATCCGAGCGGCCCCGTCCACGGCGCGCGGGCGCTGAAACCCCGCAGGCTGACGAACCCGGAGCTGGCACGCCCCGACGGCCTGCCGCCCACCCTCACCCTGGCGTACGTGGCCGAGGCGCCCTCGCACGTGCGGCTGGTCGAGGGACGCTGGCCGAGCGGCCGGCCCGGCCCGGACGGCGCGGTCCCGGTCGCACTCGCCACAGCCGCCGCCAAGGCGATCGGCGCCGGGCTCGGCGCGGTCCTCGACGGTGGGACGAACATGGACGGCCGCCAGCTGGTCCAGGTGGTCGGCCTGTACGCCGCCGATCCGGCGGACGAGGTCTGGACCGGCCTGCCCTGCCTGCTCCGAGCCTGCCTCAACACCGACGACGACATCCCGCCCCGGACCTTCTGGCAGACCGCCGCGCTGGTCGGCCCCGAGTCCCTGCCCGCGCTCCGGCCCTGGGGCGTCCAGTCCGAGGACTTCTGGCGGCTGCCGGTCGACACCGGTGCGCTGCGCGCCGACCGGCTCGCGGGGACCGCACGGGAGATCCGGGCGTTCGTCGCCGGTCCGACGGCCACCGAGCTGACCCGCGTCACCGCCCGGTCGGACCTGCGGATCACCTCCGTGCTGCCCGACCTCCTCGAACGGGCGCAGGCCCGGCAGTCCGCCACCGCCCCGCTCACCGCCTCCGGCCCGGCCGGGGCGGCCGGGGTCGCCGCCGTGGTGCTGTGCCTGGCCGCCGTGCTCACCACCGACCGCCGGGCACAGGAGCTGCGGCTGCTGCGGGCCCGCGGCGGCTCCCGCGCCGGGATCCTGCGCCGCCTGCTCGGCGAGGGGGCGGTGACGGTGCTGCCGGCCGCCGCGGCGGCGACCGGGCTCGCGCTCCTGCTGCTGCCGACCCCGCGCTGGACGGCCGCCCTGGCGGCCGCGCTCGCCACGACCGTGCTCGCCCTGCTGGCGTTCCCCGCCCGGGCCGTCGGCCTGCTCGGCGACCGGAGCCGGCCCGCCGGCTGGCGGCGGGTGGCCGCGGAGGCGCTGGTGCTCGCCGTCACGGCGGCCGCCGTGTCCGAGGTCCGCCGCCGCGGCGTGGCGCCGGCCGGTGAGGGCCCGGACCCGCTGCTGGTCGCCGCCCCGCTGCTGCTGGCCCTCACCGGGGCGCTGCTGCTGGCCCGGCTCCAGCCGCTGCTGATCGGGGCCCTGGCGCGGGCCGCCGGGCGGCGCCCAGGGGCGGTCGGCTTCCTCGGCCTGGCCCGCGCGGCTCGGGGCGGAGACGGCCGGCGGCGCCCGTCGCTGCTGCCCCAGCTCGCGCTGGTGCTCGCGGTCACCACGGCGGGCTTCGGAGCCACCGTGCTGGCGTCGGTGGACACGGCCCGGCTCCAGGCGGCCCGTGTCGCCGTGGGCGGCGACGCCGAGGTGACCGCCGCGCCGGGCACCGACCTCCCGGAGGCGTTCCTGACGGCCGCGGCGGCGCTGCCCGGTGTCCGGACCGCCACCGCGGTCCGGACCGACGACGGGGTGACCATGGTCGGCGCCGACGGCGTCCCGGTGCGGGCGACGTTGGTCGTGGTCGACCCGGTGTCGTACGCGGAGCTGGCCCGGACGGTGGGGGTGGGCCGGTTCGACCCGGCGCTGCTCGCCGCCGCCGGCGGACCGTCGGACCCGGTGCCCGCGCTGGTCACCCGGGACCTGGCGAACCGGCAGGCGGCCGGGGCGCACAGCCTGCGCCTGCCCGGGCGAGCCGACCTCCCCGTCGTCTTCGCCGGAGTGGTCGACGGTACGCCCGCCCTTCCCGGCGGGAGCGGGGCCACGGTGCTGCTCCCGGTCGGCCCGGCCGCCACCCGCCTGGCGCAACTGGCCCACCCCAACGGGTGGTTCGGCCTCGGGGCGATCGACGACGCCGGGCTGCGGCGGCTGGCCCACGAGGCCGGGGTGAGCGCCGAAGACCCCGAGCGGTCGGTGAACCAGGTGCACACCAGTGCCGCGAAGGTCGCGGAGCTGAGCGCCGACTCCCTGCAACGGACGGCGGACCGGCTGTTCCGGGCGACGGTGGCCGGGGCGGCCGGGTTCGCGCTGCTGTCCGTGCTGCTGGGCCTGGTCCGGGCGGCACCCGAACGGGCGGCCCTGCTCGCGCGGCTGCGGACGATGGGCCTGCGGCCGCGACAGGCGGTGGCGCTGCTGCTGGCCGAGGCCCTGCCGCAGGCGCTGGTCGCGACGGTGGGCGGCGCTGTGACGGCGGTGGCCGCGGTGGCGCTGCTCGGGCCGGCCGTCGACCTGTCGTCGATGGTCGGCACCCCGGTGCCCACCGGGCTGCGGCCCGCCGTACTGCCCGTCCTGGTCCAGGCCCTGGCCGTCGCCGCGCTCACCACCGTGGGCGTACTGGCCGAGGCCGCGGTCCGGGGCCGTCGACAGATCACCACCGAGTTGAGAGCGGGAGACAGCCGTTGAGCAGCGCGTCCCAGGACCTGGCCGCGGACGGGTCGCCGACCCTGCGGGATCTTCAGCACCGGGCGCTGGCCGCCGCCGAGCCCCGGGCGTACGGGGCCGGCGCGGCGATCGCCTGCGACCGGCTGGTGCGGATCTTCAGCGCGGACCGGATCGAGGTGCAGGCCCTCCAGGGGCTCGACCTGCTGGTCGACCAGGGTGACCTGGTCGCCCTGGTCGGTGCCTCCGGCAGCGGGAAGTCGACGCTGCTCAACATCCTCGCCGGCCTGGACGTTCCGACGGCGGGCCGGGCGACCGTGGCCGGCTGCGACCTGCTGGGCATGTCCGCCCGGGAACGCCTGCGCTACCGCCGCGAGGTGGTCGGCTTCGTCTGGCAGCAGACCGCGCGCAACCTCCAGCCGTTCCTGACCGCGGCCCAGAACGTGGCCCTGCCGATGCAGTTGCGGGGCGGCGGACGCTCGCGCGGGGCGGCGAAGCGGCAGGCGGCCCGGGTCGCGGAACTCCTGGACGCCCTGGACGTCGGCGACCTCGCCGACCGCCGGCCGGACCGGCTCTCCGGCGGCCAGCAGCAGCGGGTGGCGATCGCGGTGGCCCTGGCCAACGACCCGGCGGTGGTGCTCGCCGACGAGCCCACCGGCGAGCTGGACTCGGAGACCGGAGCCGGGATCTTCGAGGCCTTCCGCACCGTCAACCGCGAACTCGGCGCCACGGTCGTCATCGTCACCCACGACCCGCTGGTGGCCGGCGAGGTACGCCGGACGGTGGCGGTCCGGGACGGCCGGACCAGCAGTGAGGTGCTCCGGCGCACCGTCACCGACGAGCACGGGACGGAGTCGGTCAGCGAGCGGGAGTACGTGATGCTCGACCGCACCGGCCGGGTCCAGCTCCCGGCGAAGTTCCTGGAGGCGCTCGGCATGGAGCACCGGGTGGCGGTCGATCTCGCCGCCGACCACATCGCGGTCCGGCCGGACGCGGCGTCCGAGGGCTGAGCGCCGCGCCCGGCCGTCCGGGTCAGGGCTTCGCCAGTTCCTCCAGCGGCACCCGAGGGCTGGTCAGGGCGTCCACGTCGACCTGCCGGCCCGAGCGGACCAGATCGCGGATCGGGTCGGTGACGTCCCAGACGTTGACGTTCATCCCGGCCACGACGCGGCCGTCGGCCAGCCAGAACGCGATGAACTCACGGGCGGCGACGTCCCCCCGGAACACCACCCGGTCGTAGCCGCCGGGCTCGGCGTACCCGGTGTACTCCATACCCAGGTCGTACTGGTCGGTGAAGAAGTACGGCACCCGGTCGTAGACGGCGTCCCGGCCCAGCATCGAGGCCGCCGCCACCTTCGGCTGGTTGAGGGCGTTGGCCCAGTGCTCGACCCGGATCGGCTTGCCGTACAGCGGGTGGAACGCGCTGGCCACGTCACCGGCCGCGAAGATGTCGGGGTGCGAGGTCCGCAGGTGCTGGTCGGTGCGGACGCCGTCGGAGACCTCCAGCCCGGCCGCCTCGGCGAGCCCGGTGTTCGGGCTGATCCCGACGCCGACCACCACGGCGTCCGCCGGGACGAGGGTGCCGTCGTCCAGGCGGACGCCCTCGGCGGCGAGTTCGGCGATCCGGACACCGAAGCGCAGGTCCACACCGTGCGCCGCGTGCAGGTCGGCGAAGACCTGCGCCACCTCCCGTCCGAGCACCCGCAGCAGCGGGAGTTCCATCGCCTCCAGCACGGTGACCTCGGCGCCGGCCGCCCGGGCCGCCGCGGCCGCCTCCAGACCGATCCAGCCCGCCCCGACGACCACGATCCGCGCGCCGGGCCGGAACGCGGCCCGCAGCCGCTCGCTGTCCCCGACCCGGCGCAGGTACAGCGCCTCCGGCCGGTCCCCGCCGGGCACCGGGATCCGGCGCGGGGTCGAGCCGGTGGCCAGCAGCAGCTTCGTCCAGCCGAGCCGGCTGCCGTCGGACAGCGTCACCGTGCGGGCGTCCGGGTCGATCGCGGTGGCGGTGGTGCCCAGGCGTAGGTCGACCCGGTGCTCGGCGTACCACTCGGCCGGATGGACGAAGATCTTCTCCCGTTCGGTGCCGCCCTGCAGGTAGCCCTTGGAGAGCGGAGGCCGCTCGTAGGGGCGCTCGGGCTCGTCGCCGACCAGCACGATCGGGCCGTCGAATCCCTCCTCGCGCAGCGACTCGGCCGCCTTCGCCCCGGCCAGGCTCGCGCCCAGGATGACGTATGAGGTGTCCATACCCCGCTCCTTACCCCGTGTTCCGAGCGCCCATCACACCTGAGTGCCGATCCGGCCGGGCGCAGGCCACGCCGGAGTCACCCGGCCGGGCCGCACGGTCCAATCCGGCCCGGCCGGGCCGGCAGCACCTAGGCTGAGCTCGGCAGGACCGGAAGGAGCAGCTCCGAATGGGTGATCCGATGGGCGAGAAGACGGTCGACGAGAAGACGGTCAGGGTGCGCTGCGTGCCGGGTGCGCCGTGCTGGGTCAGTCTCACGGCCAGGGACCTCGACCTTGCGCAGGCGTTCTACGGACCGCTGCTCGGCTGGACCTTCGAGCCGGGGCCGGACCGCTGGGGACCGTACCTGCGGGCCGTGGTGGACGGTGTGGAGGTCGCCGGGCTGGGCATCATCGGCGGCGACTGGGAGGTCCCGGTCGCCTGGACGACCATCTTCGGCACCGAGAGCGCCGACCAGTCCGCCGACGGCGTCCGCGAGCGCGGCGGCACGGTGGGCGTCGGCCCGCTGGCGTTCGACGCCGGCCGGATCATCCTCGCCTCGGACTCCGCCGGGGCGGCCTTCGGCATCTGGGAGGGCGAGCCGGCCGAGGAGGTCTGGATGGGCGCGCCCGGCACCCCGTCCTGGATCGAGCTGCGGACCCCCGACCCGTTCGCGGCGGCGCTGTTCTACGGCGAGGTGTTCCGCTGGGACGGCCGGGACCCGGCGCACTTCGAGGTGCGCTACGAACACGAGCGGGTGGTGCTGCGGGTCGAGGGCCGCAGCATCGCCGCGCTGCGCGGCGCGGAGGCCGGGCTCGGCCCGCACTGGGAGGTGTTCTTCTCGGTCGCCGACACCGGGGCCGCGCTCCGGCAGGCGGTCGAGCTCGGCGGCAAGGTGGTGGGCGAGGCGGTCGACACCCCGTACGGGCGGGTGGCCCGGCTGAGCGATCCGGAGGGCGGGCTGTTCTCGGTGATCAGCCCGCTCGGCTGAGGTGGTGGCCGGCCCGTCCGGTCGGGTGCGGCGGGCCGGTGGGTGCCGCGGGGCCTCAGTGCCGCAGGCCCGCGAACAGGCGGTGCATGGCCTCCGGCAGTTCGTCCGGCACGGTGACCGGGCGGTGGAACTCGAAGCGGGCGTCCAGGAGTTGGGTGTCGCTCTCGCCGATCAGCCGGACCCGGAGGCCGAACCGGTCCAGTACGACGGGGACCACGCGGCGCGGGGCGCCGGCCGGGCCGCGCCAGGCGTGCCGGCCGGACGGCCGGTCGAGTGCCCGGCTGCCGAGCAGCTCCAGCTGGTCCGGGTGGGCGGCGGCGAGGTGCTGGAGCAGCGTCGCCTCGTCGCCCGCGACCGGGTCGGCGGCGGCGACCGCGAAGGCGCCCAGGTCGATGCAGCAGTCCGAGCCCCAGAGGTCCTCGACCGCGAGGTGGTCCAGGTCGAGGCGGAGCAGGGCGTGGCCGGCGGCCGTCCGGCGCGGGAAGAGCTGCTGGATCAGCTCGGCGCCCGCGGCCGGCAGCAGGGTCAGCCGGCCGTGGGCGTGGGCCCGCGCCCGGATCCGCTGCGGGACGGCGACGGGCGCCACGTCCACGGCCTCCAGCTCGGCCGGGACCTCCTCCTCGCGGGCGAGTGCCACCACCCGGTAGAGCGGCGAGGAGGTCTCCACCAGCACGGCGAGGGCGCCGTCGGGCAGGCCCGCGCAGGTCGCCAGCGGGGGGATGCCCGGCCGGTTGACCAGGTCGATGCCCGGCACGTCGACCACCACGGAGGAGGCGAACTGCAGGATGGTGCGGGCGCGTTCGGCGGCCGTCGGCGCGGTGCGGCGGGTGGTGGGCCGGTCGGCGACGCGGGTCGGCTGGTTCTCGGCGTGGGGCATCCGTCCTCCTCGTTTCTTAGGTGAGCCTAACCTAAGGTGATGGGGTGGGGAAGGTGGCACCGCCGACCGGGTCCGGAGCGTCGCAGTGTCGCCGACGTCGCCGGGCGGGCGCGGCTCAGGCCGGCCGGCGGTCGTTGAGGATCTTCTGGAAGAGCACGTGGTCCCGCCACTCGCCGTCGATCAGGAGGAGCCTGGGCGCCGTACCGATGCGTTCGAAGCCGCTCTTGGCGAGCACCCGCTGCGAACCGGGGTTGTCGGTCGCCGCGCCGGCCTCCAGCCGGTGCAGCCCGAGCTGCTGGTCGGCGGCCCGGCAGACCAGCGTCACCGCCGCGCTCGCCAGGCCACGGCCGACGTGCCCGAGATCGATCCAGTACCCGAGGTTGGCGCTCTGCAGCGGGCCGCGCACCACGTTGGACAGCGTCACGGCGCCGACGATCTCGTCGCCGTGCGCCAGTACGAACGGCGCCGTCCGCCCGGCCTCGCGCTGCTCCACCTGCTCGCGCAGCCTGGCCTCCTGGCCGGCCGGCGTGAAGAAGTCCTCGTCCCGGCGCGGGTCCCAGCGGCGCAGGTGCTCGCGGTTGCGCAGGTACGCGCGCAGCAGGGCGGCGGCGTCGTCCTCGGCGACCGGGCGCAGCAGGACGTCGGAGGTGACGGCGACGGATCGAGTGATCATCGGGTCACCGTACTCCGGCTCGCGGGTGGTGCGGGAGGGGTCGGCGTCAGGCCGTCGCGCCCAGCATCCGCAGCACCAGTTCGGCGTAGCGGCGGCCCAGTTCCTCGGGTGGCTCGCTGCTGCGCTCGGTGTACCAGCGGGAGACGTCGACGCCGAGCGAGGTGACGGCCCGGGCGGCGGTCCGCGGGTCGGACACCTCGAAGAGGCCCGCCGCGACGCCGTGTTCGATGATCCGGCGAACCGTTTCCTCGATCCGGATCCGCAGCTCCGCCACGGCGGCGAAGGTGTCCTCGGGGAGGGCGTGCAGCTCGTTGTTGACGATCCGGCCCACCGTGTGGCCGCGGGCGTGCCAGACGGTGAAGTCCTCGACCAGGCGTCGCATCTGCCGCACCGGATCGGTGCTCGCGGCCTCGGCGCGTTCGACCAGGTCGAAGGTGGCCTGGTGGCCGGTGCGGCTGATCTCGGCGAGCAGGGCGGCCTTGGACGGGTAGTGGATGTAGAGCGCGGCGGGGCTCATCCCGGCGGCGGTGGCGATGTCCCGGGTGGTGGTGGCGTGGTAGCCGCGCCGGGCGAACGAGTCCACGGCCGCGAGCAGCAGCCGCCGGGGGGCCTCGGTGCCTTCGCCGGGCCAGAGGTCGGCGGTCGCTGGGTCATTCATAGGACTAATCCTCGCAGATGGATCAATGCCGGACGGCTCGGCCTGTTGACAGTGTGGCCCGTCATCAAGATGCTGAGCAAGCGCTTAGTCACCCTCTCGAAAGGTACGGCGATGACCTCCTCCCTCAAGGGCCAGGTGGCCGTGGTCACCGGAGCCAGCCGGGGCATCGGCCTCGGCATCGCCCGCGAACTCGTCCAGCGCGGCGCCAAGGTGTGCATCACCGCCCGCAACGCCGAGCCCCTCGACGACGCCGTCCGCGACCTCGGCGGCGCCGACCACGCGATCGCGGTGGCCGGCAAGTCCGACGACCCCGCCCACCAGGAGGAGGCCGTCGCCCGCACCATGGAGACGTTCGGCCGACTCGACATGCTGGTCAACAACACCGGCATCAACCCGGTCTACGGCCCGACCCTGGACACCGACCCGGTCGCCGCCGCCAAGATCTTCGCGGTCAACGTGCTGGCGCCGCTGGCCTGGACCCGCCTCGCCCACGCCGCCTGGATGGGGGAGCACGGCGGCGCCGTCGTCAACCTCGCCTCCATCGCGGGCATCCGCGCCTCCCGGGGCATCGGCATGTACGGCGTCAGCAAGGCCGCCCTGATGCGGCTCACCGTCGAACTCGCCGCCGAACTCGGCCCGGACATCCGCGTCAACGCGGTCGCCCCCGCCATCGTCAAGACCAAGTTCGCCGAGGCGCTGTACGAGGGCCGGGAGGAGAAGGTCATCCGCTCCTACCCGCTCGGCCGCCTCGGCGTCCCCGAGGACGTCGCCGGCGCGGTCGCCTTCCTGCTCTCCGCGGACGCCGGCTGGATCACCGGCCAGACCCTGGTGGTCGACGGCGGAGTGACCCTCGGCGGCGGGCTGTGACCGGGCAGGTCGTCGTCGTCACCGGCGCCGGCCGGGGCATCGGCGCGGCGCTCGCCACCGCCTTCGCCGCCCGCGGCGACCGGGTGGTGGTCAACGACCTCGACGCCGCCTGCGCCGAGGCGGTCGCCACCCGGATCGGCGGCCTCGCCGTCCCGGGCGACGCCGCCTCCGCCGAGGGCATCGCCGCGCTGCTCGCCGCCACCCGCCGCGAGCTGGGCGCCGTGGACGTCTACTGCGCCAACGCCGGCGTCGCCCCGACCGGCGGCGCGGACGCCGGCCCCGAGGCCTGGGCCCAGGCCTGGGAGGTGAACGTGATGGCCCACGTCCGGGCGGCCGAACAGCTGCTCCCCGAGTGGCTGGAGCGCGGCGAGGGCCGCTTCCTCGCCACCGTCTCGGCGGCCGGCCTGCTCACCATGCTCGGCTCGGCCCCGTACGCGGTCAGCAAGCACGGCGCGCTCGCCTTCGCCGAATGGCTCTCCGCCACCTACCGGCACCGCGGCCTGAAGGTCCACGCGCTCTGCCCGCAGGGCGTGCGCACCGCGATGCTCGCCTCGACCGGAGACGTCGGGCAGGCCCTGCTCGAACCGACCGCGATCGAGCCGTCCGCCGTCGCCGACGAGGTGCTGCGGGCCATCGCGGCCGAGGAGTTCCTGATCCTCCCGCACACCGAGGTGGCCGACTACTACGCGGCCCGGGCGACCACCCCGGACCGCTGGCTGGCCGGGATGAACCGGCTGCAGCGCGGCCTGGAACTGTCCGCAGCGGCCGAGGAGGGCCACCGATGAACGCGGTGAACGCGATGAGGGCATGGCAGGTCGGCGCGCTCGGCGAGCCCGTCGAGGTGATGAGGCTTCGGGACGACGTGCCCCGGCCGATACCGGATGAGGGTCAGGTCCTGGTCCGCGTCCTGGCCGCCGCCGTCAACTTCCCGGACGCGCTGATGTGCCGGGGCCACTACCAGATCCGCCCACCGCTGCCGTTCACCCCCGGTGTGGAGCTGTGCGGCGAGGTGGTCGGCGGCGACGGCGGTGGCGGCGGCCGGGTGATCGGCACCCCGCTGCTGCCCGCCGGCGCCTTCGCCGAGTACGCGCTGATGGACGCCGCCGCGACCTTCCCCGCGCCCGACGCCCTGGACGACGCCGAGGCCGCCGCCCTGCACATCGGCTACCAGACCGCCTGGTTCGGGCTGCACCGCCGGGCCCGGCTGGCGGCCGGCGAGACCCTGCTGGTGCACGCGGCTGCGGGCGGCGTCGGCAGCGCGGCCGTCCAGCTCGGCAAGGCCGCCGGGGCCACCGTGATCGGGGTGGTCGGCGGCCCCGAGAAGGCCGAGGCGGCCCGGGACCTCGGCGCCGACCTGGTGATCGACCGTCGCGCCGAGAACATCGTCGCCGCGGTCAAGGAGGCCACCGGCGGTCGCGGCGCGGACGTGGTCTTCGACCCGGTCGGTGGAGACGCGTACACCGCCTCCACCAAGTGCATCGCCTTCGAGGGCCGGATCGTGGTGGTCGGCTTCGCCAGCGGCACCGTCCCCGCCCCGGGCCTCAACCACGCCCTGGTCAAGAACTACGCCGTGCTCGGCCTGCACTGGGGCCTCTACAACACCCACGACCCGCAGGCCGTCCGGCAGGCGCACCGGGAGCTCACCGAGCTCGCCGCCAAGGGCGTGGTCCGCCCGCTGGTCAGCGAGCGCCTGCCGCTGGCCCGTGCCGCCGAGGCCGTGCAGACGGTCGCCGCCGGCGCCAGCACCGGCCGGATCGCCGTCCTGCCGTAGCCCGCGCCGAAGGGGCCGCGCCGTATGGCGCGGCCCCTTCGGCCTGTCCGTGCCGTCGCAGGTGCGCAAGCGCCCGGCCACCCGCCGGCCGGGCGCCCCGTACCCGCCGCCGTCAGCCCACCGGCCCCGGCAGATCCACCAGCCCCGCCAGCGCGGCGCGGTGGTGGCCGGGTGTGCCGAGCGCCAGCTGGTCCGCCTTGGCCCGCTTGAGGTACAGGTGCGCCGGGTGCTCCCAGGTCATCCCGATCCCACCGTGCAGTTGGACGCACTCCTCCGCCGCCCGTACCGCGAGCGCGCCGCAGTGCGCCTGGGCGAGGGCCACCGCGACCTCCGCGTCGGGCCCGCCGGCCGCCAGGGTGTCGGCCGCGTACCGCGCCGCGGCCCGGGCCCCGACCGTCTCCAGCCACAGATCGGCCAGCCGGTGCTTGAGGGCCTGGAACGAGCCCAGCCGGCGGGCGAACTGCCGGCGCTCCTTCAGGTACTCGACCGTCGTCGACAGGCACCACTCGGCCACGCCGAGCTGCTCCGAGGCCAGCAGCCCGGCGCCGGTGGTCAGCGCCTGCCGCAGCGCCCGCACGGCCGGCCCGCCCTCGGCGAGCCGGCGCCCGGGCACCTCGTTCAGCGTCACGTCCGCGAGCGGCCGGGTCAGGTCCAGCGAGGTCCGCCGCGCCACGCCCAGCCCGGCCGCGCTCGCCTCCACCGCGTACAGCGCGGGACCGTCCGGCCCCTCGGCGGGGACGAGCAGCAGCTCCGCGGTCAGCGCGTCGGCGACCGAGGTGACCCGGCCGCTCAGCCGGCCGCCCGCCGCCGCCCGGACGGTCCCGGGGAAGCCGGCCCCGGGCGCGGTGGACAGCGGTACGGCGAGCGTGACGGTCCGGGCGCCGGCCGCCACCTCCGCGAGCAGCGGGTCCTGCGGGCAGGCCGCCAGCAGCAGCCCGGTCGCCAGGACGGCGCTGCCCAGGAACGGCACCGGAGCCACCCGCCGCCCGAGCTCCTCCAGCACCACGGCGGTCTCCCGCAGGCTCGCGCCCGCGCCGCCGTACTCCTCCGGGACGTGCAGTCCGGCGACCCCGAGCTCCACCGCCAGGCCGCGCCACAGCGCCGGGTCGTACGGGGACGGGCCCTCGCAGCGCGCCAGGACGGCCGAGGGCGGGCAGCGGTCGGTGAGCAGGTCCCGCACGCTGGCGCGCAGTTCCTCCTCGATCTCGGAGTAGAGCAGGTCGGGCGCGCTCATCGCGGCAGCTCCTTCCAGGGCATGTCCTTGTCGGTCCGGGGTTCGGCCGGCAGACCGAGCACCCGCTCGGCGATGATGTTGCGAAGGATCTCCGAGGTGCCGCCCTCGATCGAGTTGCCCTTGGCCCGCAGGTAGCGGTACCCGGCCTGGCGGCCGTTGAAGTCGACGGTCTCGGGCCGCCGCATCGTCCAGTCGTCGTACGCCAGGCCCTCCTCGCCCAGTAGTTCGACCTCCAGGCCGCTCAACTCCTGGGCGAGCCGGGCGAACGCCAGCTTCATCGCGGCGCCCTCCGGGCCGGGCTGGCCGACGGCCAGCTGCTGGCGCAGCCGTTCGCCCGCCAGCCGGGCCACCTCGGCGTCCACCCAGGCCTTCAGCAGCCGCTGGTGCAGCTCGTGGGTGCGCAGCTCGGGCCGCTCGCGCCAGGTGGCGGCGACCACGCCGACCATGCCGCCCTCGCGCGGCATGGCCTGGCCGCCGATCGCTACCCGCTCGTTGTTGAGCGTGGTCTGGGCGACCTGCCAGCCCTCCCCGACACCGCCGAGGCGGTGGGTGTCCGGGATCCGGACGCCGGTCAGGAACACCTCGTTGAACTCGGCCTCGCCGGTGAGCTGCCGCAGCGGGCGGACCTCCACCCCGGGGTCGGTCATGTCGCAGACGAAGTAGGTGATGCCCCGGTGCTTGGGCAGATCGGGGTCGGTGCGGGCGATCAGGATGGCCCAGCGGGCGGTGTGCGCGGTCGAGGTCCACACCTTCTGGCCGTCGACCCGCCAGCCGTCGCCCTCGGGCACGGCCCTGGTCGCCAGCGCGGCCAGGTCGGAGCCGGCGCCGGGCTCGCTGAACAGCTGGCACCACACCTCCTCGCCGGTCCACAGCGGCCGCAGGAAGCGCTGCTTCTGCTCCTCGGTGCCGTAGCGCAGGAGGGTCGGCGCGGCCATGCCCAGCCCGATGCCGATCCGGCGCGGGTCGTTGTCGGGTGCCCCCGCGGCCTCCAACTCGGCGTCCACCAGGGCCTGCAGGGCGCGCGGTGCGCCGAGGCCGCCGAGTCCGGGCGGGAAGTGCACCCAGGCCAGCCCGGCGTCGAACCGGGCCCGCAGGAAGTCCAGCCGGTCGGTGCCGGCGGGGTCGTGGTCGGCGAGCAACCGCCGTACCCGCTCGCGCAGTTCGGCCTCCACGTCAGCTCCTCCCGGTCCGCCGGCGCCCCAGCTCGCGCCGGGCCAGCGACCGCTTGTGGACCTCGTCCGGGCCGTCGGCGAGCCGCAGCGTCCGGTTGGCCGCCCAGAGTTGGGCGAGCGGGGTGTCCTGGCCGACCCCGGCCGCGCCGTGCGCCTGCACGGCCTTGTCGAGGATCCACTCGACCGTCGCCGGGACGGCGATCTTGATGGCCTGGATCTCGGTGTGCGCGCCCCGGTTGCCGACGGTGTCCATCAGCCAGGCGGTCTTCAGCACCAGCAGCCTGGCCTGCTCGATCCGGACCCGGGCCTCCGCGATCCAGTCCTGCACCACCCCCTGCTCGGCCAGCGGCTTGCCGAACGCGACCCGCTCGCTCACCCGGTCGCACATCAGCTCCAGGGCCCGCTCGGCGACCCCGATCGCCCGCATGCAGTGGTGGATCCGGCCGGGGCCGAGCCGTGCCTGGGCGATCGCGAAGCCCGAACCCTCGGTGCCGATCAGGTTCCCGGCGGGGACCCGGACGTTCTCGAACAGCACCTCGGCGTGCCCGCCATGGTCCTCGTCGCGGTATCCGAAGACGGTCATCCCGCGCTTCACCGTCACACCCGGGGTGTCCCGCGGGACCAGGATCATGCTCTGCTGGCGGCGCGGGTCGGCGCCCGGGTCGGTCTTGCCCATCACGATGAAGATCCGGCAGTTCGGGTTCATCGCGCCGGTGATGTAGAACTTGCGGCCGTTGACGACGTACTCGTCGCCGTCCCGCTCGATCCGGGTGGTGATGTTGGTGGCGTCCGAGGAGGCCACCTCCGGCTCGGTCATCGCGAACGCGGACCGGATCTCGCCGGCCAGCAGCGGCTCCAGCCACTGCTTGCGCTGCGCCTCGTCGCCGAACTCGGCCAGCAGTTCCATGTTCCCGGTGTCGGGGGCCGCGCAGTTGAGCGCGGCGGGGGCCAGCAGCAGCGAACGGCCGGTGATCTCGGCCAGCGGTGCGTACTGGAGGTTGGTGAGGCCCGCGCCGGGCCCGCCGTGCTGGTCCACGAAGAAGAGGTTCCACAGGCCGCGCGCCCTGGCCGCGGCCTGGAGCTCGGCGACGACCGGCGGGACGGTCCACGCCTCCCGGGCCGGGTCGGCGAGTTGGGCGGCCAGCACCGGCTCGGCCGGGTGCACCAGCTCGTCCATGAAGGCGAGCAGCTGCCCGCGCAGCTCCTCGGTGCGGGCGTCGTAGGCGAAGTCCACGGTCAGTGCTCCTTCAGCTTCAGTGCGGCGAGACCGAACTGCACGAAGGCGGGCACGAGTTCACCGACCCGGTCGAAACCGGGGCCGACCGTGCCGCCCTTGGTCCAGCGGTAGTGGATGCCCTCCAGGACGACGGCGAGCTTGAACGAGGCGAAGCCGACGTACCAGCCGAGCGCGGACACGTCCCGTCCGGAGCCCGCGGCGTAGCGGGCGACCAGCTCGTCGGTGGCGGGGAAGCCCGGGGCGAGCACGGCGCCGGGCAGGACCCCGTCGAAGCGGCGGGCCAGCTCGACGTACATCACCAGCAGTCCGAGGTCGGTCAGCGGATCACCGACGGTGGACATCTCCCAGTCCAGGACGGCGGTGATCCGGTCGTCCCCGTCGACCAGCACGTTGTCCAGCCGGTAGTCGCCGTGCACCAGGGCGGGCGCGGGGGACTGCGGCAGGGCGGCGGCCAGGTGCGCCTGGAGTTCGTCGATCCCGGCGACCTCGCGGCTGCGCGAGGCCGCGAGCTGCTTGCCCCAGCGCCCCAACTGCCGCTCCAGGAAGCCCTCGGGGCGTCCGAAGCCGCCGAGCCCGACGGCCTGCGGATCCAGCGCGTGCAGCGCGACCAGGGTGTCCACCAGGTGCAGCCCGAGCCCGTGCACCCGCTCGGGGCCGAGGCCCGCGAACTGCTCCTCGTCCCGGTAGACGGTGCCGGGGGCGTACTGCATCAGGTAGCACGGCGCCCCGGTCACCTCCGCGTCCTCGATCAGCAGCAGCGGCTCGGGGACGGGCACCGCCGTCGGATGCAGGGCGCCGAGCACCCGGAACTCGCGGGCCATGTCGTGCGCGGTGGCCAGGACGTGGCCGAGCGGCGGCCGGCGCAGCACCCAGCGGCCGGTGCCGTCCTCCAGCAGGTAGGTCAGGTTGGACTTGCCGCCCTCGAACAGCCGGGCCCGCAGCGGCCCGTCCAGTAGGCCGGGCAGGTCCTGGTCGATCCGCTCGCGCAGCCGCGCGAGGTCGAGTCCGGGAAGGGCTGCGGGGGCGTCCGGTGAGTCCGGTGTATCCGGTGTGTCCGGGGCGTCCGGGGCGTCGCTCATGGGCTCCTCGCCTGGGTGGCACGGATGGGACGGGCATGACTAAGCGCTTGCTTAGAATCCCTGCGAGGTGTCGCCCTTGTCAACGGTCGGGACCCGTCGAGGCCATCGCGGCCGCCCCGGTCCCTCGGGCCCGGGGCGGCCGCGCGCTGCTTTCGGCTACCTGCGGCCGAGGTCGGCGGCGATCCGGTCGCCGAGGTCCTTGTCGATGGTGCGCCAGTACTGCAGGGCCCGCTCCAGGACCGGCCCGGAGACCCCCCTCTGCAGATGGCCGCTGACGTTCGAGACCAGCCGCGCCCGCGCCGCGTCGTCGAGCACCTGCCGGACCATGGTGCCGGCCTGGCCCCAGTCGTCGTCCTCGCGGTGCAGCGGATACGCCTCGCGGACCATCCTCCCCTCCACCTCCCAGCCCAGCGGCGCGCCCCACAGCTCCGGCCGCGCGTCAGGCCCGCCGTAGGAGTTGGGCGCGTACGGGGTCTCGGCCCGCGAGGCGTCGAAGCGCATCGGCCCGTCCTTGGCGTACGAGTGCACCGGCACGTGGGCCCGGTTCGGCGGCAGCTGCGCGTAGTTGGGGCCGATCCGGTAGCGGTGGGTGTCGGGGTAGGAGAAGATCCGGCCGAGCAGCATCTTGTCGGGCGACACCCCGATGCCGGGCACCAGGTTGGACGGCTCGAAGGCGGCCTGCTCGATGTGGACGAAGTAGTTGTCGGGGTTGCGGTTCAGGGTCATCCGGCCGACCTCGTGCAGCGGGTGGTCGCCGTGCGGCCACACCTTGGTCAGGTCGAACGGGTTGAACCGGTAGTCCCAGGCCTCGTCGAACGGCATCACCTGGACGTACAGCGTCCAGGACGGGTGGTCACCGTTCCTGATCGAGTCGTACAGGTCGCGCAGGTGCGCGTCCGGGTCCTCGCCGGCCATCAGGTCGGCGTCCGCCTGGGGGAGGAAGTCGACGCCCTGGTCGGTCTTGAAGTGGTACTTCACCCAGAACCGCTCGCCGCCGGCGTTGACCCACTGGTAGGTGTGCGAGCCGTAACCGTTCATGTGGCGCCAGGACTTCGGGATGCCGCGGTCGCCCATCAGCCAGGTGACCATGTGCGCGGACTCGGGGGACAGCGTCCAGAAGTCCCACTGCATGTCGTTGTCGCGCAGGTGGGTGTCGGGCCGGCGCTTCTGCGAGCGGATGAAGTCTTGGAACTTGATCGGGTCCCGGACGAAGAAGATCGGGGTGTTGTTGCCGACCAGGTCGTAATTGCCCTGCTCGGTGTAGAACTTGAGCGCGAAACCACGGGGGTCGCGCCAGGTGTCAGGGGTACCGAGCTCCCCGGCGACCGTCGAGAACCGGGCCAGCATCTCGGTCCGCTTGCCCGGCTGGAACAGGTCGGCCGTGGTGAACTGGCTGACGTCCTGGGTGACGTGGAAGAAGCCGTAGGCGCCGCCGCCCTTGGCGTGCACCACTCGCTCCGGGACGCGTTCCCGGTTGAACTGGGCCATCTTCTCGATCAGGTAGTGGTCGTGCAGCAGGATCGGGCCGACCGGGCCGGCGGTCAGCGAGTCCGAGTCGCTCTCGACCGGGACACCGGCGTTGTTGGTGGTATGCGGGACATTTGCTCCGGACATGGTGGCGGGGCCTCCTAGCGGTACGGCGGCGTACCTGCGGGGGCAGCGGGCGCTCCGCTGCGGCCGCTCTCGACACAATCACCGACCGTCTGGTCCCACAACCGCGGAGCCCGGCCGGTGGGTACCGGCCGGGCTCCGCGGATTCGTCGGGAGGGATCAGTGACCGCCCTCGTCGACCACCTCGACGTCCTCGATCATCTGCTCGATCAGGTGCGCGGGCAGTGCGACCCGGGTGGCCCAGGAGTAGATCGCCATCGCGAAGACCGCGACCACGCCCATGTCCCACCACATCGGCAGGTGACCCTGGCCGTCGCCGAAGCTGCCCTGCCAGGAGATCACGCCGAGGCCGAGCAGGTAGGCGGGCAGCCACTGGGCGGCGCGCCAGTCCAGCTTGGGCGCGTTCGGCAGGCCCTTCTTGGTGGCGTAGGCGGCGTAGCTGCCGAGCAGCACGTAGCCCAGCACGATGGCGATGCCGAGGCGCGCCAGGGTGTGCCAGCCGGTCCAGTAGATGATCAGGCTGGCGACCACGAAGGACAGCGGGGCGATGATCGCGCCGCCGGGCAGGCGGTACGAGCGCTCACGGTTCGGCAGACGACGGCGCAGCGCACCGAAGGCGAGCGGGGCACCCGCGTACATCAGCACCGAGGCGGAGGTGATGAAGCCGACCAGCTCCTGCCAGCTCGGGAACGGCAGGAAGCAGATCACGCCGGTCAGGAACGAGATGGTGAGGCCGAACCACGGCACGCCACGGCGGTCGACCCGCTCGAACAGCTGCGGGGCGTAGCCGTTCTTGCTGAGGCCGTAGGAGATCCGGGAGGTGGAGGTGGTGTAGATCAGGCCGGTGCCGCCGGGCGACACGATGGCGTCGAAGTACAGCACCCAGGCCAGCCAGCCGAGGCCGACGGTGGTGGCGAGGCCGGCGAACGGGCCGCTGATGCCGGGGAAGTCGAGGTTCTCCCAGCCGCTGGCGAAGGAGGTGGCGGGCAGCGCGGCGATGAAGACGACCTGCAGCAGGACGTAGATCATCGTGCCGATGGCGACCGAGCCGAGCACCGCGCGCGGGATGTCGCGCTTCGGGTTCTTGCTCTCACCGGCGAGCTGGATGGCCTGCTCGAAGCCGAGCAGGGCGAAGATGATGCCGCTGGTGCTGATCGCGGCGAGGATGCCCTTGGTGCCGAACGGCGCGAAGCCGTGCGAGGTGAAGTTGCCGCCGTGGAAGTTGGACACGGCGAGCACGAAGATCGCGAGCAGCGGCACGAAGATCTTCAGCCAGGTGGCGGCGCTGTTGGTGTGCGACAGCACCCGGACGCCGAGGAAGTTGACCGCGACGAAGACACCCATGAGGAAGACGGCGACGATGAATCCGCTGACCGTCAGGGTGCCGTTGTCGTTCAGGAAGCCCTTCGCGAACTCCCAGTGACCGGCGTAGCCGATCATGGCCTCGACCTCGATCGGCGCGACCGTCGCGGCCTGCAGCCAGGAGAACCAGCCGAAGGACATGCCGGCCAGGCCGCCGAAGGCGTAGTGCGGGTAGCGCGCGGTGCCGCCGGCCACCGGGAACATGCCGCCCAGCTCGGCGTGCACGAAGGCCAGCAGGACGATCGCGACCGCCCCGATGCCCCAGGAGATGAGCGCGGCGGGGCCGGCGACCATGACGGCGTTCTTCGCGCCGTACAGCCAGCCGGAGCCGATGATCGAGCCCACGGAGGCCCAGAGCAGGCCGATCAGCCCGACCTCACGTCGCAGCGAACGGCTGCGACCCGGCGAACCGGTCGGTGGGGCGGCTGAGGGGGCGAGCTGGTCGACAGAAGCCATGGGGGTAGGCAGCCTCTCGGTGAATGGCAGGTGGAGGTTGAGAGTTGCCCAAGGCTAGGTCGAGGGTGCGGTCGCACAACAGACGCGAAGCCGAATAGTTACATTCACGGGGTGGGCTTCACCGGTGCTGCACATATGGCGCCTGTCGGTACATATCTGCAGGTCAGGCCGGATGCTGTAGAAATTTGAGGAACATTTGAGAATTCTCGCATCGCGGTATCGGTTCGCCGGTCAATGCATAGTCATGAGGGGTTGCGGCCCGAGAATCCGGCCCTGCCCGCAAGGATTTATACATGATTTGATCGATGGTTGATGTGGTGCATGATCTGCCGCGGATCCGGTGAATCGAAGGGATCCGGGCGGCGAGAACGTCAGCCGGTGCTGTCCTCGGCGGGCGCCGGAGCCTTGACGGAGTGCCCGGAGGCGTCCGCGGCGTACCAGATCGAGCCGAACCGGTTGAGCTCCTGGCCGGACACCTCGCCGGCGCTGGTGTCCTCGGCGCACAGGTACAGCGGGCGACCGTTGTAGAGCACCTGGAAGGTCCCGTCCGCGCGGAGGCTGGTGCCCAGCAGGCCGTCGTCGGCGCCGGGACCGGCCACCGGGAATCCCTTCGTGGTCAGCGGCGGCAGTGCGCTGGCGCAGTCGTCGTAGCAGGTGGACATGGTGGTGCTGTCGCCCTCGAAGACGTAGAGCGTGCGGCCCTGGGCGTCGACCAGGACCGGGCCGAGCCGATTGCTGCTCGCGACGGCGACGGCCGCACCGGGCTCGGCCACCGCACCGGCCGCACCGGCCGCGGGAGCCGCGGGAGCCGCGGGTGTGGGCGAGGCCGAGACTGCGGGCGACGCGGGCGCGGTGGCGGCGCCCGAGGCGCCGGGGCTCGGAGAGCCCGGGGCGGCCGGGGCGGTGGCGGCACCGGAGGGCCCGGCGGTGGCGGCCGGAGCGACGGCGGCCAGGGCCGGTACGGCCGCGGGGGCGACCAGTGCCGTGGCCGTGGCGGTCACTGTGGCGGTCACCGTGGGTGTCGGTGCCGCCGGGGGTAGCGGACGCCATTCGGTCGCGCAGCTGCCCACCGTGACGACGAGCAGCGCGGCGGACGTGAACGTGGCTGCCTGGCGGGTCCGGCGCATGCGCTGCTCCTCGGGCGGGGGTGGTGGCGCTTTCCTCCACTACCGCCCGGGTTCAGCTTCCCGGCCACCGCAGGCGAGGCAGCGTCAGCGCCTGGGGGGAACGAATTGCCCTGGATGGTTGATCGGCGGACCGCGGCGAGGGCCGCCCCGGCGGGCGGTGCGCTCGGGGCGCGGGCGTTGCCGGGTGGTGGGTGTGCCGGGTGGTGGGTGTGCCGAGTCGCGACTGTGGGCGGGCTCGGACCTGGTGGCCCCCCTGGGGGGCGATCGGCGTGCGACGGGGCGCCCGGCGCCCGGCGCGCTGCTCAGCTCGCGGCGGCGCTCTCGTCCTCGGGCGCCTGGGGTGCCTGGGGTGCCTCGGGTGCGTCGGGTGTCTGGGGGGCCTGGGGTGCGTGGGGCGCCTGGGGTGCCTGGGGGTCCTCGGGCTCCGCAGGCTCCCCGTCGCCGGGCATCTCGCCGTGCTCGGCAGCGGACTCCTCGGCGGACCACACCGTCTGGTCACCACCGCGCCAGCCGACCAGGTCGGGGTCGCTCAGGTTGGGTTCCTCGACGCCGGCCCGGCGGATGAACTCCGCCACGTCGGCGGCATCGAAGGCCTTGCCGACCGCCCGCCCGTAGATCTCGACCCGCCGGTACGGCCGGGGGCCCCGGGTGGGCGGGCGCACCACGACCGGCGGGGTGAAGATGTCCCCGCTGCTGCTGCCCTGTGTCTCGCCCATGCATCCAGTGTCACTCAGCCCGAACGGGACCGTGCGGAACGCGTCGGCCGGCGGTGGGGGTGGGCCGCTCGGGGGTGGGGTGGTCCGGGGCGGCGGGCGGTGGGTCCGCGCGGGCTGTTCGGGCCTGTTCGGGCGGGTCGGGGTTGGTCGGGCCCGGCCGGGCCGGGGCGGGGTGTCGGGAGGGGCGGGCGCTGGGCCTTCCGGGTGACCGGGCCGGGTCGCCGGGCGGGGCACGGGGTCGCGGGGCTGGGCTGCGGGGTTGCGGGGTCGTGGGATCGAGTGGGACCGGCCCGGCGGTTCGTTCAGGCGCCGAGGAACTCGGCCGAGCGGGCGCGCATGGCCGCGACCAGATGGGCGGGTGCCGTCGCCGGGCTGCCTGCGCCGTACGGGGGCTCGGGGGCGTACTCGGTCATCAGCTGGATCGCCTGGGCGACCTGGTCCCCGGCGATCCGGCCGGCCAGCAGGAGGGCGAGGTCGATGCCGGCCGAGACGCCGGCGGCGGTGGCGTACTTGCCGTCGATGACCGTCCGGTCGGTGGACGGGACGGCGCCGTGCTCCGGTAGCCGGTCCAGGGCGAGCCAGTGCGAGGTGGCCCGTCGGCCCTTGAGCAGTCCGGCGCCGGCGAGGATCAGGGAGCCGCTGCAGACGGAGGTGGTCCAGGTGGTGGTGGCGTCCACCCTGCGGATCCAGTCGAGCAGGGCTTCGTCGCTCATGACGGTGGGCTGCCCCGGGCCGCCCGGGACGAGCAGGATGTCCGGCGAGGTGACCTCGGCGAGCGAGGCGTCGGCGACCAGGGAGAGGAAGCCGGTGTCGGCGCGGACCGGTCCGGTGCGGGCGGCCGTGAAGACCACCTCGGCGTCGGGCAGCCCGGCGAGGATCTCGTACGGCCCGACCGCGTCGAGAGCGGTGAACCGGTCGTAGAGGAGGATTGCTATTTGCATGAGCGCAACCGTTCATGAAGTAGTAGATGGTGACGTTGCCGTGATTGTTCACTGAAGCGTGAATGATCAGCGATGGGGGAATGGTTCGCCTTGCGTGAATAGTCGGCGCCTGGTGAACGGTCCACCGCTGGTCTATGGCTGCTGACCTGCGAATATTCACGCCGCCGTTAACATTCACGCCCCGGTGGCCGCCTCCGGCGCCTCAGCCGGCCATGGTCAGCGCCGCAGCCGTCGGAGGTCGGAAGCGCCGGCGGTACTCGGACGGCGGGATGCCCAGCCCGCGGACGAAGGCGCGCCGCATCGCTTCGGTGGAGCCGTAGCCGGCGGCCCGCCCGATCTCCTCGACGCCGTACCCGGTCTCCTCCAGCAGCCGCCGGGCCGTCTCCAGTCGCACGCCGTCCACGTACCGTCCCGGTGTCACCCCGACCTCCGCCGTGAAGGTGCGGGCGAACTGCCGGGGTGACAGCGAGGCGCGTTCGGCCAGCGCCGCGACCGAGAGGTCGTCGCCCGGGTTCTCGGTCACCCACCGCTGGACCTCGCGCAGGGCGTCCCGTTCGGCGATCTGCCCGGCCAGCTGCATGCTGAACTGGGCCTGCCCGCCCGGCCTTCGCAGGTACATCACCAGGTGACGGGCGATGGCGAGTGCCGTACCGCGGCCGAAGTCCTCCTCGACCAGGGCGAGCGCGAGGTCGATCCCCGCGGTGACGCCGGCCGAGGTGGAGATCCGGCCGTCCCGGACGAAGATCGGTTCCGGATCGAGCCGGACGTCGGGAAAGCGGCGTGCGAACGTGTCGCAGTAGGCCCAGTGCGTGGTGGCGCGGCGCCCGTCGAGCAGTCCCGCCTCGGCCAGCAGGAAGGCCCCGGTGCAGACCGACACCACGCGCTCGGCGCCGGACGCCAGTTCGGCGATCCGCCCGACCAGCTCCGGCGCGGCCGGGCCCCGGGTGCCGCGTCCGCCCGGCACCAGCAGGGTGTGCGGGGGCACGGCCAGGTCCAGGTCCTCGTCGGGTACCAGGGTGAGCCCGCTGGAGGTGCGGACGGGCCGGCCGCCCGGGCTTGCGGTGCGGATCCGGTAGGCGGCGGGGATCCCGCCCCTGGTCTCCGCGGCGCTGAGCACTTCGAGCGGGCCGCTGACGTCGAGGCTCTGGACCTCGTCGAAGAGGACGATGAGGACGTTCCGGTTGGGCATGGCGCAAGCCTGGCAGCGTGGACGAGACGGCAGCAAGGTCGTCCTTCCCACCTTTTCTGCCATCGCCGCCGCCGCTCGCCGTTCGCCGTTCGCGGCTCTCCCTCCCCTCCCCGCCCCTCCCCGCCCGTCCGACCCCCGCCCGTCCGGCCCCTGCCCGTGCGGAACGCCGAGGGCCGGTCCGCCGCCCCGTCGAGGTGACGGAGCTGTGGACCGGCCCGGTGGGACGGCGGGTTGCTGCCAGGGTCAGTGCTGCCAGACCCGCACGTAGTCGACCTGCATGTCGGCGGGGGCGAGGGTGTTGCTCGCGCTGCTGCTCTCGACCGCGTTGTTCAGGATCAGGTACTGCGGGGTGGAGGTGATGCCGGTGGTGATCTGGCCGACCTTCACACCGTCGTAGTAGTACGTGACGGAGCCCGGGGCCCACTCGGCGCCGTAGGTGTGCCAGCCGGTGAAGGAGCCGGGGGCGCAGGAGCCCGGGCCGCCGGAGGGCGAGTGGAAGTGGTAGCAGGCCTTGCCGCCGAGGCCCTCCATGACGTCCATCTCACCGTCGGTGGGCCAGTTCTGACCGTCCGTCCAGAACGCCGGCCAGTTGGCGATCTGCGTGCCGGAGGCCGGCAGGTAGATCCGGGACTCGAAGGCGCCGTAGGTGAACTCCGCCTTGCCGTTGCTCTGCACCATGCCCGAGCGGTACGGGTAGGTCTTCCCGTTCACGGTGGTGGGCTGGGCGACGGCCGCCAGGTGCAGGTTGCCGCCGCTCACGGTGGCCTGGGACGGCGCGTACGCGGCCGCCTCGGAGCTGTTCACCGGGGGCGTGGTGCAGGTCGGGCAGCCGAGCCAGTTGGAGGTCCACTTGTTGGAGTCCACGGCCGAGCCGTTGAACTCGTCCGCGAACACCGAGCGCCAGCTGCCCGGGATGCCGGCCGGCCCGCCCGAGGTGCTGGGGGAGGCGGTCGGGGTCGGGGAGAGGGTCGGGGAGGCGGTCGGCGACGGGGTGGGGGTCGGCGTCGGCTTCACCGTCGGCGTGGGGGTCGGGGTCGCGAACGGGCTCGAGGTCACGCTGGGCGACGGGGTGGGGGTCGGCGTCGGCGTCGGCTTCACCGTCGGGGTCGCGGTCGGCGTGCTGGTCGTCGGCGCGCTGGTGGTCGGCGCGCTCGTCGGCGACGGGCTGGGGGCCGCGGTCGGCTTCGGCGCGGTGGTGGGCGTCGCGGTCGGCGTCGGGGTGGGCGTGGGCGTCGGGGTGACCGCCGCGCCGGTGGACGTGAAGGTGGCGGTGGGCGTGAGGTTGTGCCACGCGTTGTTGGCCTTGTACGCCACGAAGTACTGGTAGGTCCCGGCCGGGAAGGTGCGCGCCTCGGGCTGGAAGGTCTGCTGCGTGCCCGTGAGGGTGGTCGCGATGGCGCCGCGGAAGTCGTAGTTGGCGCCCTTGGCGTCCCGGACGGCGATGGTCAGCGACTGGACCGGGATGCTCTTCGCGGAGTGCAGCTTGGCGGTGGCGGTGACCTGGGCGGTGCTGCCCGGTGCGGCCGGCGTGATGGTGAGCGAGTCGACGACCACCGGCTCCGCGTTGCGGGCCGGGGCAGCCCACGCGGCGCTGCCGGCGCCGACCGCGGCGACTGCGAGGCCGAGGGCGACCAGCCGTCGGCGGGTCACCGGCGTGGGGCGGCGGTGCTTGGAGTGTCTGGGCATGCTGTGGGGGAGCCTTTCGTTTCCCCCCTCGGACAGGCCCGGACCACGTTCCGTTGGGAAGGAGGTGGTCCGTTCAGTCGTGGACTCTGCGGGACGCGACGGTGGCAGCGCAAGCCCGGTTCGCGGCCGCGGCGAGATCAACTGGGTCGCATACCTGCCCAAATTCGCTGGTGGGCGGGGGTGGTGGCCCGCCCGGCCGCCGCCGCTGTGACATCCGGCACAGGTGGCGTCCGTCTCAAGGGAGTTGGGTACGCCTGCGGCCCGGAGTCCGCGCTGGGGGGCGGGGCTCCGGGCCGCGTCGGGCCCCGTGGGGCCGGACCGGGAGGGTTCAGGCGGAGGCCTTCTCCGGGGCGGGCGTGCCGGACCGGTCGGGGGCGTCCTGGCCGTGGTCGTGGCCGGCGTCGATGTGGCCGGTGTGGCCGGTGTGGCCGGTGTCGATCAGGGTGGCCTCGTCGAACGGGATGCGGCCGGCCAGGACCTCGCGCAGCCGCTCGTGGTCGAGCTCCCGCGTCCAGTGCCCGATCAGCACGGTGGCCACCGCGTTGCCCGCGAAGTTGGTGAGCGCGCGGGCCTCCGACATGAAGCGGTCGATACCGACGATCAGCCCGACGCCGTCGACCAGCTCCGGCCGGTGCGACTGGAGGCCGCCGGCCAGGGTGGCCAGGCCCGCGCCGGTGACGCCGGCCGCACCCTTGCTGGCGATCACCATGAAGATCAGCAGGGAGAACTGCTGTCCGAGCGACATCGGCTTGTCCAGGGCCTCCGAGATGAAGATCGACGCCATGGTGAGGTAGATCGCGGTGCCGTCGAGGTTGAAGCTGTAGCCGGTCGGGACGGTGATGCCGACCACCGGGCGGCTGACGCCGATGTGCTCCATCTTGGCGATCAGTCGCGGCAGGGCGCTCTCGGAGGACGAGGTGGAGAGGATCAGCAGGAACTCGCGGCCCAGGTAGCGCAGCAGGGCGAAGATGTTGACCCCGGCGACCAGGCGCAGCAGCAGGCCGAGCACCACGACCACGAAGATCGCGCAGGTGGTGTAGAACCCGATCATGATCATGGCGAGGCTCTTGAGCGCGGCCGTGCCGGTCGCCCCCACCACCGCGGCCATCGCGCCGAACGCGCCGACCGGCGCCAGCCACATGATCATCGACATGATGCGGAACACCAGCCGCTGCAGGTGCTCGACCCCGCGCAGGACGGGAGCCCCGACCGGGCCCATCGCCTGGAGCGCGAAGCCGGCGAGCAGGGCGACCAGCAGGGTCTGCAGCACCTTGCCCTCGGTAAGGGCCGAGAACATGGTGGTCGGGATGACGCCGAGGAGGAAGTCCGCGGTGCTGGTGGCGCCGCCGGTCGCCGCCTGTGCGTGACCGGACTTGGCGAGGGCGGCGGTGAGGTGCAGGCCGGAGCCCGGGTCGAGCAGGTTGCCGACGACCAGGCCGATGCCGAGCGCCGCGGTCGACATCAGCAGGAAGTAGCCGAGCGCGAGCCCGCCCACCCGGCCGACCTTGGCGGCCTTGGTGACCGAGCCGACGCCGAGCACGATGGTGCAGAAGATCACCGGGCTGATCATCATCTTGATCAGGTTGACGAAGCCCGTGCCGACCGGCTTCAGCTCCACCGCGAAGCCCGGTGCGAGGAGCCCGACCGTGATGCCGCCGAGGACGGCCGCGATCACCGCCAGGTAGAGGTAGTGGGTGCGATCGGATCGTCTGGTCCGGACTGCTCCCGTGGTCGTCGTCATCCTGCGGCTCCTTTGCCCCGATGTCCCTGCGGCCCGGGTGGTGGGCCGATCCGAACTATGGGCGCCGAGGTGACGACCGTCACGTTTGCGTTCATAGAGTTCACGCGGCCGGACCCCTTGCCCGCGCCGCCGAGCAGGGCAGACTGTCCGGCATGACCCCGCACCCGAACCCTCCGCCGCGCCGCTGGCTGCACAGCCTGGCGGGCCGGCTGTTCGCGGTGCAGATCGTCATCGTGGCCGCCGTGGTCGCGGGCGGGGCCGTGCTCGCGTACCTGTTCACGGCCGACCGGGCCGAGGGCGCCGCGCTGCGACAGGTCCGCGCCGCGGCCGTCGCGGTCGCCGACTCCCCGACCGTCCGCGAGGCCGCCGCCGCCCCGGACCCCTCGGCCGTCCTCCAGCCGTACGCCGAGCAGGTCCGCCAGGACACCGGGGTGGACTTCGTCACCGTGATGGACACCGACGGCATCCGCTGGACCCACCGCGATGCCGCGCAGATCGGCCGGCCGTTCCTCGGTCACATCGACCGCGCCCTGGCCGGGGAGATCTTCCCGGAGACGTACACCGGCACGCTCGGCCCGTCCGTCCGGGTGGTCGCGCCGGTCTTCGACGAGCACCGGCGGGTGGTGGCGCTGGTCAGTGCGGGCATCACGGTCGAGGCGATCAGCGACCAACTCCGCGGGCCGATCATCGCGCTGGCGGGAGTCGCCGTCGCGGCGCTGGCGCTCGGCGGCCTGGGCACCTACCTCGTCGGCGCCCGGCTGCGCCGGCACACCCACGGCATGGGCGCCGCCGAGCTCAGCCACCTCTACGACTACCACCAGGCCACCCTGCACTCGGTGCGCGAGGGCCTGGTCCTGCTGGACGGCCGGCACCGGGTGCTGCTCTGCAACGACGCGGCCCGTGAACTGCTGGGTCTGTGCGGCGAGTTGACTGATGTTGCGGTGGACGGGCTGGGCCTGCCGGACTCCCTCGTCGGGGCGCTGCTGTCGCCCTCCCCGGTGCGCGACGAGGTGCACCTGACCGCCGAACGGGTCGTGCTGCTCAACACCTCCGCCATCGGGCCGGGCCTCGGCACCGTGGTGACCCTTCGCGACCACACCGAACTCCAGGGTCTCACCGGAGAGTTGGACTCGGTACGCGGCTTCGCCGAGGCGCTCGGCGCGCAGGCGCACGAGGCCGCCAACCGGCTGCACGCCGTGGTCTCGCTGATCGAACTCGGCCGCCACCGCGAGGCGGTGGAGTTCGCCACCGCCGAACTCGCCCTCGCCCAGCAGCTCACCGACCGGGTGGTCGCGGCCGTCAGCGAACCGGTGCTGGCCGCCCTGCTGCTCGGAAAGGCCGCCCAGGCCGCCGAACGCGGCGTGGAGCTGGTCCTCACCCAGGACAGCCGGATCGACGACGGGGTACTCCCGGCCGAGCTGGCCCCGCGCGACCTGGTCACCCTGCTCGGCAACCTGGTCGACAACGCCGTGGACGCCGCCATCGAGAACGCCGCGCACCACCCCGGGCCGCCCGAGGTCACCGTCACCGTCACCGCGCGGGCGGACGGTGCCGAACTGCTGCTCCGGGTCGCCGACACCGGCGCGGGCATCGACCCGCAGGCGGCCGAGGAGGTGTTCCGGCGCGGCTGGACCACCAAGCAGCACGGCCGTGGGCTGGGCCTCGCGCTGGTCGCCCAGACCGCCCGGCGCAACGGCGGCACCGTCGAACTCGGCCGCGAGCGCGGCGCCGTGCTCACCGTACGGCTGCCGCTGCGGCGGCCCACGGTGCGGGTCGGCCCGGGCACGGAGGCGGCGCAGGGGGCGCCCGGGCCGGACCGCGCGGCGCGGGTGGCGCTCCGATGATCTCCGTGCTGGTGGTCGAGGACGACCCGGTGGCGGCCGCCGCCCACTCGCTCTACGTCCAGCGCACCCCCGGCTTCCGGGTCGAGGCCACCGTCCACACCTGCGCCGACGCCCTGCGCACGCTCGACCGCGCCCGGGCCGACGGCGCCCCCGTCGACCTCGTCCTGCTCGACCTCTACCTCCCGGACGGCCACGGCCTGCGGCTCTTCCGCACGCTTCGCGCGGCCGGCCACGCCGCGGACGTCATCGCCGTCACCTCGGCGCGCGACCTGACGATGGTCCGGCAGGCGGTGTCGGTCGGGGTCGTGCAGTACCTGCTCAAGCCGTTCGGCGCGGCCGCGC
The DNA here is from genome assembly GCF_041434935.1 of Kitasatospora sp. NBC_00374. Classification (NCBI taxonomy): domain Bacteria; kingdom Bacillati; phylum Actinomycetota; class Actinomycetes; order Kitasatosporales; family Streptomycetaceae; genus Kitasatospora; species Kitasatospora sp. NBC_00374. The sequence goes on along the minus strand of NZ_CP107964.1, from coordinate 2,129,714 downwards.
TCACCGACCGGCTCGACAGCTACGCCCGTTACCGCCGGACGCTCGGCCGCAGCGGCGAGGCGACCGGCCAGGAGGAGGTCGACCAGGCGCTCGCCCTGCTGCGCACCCCCGAGCGCGCGGCCCTCCCCAAGGGGCTCAGCGCCCCGACCCTGGAGACCGTCGAGGCCGTCCTTCGCGAGGCGTCCGCCGGTATCTCGGCCGCGGCCGCCGGTGCGGCCGCCGGGGTCTCCCGGATCACCGCCCGCCGGTACCTGGAGTACCTGGTCGAGACCGGCGTGGCCGTCCGCGAACCGCAGTACGGGCAGGTCGGCCGCCCCGAGCTCTGCTACCGCCGTCGGGTGGACCCGAGCTGACCGGCCTCGCCGACCGGGTCGGACAGCTCGCCGAGGAGCAGCGGGACGCGCTGCTCGCCGCCCTCCCGGTGCTGGAACTCCTCGCGGAGGAACCGGCCGAACCTCCGCAGTCCCCGTAGCCGCAAGAGCCGCAAGAGCCGCAAGCGTCCCTGCGGGCACCTGCCCGGGGACGGGACTCCGAGACCGGCGAACCGTCACCGGCCTTCCCCGGCCCGTGCTTTCGCTGCCGCCTCCGCAACGCCGGTTTCCGGCCAACTCGTGTCGTTCGCGTACTGGACCTTCGTGTGCGGACCGGATTGGGTTACCGTGAAATGGTTGCCAAGCGAAACCGATTCACCCCACGGACCGAGGTGCCCACCATGCAGGTGATCATCGATCAGGACCGCTGCTGCGGCTCAGGCCAGTGCGTACTCACCGTGCCCGCCGTCTTCGACCAGGGTGAGGAGGACGGACTCGTCCGGCTGCTCCAGGAGAGCCCCGGGCCTGAACTCGCCGCCGACGTCAGGCTTGCGGCCGCGCTCTGCCCGGGCAACGTCATCACCGTGCACGGCGACCCCGGCTGATCCCGGACCGGCCGGACTCCACCCAGTTGGAAGGAGCACAGCCGCATGACCACCGACACCCCGACCGCCCGGCCGGACGGCACCGCCGACGCCCTCGCCGTGCCGGCAGCCCACGGGGGCTGCCCCTTCGACCCGCCGCCCGCCTACCGGGAAGCCCACCGGGCGGGCCCGATCACCAAGGTGTCCCTCTGGGACGGTGCGCCCTGCTGGCTGCTGACCGGTTACCGCCACTCCCGCGCCGTCCTCGGCGACCACCGGTTCAGCGCCGACGCCCGCGTCCCCGGCTTCCCGTTCCTCGTGCCCGGACGGCGCGAACTGATCACCCGCACCACCCCCACCTTCCTGCGCCTCGACGACCCCGAGCACGCCCGGCAACGGCGCATGCTGACCGGCGACTTCATCATCAAGCGGGTGGAGGCACTGCGTCCGCAGATCCAGCAGATCGTGGACGAGGCACTCGACGCGATGATCGCCAAGGGCGGGCCCGCCGACCTGGTGCAGGAGTTCGCCCTGCCGGTGCCGTCCCTGGTGATCTGCCTGCTGCTCGGAGTGCCCTACGCCGACCACGAGTTCTTCCAGCGGCACAGCCGCACGCTGCTGGACATCAGGGTCGACATCGAGCAGGTCGACGCCGCCCAGCAGGCCCTGACGGACTATCTGAGCGACCTCGCCGACCGCAAGCGCCGCGAGCCGGACGACAGTGTGCTCAGCCGGCTCGTCGCCCGCGACGAGCTCAGCCGGGCGGAGGCGGCGGCCATGGGACTGCTGCTGCTCGTCGCCGGCCACGAGACCACCGCCAACATGACGGCGCTCGGCACCCTCGCCCTGCTGCGCCACCCCGAGCAGGCGGAACGGCTGCGGGCGCAGCCCGAGTTGATGAAGGGGGCGGTCGAGGAGCTGCTGCGCTACCTGACCATCGTCCACCTGGGCATCCCCCGGGTCGCACTGGAGGACGTGGATCTGGACGGCACCCTGGTGCGGGCCGGTGAGGGCGTGCTGTGCATGGTGTCCACCGCGAACCGGGATGCGGAGCTGTTCGAGGACGGCGACCGGCTGGACGTGACCCGGGATGCCCGGCGCCACCTGGCCTTCGGCTTCGGGATCCACCAGTGCCTCGGTCAGCCGCTGGCCCGGGCCGAGCTCCAGATCGCGCTGGGGACGCTGCTTCGGCGGCTGCCCGGACTCCGGCTGGCGGTGCCGTTCGAGGAGGTGGAGGTCCGCGAGGAGTCGCTGGTCAACGGCCTGCGGGCGCTGCCGGTCAGCTGGTGAGGTGAACCTCCGCGGTGGCGTGAACGGTTGCGCTCGCGTGAGCGTTCGCGGTGGTGAGAACGCTTGCGGGAGCCGGAACGCTTGCCGGGCCGTGAATGCTTGCGCCATTGCGAACGGTCGCGCTGTCGTGAACGGTCACGCCATCGCGAACGGTGGCTGCGGCGCGCTCATTCACGATGGCGCGAGCATTCACGACAGCGCGAGTATTCACGAGGGCGCCGGCATTCGTGAGAGCGCAACCATCCGCGACGTGGCGAACGTTCACTCCACCGCGAACCCCGACCCGCGAGGCCCGCTCACGCGAGCAGGTTGACGCCCGCCCGGAACACCCCCGGCAGGCAGGCCGCCGCCGGGACGATCCGGTCGGCCAGCAGCGGTTGCTGACGCGTCCACAGCAGCGCACCCGTCAGCCACCGGTAGCTGCGCGAGGCGCGGCGCCAGGCCCGTTCGTACTCCTGCGGGCGCCCCGCCGCCACACACCGCACCAGCGCCTCCGCCGAGGCGAGCGCGACCGACAGCCCCTCGCCGGTCAGCGCGTCCAGGTACCCGGCCGCGTCCCCGACCAGCAGGACCCGCCCCCGCACCCGGGCCCGGACCTGCTGGTGCAGCGGCCCGGCGCCGCGTACGGGAGTGCGGGCGGGGGCGCCCGCCAGCCGGGCGGCCAGCACGGGAAACCGCGAAAGCTGCTCCTCGAACGGCGCCCGGTCGCTGGTGAGCACCGCGACGCCGACCAGGTCCGGTGCGAGCGGCGTCACGTACGCCTCCGCGCGCGCCGACCAGTGCACCTCGACCAGCTCGCTCCACGGTGCCACCGCGTAGTGGCGGCGCAGCCCGTACCGGGGCGGGGCGGCCGGATCGGCCGGCTGGTGCAGGCCCAGGGCGCGCCGGGTGGGCGAGTGCAGGCCGTCGGCCGCCACCAGGTGCCGGCAGGTCAGCCCGGCCGCCCGTACGGAGAACGCGCCCTGGCGGAACTCCCGGACGGGGACGGGCAGGACCCGCACCCCGAGGTCGTCGGCACGCCGGGCGAGCGCCGCGTGCAGTGCGGTGCGGCGTACGCCCAGGCCGGGCCCGGTGCGGAACTCCGCCTCGGCGCCCCGTCCGGTGGTCGCGTCCAGGTAGCGGATGCCGTGGATCGGTCGGCCGGGCACGCTCACCCCGAGCTGTTCGAGGGCACGGACGGCGGACGGCATCAGGCCTTCGCCGCACGCCTTGTCGACCGGGGACGGCCGGGGTTCGGCCACCACCGCCTCCAAGCCGGCCCGGGCGGCCCCGATCGCGGTTGCCAGCCCGGCCGGGCCGCCGCCCACCACCAGCAGGTCGATCACGCGGGCGCTCCCGGCGCTCCCGGCGCTCCCGGCGCTCCCGGCGCTCCCGGCGCTCCCGGCGCCGGCGCCACCGGGCCTCCGTTCAGGGCCTGTTCCTCGCAGCGGATCCGGACCCGGAGCAGCGCGAGGTCGAGCAGGGTGAAGCAGAGCGCGGTGAGCCAGGCGGTGTGGACCAGCGGCAGGGCGAAGCCCTCGACCACCACCGCCACGTAGTTGGGGTGGTTCAGCCACCGGTACGGCCCCGCGGACACCAGGGGCAGCCCGGGAATCACGATCACCCGGGTGTTCCACCGGGTGCCGAGGGTGCCGATGCACCACCAGCGCAGACCCTGCGCCGCGAGGGCCAGGGCCAGCATCGGCCAGCCCAGGGCGGGCAGGAACGGCCGGTCGGCGAGGGCGGGTTCGAGGAGGCAGCCGATCAGCAGGACGGAGTGCAGCAGCACCATCGGCGGGTAGTGGCCGCGTCCGTGCTCGGTGCCGCCGAGGGCCAGGCTCCGGGCCGCGTTGCGGCGGGCGACGATCAGCTCGGCCAGCCGTTCGAGGGCGACCAGCAGGATCAGGACGGTGTAGGCGGTCATCGGCAGCTACCAGCGCAGGAGGACGAGTTCGGAGGCGAAGCCCGGGCCGAGCGCGAGCATCAGCCCGTACGCGCCGGGTGATGGCGGGCGCAGGGCGAGGGTGTCGCGCAGGATGTGCAGGACCGAGGAGGACGACAGGTTGCCGACCGCGGCCAGTGAGCGTCTGCTCAACTCCAGTGCGGAGTCGGGCAGTCCGAGCGACTCGGCGAGTGCGTCCAGCACCCTGGGGCCGCCCGGGTGGCAGATCCAGGCCGCGATGTCGCCGGGCTTGAGGTCGTGCGCGGCGAGGAAGCCCTCGATCTCCTCGCCGACGTGAAGCCTTACCAGGGCGGGGAGTTCGGCGCCGAGGACGATCCGGAACCCGGTGTCGACGATGTCCCAGCCCAGCTGGTGCTCGGTGCCGGGGTAGAGCCGACTGCGGGCGGCCACCACGGTCGGTCCGGCGGCGGCCGCGTGGGCCGGGTGGGCCGGGTGAGTTGAGTGAGCCGCGTGGGCCGGGTGCCCGGAACCGACCGCGAGCAGGGCGCCGGCGCCGTCGCCGAACAGGGCGCCGGCCACCAGGTTGGCGGGGGAGCCGTCGGAGCGCTGCAGGGTGAGCGAGCACAGTTCGGTGGACAGCAGCAGTGCGACGCCGTCCGGGTGTCCGGCCAGGAAGTCGTGCAGTCGGGCGACTCCGGCGGCGCCGGCCGCGCAGCCCAGGCCGAAGACGGGGAGTCGCCGGACGTCCGGCCGCAGGCCCAGGCGCCCGGCCAGCCGGGCCTCCAGGGAGGGGGCGGCGATGCCGGTGACGGAGGTGGAGATCACCAGGTCGATCGCGTCGGCGGTCAGCCCGCACTGTGCCAGCGCGCCGGTCACGGCCTGTTCGCCGAGCTCCAGCGCGGCGGTGATGAACGCGTCGTTGGCCCGGCCGAAGCCGCTCAACTCCGCGTACTGCGCGAGCGGGAGCGCCAGGTGGCGGGTGTCGACACCGGCCGAGGCGTGCACGCGGTCGAGTACCGCCCGGCCGCTGCCGGTCGGTAACCGCAGGGCGGTCGCGAACGTTTCCGCCAGCTCCCGCTGCCGGTACCGGTGCGGCGGAACGACGCCCGTCACTGCCACGATTCGGGTCACCGGCCCAGCATAGGGATGTTGCTGACATACCCTCATCAATCGGTTGAACCGGGCGCGTCCCGTCCTACCATCGAGGGATGTCGAACGAGAGCGCGGTAGCCGCGGTCCTGCGTCCGGGTGTGCTGCTGCGGGCCTGTCATCCGGCTCCGGCGGCGGCGGTGGCGCTGTTCGCGACGGCGCTGGCCGTGGCCTGCGGGCGCGGGGCGCTCGGGTCCGGATCGGTGGGGGCGGCCGTCGCGGCGGGGCAGTTGTCGGTTGGGTGGAGCAACGATCTGGTCGACCGGCGCCGGGACCGGGCGGCGGGGCGGCGGGACAAACCGCTCGCCACCGGCGAGTTGGACGCGGGCACGGTTCGGACGGCCGCGGTCGTGGCACTGTCCGTGTGCGTACCGCTGTCGCTGGCGAGCGGTCCGGCGGCCGGGGCGGCGCACCTTGCCGGGGTGGCCGCCGCGTGGGCGTACAACCTGGGGCTGAAGCGGACGGTGCTGTCCTGGGCGCCGTACGCGCTGGCCTTCGGGCTGCTGCCGGCCTTTGTGACGCTGGGTCTGCCCGGTGCGCCGTGGCCCTACCCGTGGGTGATGCTCGCGGCCGGGCTGCTGGGTGTCGGTGCGCACTTCGCGAACGTGCTGCCGGATCTGGACGACGACCTCGCCGCCGGTGTCCGGGGGCTGCCGCAGCGGCTCGGCCGGGCCCGGGCCGGTGCGGTGGCGGCGCTGCTGCTGGCGGCGGCGTCGGCCGTGCTGGTGGTGGCCCCGCCGGGCCCGGTCGGTGCGGCGGGGTGTGGTGCGCTGGCGGCGACCGCGCTGCTGGTGCTGCCGGCACTGCTGCTGCCGCGCAGCCGCCTGCCGTTCCTGGCGGCGCTGGGGGTGGCGGCGCTCGACGTCACGCTGCTGCTGGCCCGCGGCTCGGCCCTGGCCTGAGGGCCCGGGCCGAGCCGCGGGTGGTGGCGCCGCGGGTGGCGGCGCGGGCGGGTCAGGAGGCCGGCATCAGCACGGTGTCGACGATGTACACGGTGGCGTTGGCGGTCTGGACGTTGCCGCACAGCACCTTGGAGTTGTTGTTGACGGTGTAGGCCGCGCCGGAGCCGGCCACCTTCACGTCGGCGCCCTCCAGCGTCTTGTGGGAGCCGGCCAGCGAGGCGGGGGCGAGGCGGTCGGGCACCACGTGGTAGGTCAGCACCTTGGTCAGCTTGTCCTTGTCGGCCAGCAGCGCCTTCAGCTGGTCGGCGGGGACCTTGGCGAACGCGTCGTTGGTCGGCGCGAACACGGTGATGTTCTGCGCGGAGTTGAGGGTGTCGCCCAGCCCGGCCGCGGTGACCGCGCTGACCAGGGTGGACAGCAGCGGGTTGTGGGAGGCGGCGGTGGCGACCGGGTCCTGGGCCATCCCGGCGAAGCTGCCCGAGCCGTCCTTCGGCACGGCCGCACAGGCGGTGCCGAACGGCGCGTCCACCGCGGCGGCGGGGGCGGTCTTCGGCGCGGCCGCGGCCGCGGCGGCGGAGGGGGCCGAGGAAGCCACGCCGGACGAGGCGTAGTTGGACGAGGTGTCGCTGCCGCTGCTGCAGGCGGTGAGGCCGAAGGCGAGCGCGCCGGCGGCGAGCAGGGCGGCGACGGACCGGGTGCGGGTGACGGACATGGCGTGTGCTCCTTGGATAGCGGTTACTGACGGTTCGTCCGGGCATGGCGGTGCCGTCGCGCGGACGTGGGACGGGGAGAGGAGTCAGGTGACGGTGACCACCGTCGAGTGCCAGCCGGTGGCTCCGGCGGGGAAGGGGGCCGCTCTGGCCTCGGGCTGGACGGCTCCGCCGGCGTCGGTGGCGCGGACCTCGATCCGGTGGGTGCCGGGCCGGGCCCCCGTCCAGTCGTGGCTCCACTGCCGCCAGAGGTCGGGCCCGGCGTCGGCGGCCAGCCGTGCCTCGGCCCACGGCCCGCCGTCCACCCGGACCTCCACCGCCGCGATGCCGCGATGGGTGGCCCAGGCGGTGCCGGCGACCGTCACGTCCCCGGCGGGCACCTTGGCGAAGGCCGCCGGGACCTCGATCCGGGAAGCGGTGCGGACGGTGCCGGTACGGTCCCAGCCGCGCTCGACCCAGTAGGCGTCGTACCCGGCGAAGGTGGTCACCTCCAGGTCGACCAGCCACTTGGTGGCGGAGGTGTACCCGTACAGGCCGGGCACCAGGGTGCGGCAGGGGAAGCCGTGCGCGACCGGCAGCACCTCGCCGTTCATCGCGACGGCGAGCAGGGCGTCCCGGCCGTCGAGCAGCGCGTCCAGCGGCGTGCCGATGGTCATGCCGTCCTTGGAACGGCCCACCAACTGGTCGGCGCCGGACCGGACTCCGGCCTGCCGGAGCAGGTCGGGCAGGGAGACGCCGAGCCACCGGGCGGTGGACGCGTACGGGCCGCCGACCTCGTTGGAGACGCAGGTGAGGGTGTAGTCCAGTTCCTGGAGCGGCCGCTTCAGCAGCTCGTCGAAGCTGATCACCACAGGGTGGTCGACGAGGCCGTGCAGCCGCAGGGTCCAGTGGCGGGGATCGATCTTCGGGAGGGTGAGGGCGGTGTCGACCCGGTAGAAGTCCGGGTTGGGGGTCTGGAAGGAGGTCAGGCCGGGCACCCCGGGGTGGGCCGCGGCCGGCGGCGGCGCCGACCGGGTGGCGGGGGCGGGCAGTCGGACGGCGTCCCGGGCGGCGCTCACGTCGGTGCGGCTGTCGGAGTACGAGCGGCCGCCGAAGCCGGACAGCGCCGCGAAGGCGACCGTGCCACCGGTGGCGGCCAGGACGGCGCGCCGGCTCGGACCGGCCGGCTCGGGTGCGGGCACGGTGGTCGCCGTGCGCAGCAGCCGGGCCAGCAGCACCATCGCGCCCGCGCCCACCAGCCCCGCCACCACCGAGGGCAGCGCGTCGACCGGGATGGCGGTGGGCCGTGACAGTGCCGCCAAGGCGCCGAGTGCGCCGAACGCCGCGAACACCGCCGCACCGAACGCGGGACGCCGGGCGGCCACCACGCCGGCCAGGGCGGCCAGCGCCGTCATGGTCAGGTAGATCCCGCCGAGCAGCACCGGTTTGTCGTTGGTGCCGAACGTCCGGACGGCGTACTCCTTGAGCGGGGTCGGCGTCAGGTCGATGGCGGCGGAGCCGACGGCGATCACCGGCGCGCTGTCCGGGCCGGTGAAGGCGGCGACGAGCTCGCCCGCCCCGACGGCCGCGGCGGCTGCCGCCAGTCCCGTTCCCGCGGCGGCGGCCGCGCGTGCCGGCCGGCTGCGGCGGCTGCGGGGAACGGCGGCGGGTGCCGGGTTCGGGGTGGACGTCTGGGTGCTCACGTCCTGCATTCGGTGCGGTGGGGCGAGCGGATGGGTGCGGATTTCCACTCTCACTCGGGCGAGTGAACGCGCCTCGTATCGTGCCTGGTTGACGGCCTGCGGCGGGAAGTCGGAGCGCCCCGAACGAAGTTCACGGACACGGGCTCACGGAAGCAGCCGGGCCCGTTCGGTGATGTTGCGCGCCATGCCGCCGAACACGAAGGAGTGGAACGGGGCGACGGACCACCAGTACGCGTGCCCGGCCAGCCCGTGCGGATGGAACAGGGCCCGCTGCCGGTAGATGGTGCCGCCGTACCCGTCGTCGTCGACCCGCAGTTCCAGCCAGGCCAGCCCGGGCAGCCGCATCTCGGCGCGCAGCCGCAGCAGACCGACCGGTTCGATCTCCTCCACCCGCCAGAAGTCCAGCGAGTCGCCGACCCGCAGCCGCTCCGGGTCGCGCCGGCCGCGGCGCAGGCCGACCCCGCCGACCAGCCGGTCGAGCCAACCGCGCACGGCCCAGGCAAGCGGGAAGGAGTACCAGCCGTTCTCGCCGCCGATGCTCTCGACCACCCGCCAGACCGACTCGGGGGCGGCCGAGACCTCGCGTTCCTTGACGTCCTCGTACAGGCTGCCGCCGGCCCAGTCGGGGTCGGTCGGCAGCGGGTCGCTGGGCGCGCCGGCCAGCGAGGCGGAGGACCAACGGGTGGTCACCTCGGCGTCCTGGATCCGCTTGAGGGCCAGCCGGACGGACTGCTCGAAGCCGACCAGCCCGCCGGGCGGGTCGGGGACGTACGCGGCGAGGTCGTGCTCCCGGCAGACCACCTCGTGCCGCAGCGACTCCACCAGCGGCCGGGCGATCGAGTGGGGGACCGGGGTGACCAGGCCGACCCAGTGGCTGGACAGCCGCGGGGTGAGGACGGGCACCGGGAGGATCAGGCGCTTCGGCAGGTCGGCGATCCGGGCGTAGCGGAGCATCATCTCGCGGTACGTCAGCACGTCCGGCCCGCCGATGTCGAACGGCCGGTTGACCTCGGGCGGCAGTGCGGCGGCCCCGACCAGGTAGCGCAGCACGTCCCGGACGGCGATCGGCTGGATCCGGGTGTCCACCCAGTTCGGCGTGACCATCACGGGCAGTCGCTCGGTGAGGTGGCGGAGCATCTCGAACGAGGCCGAGCCGGAGCCGATGATCACGGCGGCACGCAGTTCGGCCGTCGGGACGCCGCTCTCCCGCAGCAGCCGGCCCACCTCCGCGCGCGAGCGCAGATGCGGGGAGAGCGAGTCGGGCGGGACACCGGGCGGCACCAGCCCGCCGAGGTAGACGATCCGGCGCACGCCGGCCCGGGCGGCGGCGTCCCCGAAGGCCCGGGCGGCGGCGCGGTCGCGCTCCTCGAAGGTCGGGCCGGTGCCGAGCGAGTGCACCAGGTAGTAGGCGACCTGGACGCCGTCGAACACGCCGGCCAGCGTCTCGGGGCGGGTGACGTCCGCCCTCGCGGTGTCCACCTCCGCCCGCCACGGGTAGTCGCGGATCCGTCCGGGGTCGCGGACCAGGCAGCGGACCCGGTGGCCGGCGGCCAGCAGCTCGGGGACGAGCCGCCCGCCGATGTAACCGGTCGCGCCGGTGACCAGGCAGAGCCTGCCGCCGGTGGGTTCGTCGGTCATCTCGTCTCCCGATGCACTGGTAACGCGGGTGAAGTGGAACGCGGGTGAGCTGGAACGCGTACCGACTCCGCAGTCACGGCGCGTGCCGTTCGACCAGCTCTCGGGTGCCGGCCCAGGTTGACGTGGTGCGGTTCCTGGTCGCGGGTGAGCATGAACCGGGGACAGATGGAAGGGCACCTCGTACCCCAGCCTCCTGGAAGTCCGCCGCGGCGGCCAGCCGGTCGGGCACGGTGGAGGCCCGGACGTCCAGATACCTGATTCGTCGCCCGGCAGGCAGGTGATTGGTGGGATTTCGGGGCAGACGCGGCCCACCGGGTCCATGATCGGACGAAATATCCGGGCCACGGCACCAATCCGTCCCGGATCCCGCTCCGAACAACCGGTGCCGGGTGCTCCGCGGAGCAGCCGGCCGCGCCCCGCCGTCCTCCCGGAGGTCCCTGATGCCAGCCGCCCACCCGATGGACCCGCTCCGGGCCCGTCCGCCGCGACCGGTGGCCCGGGCCGCCGTCCGTTGCCCGGAGGTGGCCTGGTGAACACCGTCGTCCACCTCTCCGGGCCGCACCGGCGCGGACCCGACCTGCAGGAACTCGTCGCCAGGGTCGCGTTCGGGGACCAGGACGCGTTCAGCCGCCTGTACGACGCGGTGGCCGGCCCGGTGCTCGGGCTGATCCGCCGCGTGCTGCGCGACCCCGCCCAGTCCGAGGAGGTCGCCCAGGAGGTGCTGCTGGAGGTCTGGCGCACCGCCTCCCGGTACCGGCCGGAGCGCGGCGAGGTGATGCCCTGGGTGCTGACCATGGCGCACCGCCGCGCCGTCGACCGGGTCCGGGCCGCCCAGGCGGCCGCCGACCGCGACCAGCGGGCCGCCGCCCGGTCGCACGCCCCCGCCTTCGACGAGGTCGCCGAACAGGTCGAGGGCCGGCTCGAACGCGAGCAGGTCCGGCGCTGTCTGCAGGGCCTGACCGAGCTCCAGCGGGAGTCGGTCACCATGGCGTACTACCGGGGCTACTCCTACCGGGAGGTCGCCGACATGCTCGGATCGCCGCTGGGCACCGTCAAGACCCGTATGCGCGACGCCCTGATCCGGCTGCGCGACTGCCTGGGGGTGGGATCATGACGACCACCGCCGATCTGCACACACTCACCGGCGCCTACGCGGCCCACGCCCTCGGCGAGGCCGAACGCCACGCCTTCGAAGAGCACCTGGCGCAGTGCCCGGCCTGCGCGCAGGAGGTCCGCGAGTTCACCGCCACGCTGGCCCGGCTGGGCTCGGCCGAGGCCGTCGTGCCGCCCGCCGAGCTGAAGGCCCGGGTGCTGGCCGGGATCGGTACCGTCCGCCAGCTCGCCCCGGCCTCCTCGGAGCCGGACCAGGACGGCGCCGGCCGCCGCCCCGGCCGCCTGGCCCGCCAGTGGCCCAAGCTCGCGCTGGCCGCCTCCGTGGCCGTCGCGGCCGCGCTGGGCGGCCTCGCGTACCAGCAGCACGACCAGGCCGAGCAGGCCAAGGCCGAGGCCGCCGTCCTCCAGCAGCAGCAGGCCCGCTTCAGCACCCTGCTCACCGCACCCGACGCCCGCACCAGCACCGCCACGGCCGCCGGCGGCGTCGGCACGGTGGTCTGGTCGCAGAGCCTCGGTCAGGCCGGGTTCCTCGCCTCCGGGCTGCCGGCCCTGCCGGCCGACAAGGCGTACGAGGTCTGGTTCAACGACGAGGGCACCATGCGCCCGGCCGGACTGCTGCCCGGCCCGGACGGCTCGCTGCTGCTCGCCGGCGGCATCCACGGCGCGGCGGGCATCGGTGTGACGGTCGAACCGGCGGGCGGCTCCGCGCATCCGACCGGCGCCCCGATGATGCTCCTCGACTTCACCTGACCGACCGTCGGGTGAGCCCCTGACCGAGGCCACCAATCCGTTCCCCCGTGTGCTCCGAATGGCTGGTGGAACGCAAGTGGCAGGACCGGGCCCGATCGGGCCCGGTCCGGATCGACAGGGGTTGCACGTGACCATGCCGGAGACCGCCCGGGCAGCCAGGATCCCCGCCGGCCGCAGGGCCGGCGGGCCACGCCGGATCGCCGTGATCGGCAGCGGCGTCGCCGGGCTCACCGCCGCGTACCGACTGCGGCGCACCGGCGCCGAGGTCGAGCTGTTCGAGGCGGACGACCGGCTCGGCGGCCACGCCCACACCCAGGACGCGATCGGCGCCGACGGCCGTGCCGTCCCGCTGGACACCGGGTTCCTGGTGCACAACCGCCGCACGTACCCCCACCTGGTGCAGCTGTTCGCGGAGCTCGGGGTCGAGACCCGCGAGAGCGAGATGAGCATGTCGGTGCGGTGCGACGGCTGCGGCCTGGAGTACGCGGGCTCCCGCGGCCCGGCCGGGCTGCTCGCCCAGCCCACCTCCCCGCTGCGCGGCCGCTACCTGCGGATGCTCACCGAGGTCCCGGTCTTCCACCGCCGGGCCCGGCGGCTGCTCGCCGACCCGGAGGCGGGCGATCCGACCCTGCGTGAGTTCCTCGCCGCCAACGGCTTCTCCCCGTACTTCGTCAGCCACTTCATGACGCCGGTGGTCTCCGCCGTCTGGTCCTGCGCCCCGGACCTGGCCGGCGACTACCCGGCCCGCTACCTGTTCGCCTTCCTCGACAACCACGGGATGCTCAGCGTCACCGGCTCGCCCACCTGGCGCACGGTGGTCGGCGGCTCCCGCAGCTACGTGGCGAAGATCGCCGAACGGCTGACCGCCGTTCACCGCGGCGCCCCCGTCCGGGCCGTCTTCCGGCACCCCGACGGCGCCCAGGTGATCACCGAGGACGGCCGCCGCACCGAGACCGACGCCGTGGTCGTCGCCACCCACCCCGACCAGGCCCTCGCCCTGCTCGCCAACCCCAGCACCGCCGAACGCGAACTCCTCGGCGCCATCCACTACTCCCGCAACCCCACCGTGCTGCACCGCGACGCCTCCCACCTGCCCCGCGCCGTCTGGGCCCGCGCCTCCTGGAACTACCGGATGCCGGACTGCACCGGCAGCGCCGACCAGGTCCAGGTCAGCTACCACCTCAACCGGCTGCTCGGCCTGGACACCGCCGAGCACTACCTGGTCACCCTCAACGAGGACCCGGCCCGGCCGATCGCCGACGAACACGTGCTCTCCCGCACCGTCTACGAGCACCCCGTCTACACGCGACAGGCCCTCGCCGCCCAGCGCCGCCTGCCCGAACTCAACACCGGCCGGACCGCGTTCGCCGGCGCCTACCACGGCTGGGGCTTCCACGAGGACGGCTGCCGCTCCGGCCTCGCCGCCGCCGAGGCCCTCGCCGGGGTGACCGCCGGGGTGACCGGACGATGACCCCCGCCGCACCACTGCCCGGGCCGTGGGGCGCGGCGCTGTACGACAGCACCACCACCCACGTACGGACCGCCCCCCTGCGGCACGCCTTCCGCCACCGCGGCCTGCTCTGGCTGGTCGACCTCGACGCCCTGCCCCGGCTGCCCGTCCTGCTGCGCCCGCTGGCGCGGTTCCGGACCGCCGACCACCCCGGCGACCCCCGGCTCACCCTGCGCCGGAACCTCGACCACTACCTGGCCGGCGAAGGCGTCGACCTGGCCGGCGGCCGGGTCCTGATGCTCACCCAGGCCCGCTCGCTCGGCCACGTCTTCAACCCGATCACCGTCTACTGGTGCCACACCCCGGACGGACGCCCCGCCTGCACCGTCGCCGAGGTGCACAACACGTACGGCGGCCACCACCGCTACCTGCTGCACCCCGACGCCGACGGCCACGCCGACGCCGCCAAGGAGTTCTACGTCTCCCCGTTCTTCCCGGTGGACGGCGCCTACCGGATGCGCCTGCCCCGACCCGGCGAGCGACTCGACCTGACGATCCAGCTGGAACGCGAGGGCGGGCGCCCGTTCACCGCCACCGTGCACGCCACCCGTACCCCCGCCGGCCCCGCCGCCCTGCTGCGCGCCGTCCTGCGGCGCCCCTTCGCCACCCTCGCCGTCTCCCTGAACATCCGCTACCAGGGCATCCGGCTGCTGCTGCGCGGACTGCCCGTCCAGCCCCGTCCCGCCCGGCCCCAGGCCAAGGAAGAGGTACCTCTCCCGTGACCCAGCAAGCCTTCCGACCCGTCCACCACCGGCCGGTCCCCGTCGACGCCCGGCGCTGGCCCGACGTCGCCCGCGTCCCCGAGGTCCCGCTGCGGGCCGCCGTGGCCGAACGCCTGCTGCGCCGGGTCGCCCGCCGGCGCGGCCTGCGGGTCGAACTGCCCGGCGGGAGCGTGCTCGTACCCGCCGGCCCCGGCGCGCCCGTGCTCACCCTGAACCGGCCGGACGCCTTCTTCCACCGGATCGGCGCCACCGGACTGATCGGCTTCGGCGAGTCCTACCAGGCCGGCGACTGGGACTCACCCGACCTGGTCGCCCTGCTCACCGAACTCGCCACCGCCCCCGAGACCCTGGTGCCGACCGGCGCCCAGTGGCTGCGGCGGCTCTACGTGCAGCGCCAGCCCGAGGCCGAGCAGCCCTCGACCGCCAACGCCCGGCGCAACATCAGCCGCCACTACGACCTCTCCAACGAGCTGTTCGCGCTCTTCCTCGACCCGACCATGACCTACTCCTCGGCCGTCTTCCCCACCGGCGCCGACGGCCTCCCCGAGGCCGACTGGGGCAGCCTGCCGGCGGCCCAGCACAAGAAGATCGACCAACTGCTCGACCTCGCCCGGGTCGGCCCCGGCACCCGCGTGCTGGAGATCGGCACCGGCTGGGGCGAACTCGCCCTGCGGGCCGCCGCCCGCGGCGCCCGGGTGGTCAGCCTGACCCTGTCCGAGGAGCAACTCGCCCTGGCCCGGGGGCGGATCGCCGACGCCGGCCGGAGCGACCGGGCCGAGGTCCGGCTGTGCGACTACCGCGCCGCCGACGGCGAGTACGACGCGGTGGTCAGCGTGGAGATGATCGAGGCGGTCGGACGGCCGTTCTGGCCCGCCTACTTCAGCACCATCGACCGGGTGCTCGCCCCCGGCGGCCGGGCCGCCCTGCAGGCCATCACCATGCCGCACGAACGGATGCTCGCCAGCAGCGAGACGTACACCTGGATCCTCAAGTACATCTTCCCCGGCGGCCTGATCCCCTCCGTCCGGGCCATCGCCCAGACCGCCGACCGCTGCACCGGCCTGCACCTGACGTACTGCCGGCCCTACGGCCCGCACTACGCCGAGACCCTGCGGCTGTGGCGCGAACGCTTCACCGAGCGGGCCGACGAGGTCGCCGACCTCGGCTTCGACCAGGTCTTCCGCCGCATGTGGGAGCTCTACCTGGCGTACTCCGAGGCCGGCTTCCGCACCGGCTACCTGGACGTCCAGCAGCTGCTCCTCACCCGCGAGGGGGCCCGCCGATGACCACCGCCGCGGCGGCCCGGCTCGAACTCCGCCAGGCCGAGGCCCTGCGCGAGCACTACGCCCGCACCATCGACGCCTGGCGACGCACCCTGGAGGAACGCCGGGCGGAGTTCGTCGCCCTGGTCGGCGTTCCGGCCTTCCGGCTCTGGCGGCTCTACCTGGTGGGCAGTTCGCAGGCCTTCGCGCAGCGCCGGACGGGCGTCGACCAGATCCTCGCCGTCCGCCCCGCCCCGGACGGTTCCGCAGCCCTCACGGCCACCCCCGCGCAGTGGTACCGGTGAACGGCGGCGCCTTCGCGGTCAACCTCGCGGCCGCCCTGGCCGCGGCGCTCGCCGTCATGCTCGCCGCGTTCGCGGTCGGCCTGCGGACCGGCCGGCACCGCGGCGTCGACGTCGCCTGGGGCCTGGGCTTCGCCGCGGTCGCCCTGACCGGCTACGGCCTGTCGGCCGGCCACGGCGACGCCGGGCGCCGCGCCCTGGTCACCGCGCTGGTGCTGGTCTGGGGAGCGCGGCTGTCCGCCCACATCGCCCGGCGCTCCCGCGGCGCCGACGAGGACCCGCGCTACGCGGCCATGCTCGCCAGGGCGCCCGCGGGCTCCCGGGGGTGGTACGCCCTGCGGAAGGTGTACCTGCTGCAGACGGGGATCCTCTGGTTCGTCTCGCTGCCCGTCCAGGCCGCCCAGTACCTGCCGGACCGGCTCGGACCGCTCGCCTTCGCGGGCACCGCCCTGTGGGCGGTCGGCCTGTTCTTCGAGGCGGTCGGCGACCGGCAGCTGACCCGCTTCAAGGCCGACCCGGCCAACCGGGGGCTGGTCATGGACCGCGGCCTGTGGCGGTACACCCGCCACCCCAACTACTTCGGCGACGCCTGCGTCTGGTGGGGCTTGTTCCTGTTCGCGGCCCAGGCCCCGATCGGCTGGGCCTGCCTGCCCGGCGTGCTCCTGATGACCTGGCTGCTCGCCTTCGGCAGCGGAAAACCCCTGCTGGAACGGCAGCTGAGTGAACGCAAACCAGGCTGGGCCGACTACGCGGCCCGCACCAGCGGCTTCCTCCCGCTGCCCCCGCGCCGCGGCCGTTCCCGGGCCGGCTGACGACGGTGCCCATCGGGCCGGTCCTGTCCGGCGCCGTGGTGTCGCTCCAGGACGACCACCTGCGGTGGAGGACCGGCACGGTTTTTGACGCGACGGAGCCCGCCGCCCGGTGGATTCCGGTGCGGCGGGCCCGTGGTGCCGAGGGGTCAGGAACCGGCCACGGCCAGTCCGGTGATACCGGATTCCGGGACGTTGCGGCCGGGCGCGGTGACGTCGGCCCAGGCGGACCAGCGGCCGGCGGTGTAGTCGCCGTTCGCGTTGTGGAGGTGGCCGTTGCCGACGCCGTACAGGTGGAGGGTGTTGCCGGTGGCGGCGGCGCTCAGCCGGGTGACCGAGCCGCCGAGGCCGATGGCGTCGGACACGTTCGCCCAACTGGTCCAGGTGCCTGCGGCGTAGTCGCCGGTGGCCTGGTGGACGTTTCCGCCGGCCAGCGCGAGGACGTGGAACTTCGACCCGATGGCGGCGGCGGACAGTTCGGTGATGCCGCTCGGGCTGCCGATGTACGCCGTGAGGTCGCCGTTGCTCCAGGTGCCGCGGGTGTAGTCGCCGTCGGCGACCCGCAGGTGCCCGTCGGCGCCGAGGGCCGCGACGTGCAGGGTGTTGCCGATGGCGGCCACCGCGATCCGGCCGACCGGGGCGTGCAGCCAGGTGGCGGCGGTGATCTCGCCCCACCCGCTCCAGCGGCCGCTGTCGTAGTCGCCGACGGCCTCGAAGATCCGGCCCTCGGCGAGCGCGACCACGTGCAGCTTGTTGCCGATGCTCGCGGCGGCCACCTGGGTGACGGACGGGTTCAGCCCGGCCGGGACCTTGCCCGGGACGGCGGACCAGTTGCCCCACAGGGTGCCGGTGCGGTCCCAGTCGGCGACCTCGACCATGCCGTCGAACGCGGTCCGGACGGCGTGCAGGTTGCCGTTCGCGGTGTACGCGGCGGCGACCGAGACCGGTGCGGGGTCGGCCGGGGCGATCTTGGCGAACGGGCCCCAGCTGCCGCTGGTGTAGTTCGCCTGGCCGTCCGAGAGCCCGTCGTTCGAGGTCTGGGCCAGGACGCGGACCCGCTCCCCGGACCGCAGCGCCTTCTGGGCGTCGGTGTAGTCGACGTCCACCACCTTGCTGACGCTGGCCGTTCGGCCGCCCTCGTCCGTCTCGGTGAGCGTCACCGTGTAGGTGCCGGGGCGGGCGTACGTGTGCTGCAGGACGCCGGAGCTGACGACGGTCCCGTCGCCGAAGTCCGCCCGGAAGTCGCGGATCCTCCACGGGCCCGAGCTGTAGCTGCTGTCGGCCCAGTAGGTCAGCGCGGGCCCGGATTCCACGGGCCTGACGTTGAGCACCGGCACCAGCGGGCCGGGACGGTTCACGTAGACGTACGCGAGCTGCGGGCTGACCACGCGCACGCCCAGCTCGTCCGTGGCGGTCACGGTCGGGTGGTAGGCGCCGACCGCGGTGTAGGTGTGCACGACGGACGAGTCCGTGGTCACCAGCGGCGCGCTGCCGTCGTCGAACTCGTACGTGTAGGTGACCTTGGTGGGCCAGGAGTTGGTGACACTGGCGGTGAGTCGGATGTCGAGCGGCGGCGGCCCCATGTCCGGGGAGCCGTTGATCCCCATGGTCTGGAGGTAGGCGCTGTGCAGGCCTTCGAGCTCGTGGGCGCCGCGGTCTCGGCCGGTGCCCCCGGGGGTGTTGGCGACCAGCGGGTCGTCCAGGGCCGCCCTGCCGTCGAGGTCCGCGGGGAGCGTTCCGGGCGCGGCCGGGTCGGCCGAGTCGATGGCGGCCGTGGCCGTCTCGAGCAGCGTGTTGCGCTCCGGCAGGTTGCCCGGGTTGAACCTGACGTCCTGGTCGGCGTCGTGGCCGGCCTGGCCGGTGGCGGCGGTCAGCGACTGCGGGGAGCGGTAGGCCGTCCCCGCCCAGGTGTAGGCCGAGGCGTCGGCGAACGGGTGGACGACGTTGAAGTCGACGGTGGTGCCGGCGGTGGCGGCGGCCGCGACCACGACCTCGGACTCGCCCCGCCCGCCGGTGTCCGCCCCGCAGGTGGTGGCCGGTCCGGTCGAGAGCGACTCGCCGTTGTGGGCCGTCAGGACGTTGTTCTCGACGACCGCGCCGGTGGAGGCGCCGTCCAGCGTGACGCTCGGGCCGCAGGCGAACGCGACGGTGTTGTGCACGACCGTCAGACCGGGCGCGTCGGTGCCCCGGACGCCGCTCAGCGTGCGGGAGAGGTCGTTGGTGGTGACCACCGTGCCGTGCGCGCCGCCCTCGGCCACCACACCGGCCGACTGGTAGAGCCGGTTGCGGCTCACCGTGACGTGGTCGCTCTGCCCCGTGACCCGGACCGCCGCCCCGCGCACGTCGGAGCCGAAGGTGTTCGCGTCGACCGTGACCCGGGCGGAGTCCGTCACGGTCACCCCGTCGAGCGTGCTGCGGACGGCGAACTGGCGGACCACCACGTCGTGCACCCCGGAGACGACGAAGGCGTGGGCGCCCTTGCCGACGAGCGGGAGCTTGCCGATCGATCCGGTGGTGGAGGCCGGCGTGCCGACGAAGGTGATCGGCTTGTCGGGGGTGCCCGAGCGGGTCAGGTGGACCTCCTCGAGGTACCCCTGGGTGTAGCGGACCTGGACGGTCTGTCCCGGCTCGACGACGTTCGCCGCGGCGGTGACGGTGCAGAACGGCTGTGCCTGGGTGCCCGGGCCGTCGTCCGAACAGTGGGCGGGGGCGGCGTTGTTGACGTAGAGCGTGTCCGCGGTGTCCGCGAGCGCGGGTACCGGGACGGTGAGAACGACGGTGGCCCCGGCGGCCGTCAGGCCGAGGGCGCGGCGTATGCGCAAGATCGAGTCTTTCGGTGGGAGTGGCGCCGGGGAGCGCCCGCCGGCGCTGGAGGGGCCGGACCAGCCTCGCAGAAACCGTTCGGACACGTCGACACGGATTGCCCGTTGCCGGATCTCACCTTGATCACATTTGCGCGGACCGCGCCCGGGCCTGACGTTCCGCCGGCTGCCCGGGGCACATGGCAAAGGAGCCGAAGGCGCCGCGCCGGGCCCGCCGCGACGAGCCCGGCGATCGCCGACGGGCCCGGCCGCCCCGCGGGTCAGGCCGTCTCGACGGGCAGGCCGGCCTCCACCCAGTCCTGGATGCCCTCGCGGTACTTGCGGACATCGGTGTACCCGAGCGCCGTGAGCCGATCGGCGACCTGGCCGCTGTTCGGGCACGCCGGGTTGGAGCAGTAGGTGACGATGGCGGCGTCGCGGTCCGGGAGCAGGGCGGGCGCCTGCGCGTCGACGTCGGCCCGGACCAGGGCGACGGCGCCGGGCAGGTGCTGCTGTGCGTAGTACTCGCCGCCGAGCGTGTCCAGGACGGTCACGGCGTCGGCCGCGATCGCCGCTGCCAGTTCGTCACGGGAGATGAGTGTGGTCATGTCGCTTCCTCCGGGTGAATCGGACTACAGTCCTCTTGTGACTCACGACAGTAACGGACCGCAGTCCGGTTCGGCAACACCGTTGGAACTGCTGCGCACCCCGCCGCCCAAGGAGCGCGCGGACGCCGCCCGCAACCGGGCCGCAGTACTGGAGGCGGCCGGCCGGCTCTTCGCCGAGCACGGCGTCGAGGCCGTGTCCATGGACCAGGTGGCCGCGGCCGCCGGCGTCGGCAAGGGCACCCTGTTCCGCCGCTTCGGCGACAAGTCGGGCCTGGCCGCCGCGCTGCTCGACGCCCGCGAACGCGTCCTCCAGGAAGCCGTCCTGCAGGGCCCGCCCCCGCTCGGCCCCGGAGCCCCGGCCGGCGAACGCCTCACCGCGTTCCTCGACGCCTACCTCGACTACCTGCTGGAGCACCTCGCGCTGGTCCGGATGTCCGAGACCGCCACCCCCGGCGCCCGCTACCGCATCGGTGCCTACCGCTTCTGGCACCGCCACCTGGCCATCCTGCTCACCGCCACCCCCGACCCCGACCACACCGCCCACGCCCTGCTCGCCCCCCTCGCCGCCGACCACGTCGCCGCACTCCTCCCGGAACTCGGCGAACAGCGCATGCGGGACGGCCTGCGGCGGCTCGCCCGCGCGGCGATGTGACACGGCCCGCCCCTCGGGAGCGGGCGACGGTCAGGACGGTGGCGCGATCCGGGCGACGTGGTCCGACGTCGCCGTCACGGTGGGCTGTTCGCGGGACGGGTTGTCGAAGGCCGGGGTGCGGTCGGGGACGGCCTGCTCAGGCCCGGCGGGGAGGAGCAGGTACGCGAAGCGGATCAGGCCGTCGGGTTGATCGCCGTGAGGAAGGCGGTGTCGGTCGCCGGGTCGAGGGAGCAGCGGCCGTGCTCGAACTCGGCCGTCACCGTCGCGTCGAAGGCTTCGCTGCGCACCCAGGCCGCGCCCGGCGGTTGGAGACCGGCGAGCGGCTTCTCGAACCACGACAGGCTGACGCCGTCGTGGTCGTCGGTGAATCCTCCGCCCGCGATCAGGGCGGCCGCCCTGCCCGGTTGCAGACGCAGTACGGCCGTGACGACGAAGTCGGGTGAGGGCAGGGTGCGCTCGTTGTCGCGGCTGGTCACCCAGCGCGCGGACACCAGTGGGCCGAGCGCTGGGAAGTGCCGTTCCATCACGGCGGTGCCGGTGTGTTGCTCCTCGCGGCCGCCGCCTCCGGCGACGTCGGTCGCCGCCCAGAGCCCGGCACCGCCGAGCAGGGTGCCCGCGCCGAGCGCGAGCGCGGTGCGCCGCTTCATTCGACTCCCCCTGTCCCCGCGCCCGGCCGGAACGGGGGCGATCCGCCTGTTGTATCAGGTGGGGCGTGGTCAGAGTTCGAACACCCCGTACGAGAACCCGTCCGCCCGGATCTCGGTGCCGTCGACGCGGACGCCTCGCACCACGAGGGCCTGGCGCGGCGTCAGGTCGGGGAGGGTCAGCGCGGCCGGCTCGCGGCGCGGGTTGACGACGACCAGGAAGCGGCCGCCCCTGAGGTAGGCGAGGGGGTAACCGGCGTGCAGGACTTCGAGGCTGCCGTGGGCGCCGAGTTCGGGCTGGGCGCGGCGCAGGGTGATCAGGCGGCGGACCAGGTGCAGCAGGGAGGTCTCGTCGGCGCGTTGGGTGGCGACGTCGGGACGGCCGGGGTCGGGGTCGAGCGGGAGGTAGAGGTCGGTGGCGGTGGAGAAGCCGGCGCCCGGTGTGGCGTCCCACTGCATGGGAGTGCGGCAGCCGGCGCGGTTGTAGCGCGGGCCGAGCGTGCTGCCCTCGGTGTCGGGCAACCCGGGGACGTACCGCATGCCGATCTCGTCGCCGTAGTAGATCGCGGGCAGGGCCGGCCAGGTGAGCTGGAAGGCGAAGGCCGGGGCGAGTTGGTCGGGGGTGCGCGGGCCGCACGCCAGGCGGGAGAAGTCGTGGTTGGAGGTGGGCAGGGAGATCCGGCCGGTGGTGCCGACGGCCCGGTCGGCGCTGCGCCAGGCGTCCAGGAAGACTCCGATGTCGCCCTTGCCCTCGGCGTCGAAGTAGCACGGCTCGGGGGGCCAGCCGTCCTGGTCGGTGCCGGTGCCGTTGTGCCAGAGCGAGCGCAGCGGCCGGCCGTCCTGGTCGCCGCCGAACTGGAGCAGGAAGTCGGCGTGGAACCCGGCCGGGACGGACCGTGCCGGGTCGCCCCACTCGGCGAGCAGGGCCGCGTCGGGGTGCCGCTCGTCCAGCCAGCCGCGCAGCTCGGTCCAGAGCCGGCCGGTCTCGACCTTGCCGGGGTCGTCCTTGACCAGGGAGGAGGCCATGTCGACGCGGAAGCCGCAGACGCCCAGCCCGAGCCAGTGCGCCATGATCTCGCGCAGCGCGGCCCGGTTGGCGCGCGGGCCCTCGGCGTCGACGCCCTGGCGCCAGGGTTCGGCCGGATCGGTGCGCGCGTAGCCGAAGTTGAGGGCGGGCTGGAAGTCGAAGAAGTTCGGCAGGTACCAGCCGGGGCGGCTGCCGGGGGAGGGGACGAACCGCTCGGCGGGGTGGTCGGCCCAGATGTAGTGGTGGTCGGACGGGTCGTGGGCCGAGGCCCGGAACCAGGGGTGCTGGTCGGAGGTGTGCCCGGCGACCAGGTCGAGCAGCACCCGGATGCCCAGGGTGCCCGCCCGGTCGGTGAGTTCGGCGAGTGCCGCGGCGTCGCCGTAGCGCGGCGCGGTGGCCAGGTAGTCGCCGACGTCGTAGCCGGCGTCGCGGAACGGCGAGGCGAAGCAGGGGTTGAGCCAGATCGCGTCGACGCCGAGCCAGTGCAGGTACTCCAGGCGCTCGGTGAGGCCGGCGAAGTCGCCGATCCCGTCGCCGTCGGAGTCGGCGAAGCTCTGCGGGTAGATCTGGTAGAGGACGGCGTCGGACAGCCAGGCCGGTACGGGGCGGTTCGCGGTCATACGGCGCTCCTTCTCCCGGGGACGCGGGGGCGGACTCACTCCAGGATGCCCGCACCGGGCCGCGGATGCCGGTACTGCGCGAAGAACGGTGCCGGGGCGCCGCTACCGCTCGCGCGGCAGCGTCCACACCTCGGAGTCGGCCGGCGGCGGCGGGGTCGCCCGCCAGCCGCTGCGGTCGGCGTTGCGGTCCCAGTACGGGACCGGCTCCTCGAAGTAGAACTCGTGCGCCCAGTGCTCGGGCGACTCGTGGCAGGCGATGTCCGGGTAGGGGGCGAACTCCTGGCCCGCCCAGGCGCCGTGGCCGGGTCGTGGTACCGGAAGACGTTGTAGTGCAGGCCGGTCTCGTCGTCGTGGTACTGGCCGGGAGTTATGCCCGTCAGGACCCGGCGGCGCCGTCGGACGGCTCCCGGAAGGCCGCCAGGATCCGCTCGGCCGCCAGCGTCGCGGTCAGCGTGCCCTCGCGGACCTGCTGCTCCAGGCCGGGCGTGAGCCGCCGCACCTCGGGGTGCTCGTGCAGGGCGGACAGCAGCTGGTCGTGGACCATGGACCAGGTCCAGTCCACCTGCTGGTCGCGCCGTTTGGCCTCCAGCGCCCCGGAGGTGTCCAGGAGCCGGCGGTGCTGCTGGAGCCGCTCCCAGAGCTCGGCCAGGCCGCCGCCGTCCCGGCCGCTGCAGGTGAGCACCGGCGGCGTCCAGACGGCGTCGGGCGCCTGCAGCAGCCGCAGGGCGCCGGCCAGTTCGCGGGCGGCGGCGCGGGCGTCCTGCTCGTGCGGGCCGTCCGCCTTGTTGACGGCGACCAGGTCGGCGAGCTCCAGCACGCCCTTCTTGATGCCCTGCAGCTGGTCGCCGGTGCGGGCGAGGGTGAGCAGCAGGAAGGAGTCGACCATGTTGGCCACCGTCGTCTCGGACTGGCCGACGCCGACCGTCTCGATCAGCACCACGTCGTAGCCGGCGGCCTCCATCACCACCATCGACTCCCGGGTGGCCCGGGCCACCCCGCCCAGTGTCCCCGAGGTCGGGGACGGCCGGACGAAGGCGTTCGGGTCGACCGCCAGCTTCTCCATCCGGGTCTTGTCGCCCAGGATGGAGCCGCCGGTGAGGCTGGAGGTCGGGTCGACGGCGAGCACCGCCACCCGGTGGCCGGAGCCGGTGAGCATGGTGCCGAGCGCCTCGATGAAGGTCGACTTGCCCACGCCCGGCACGCCGGTGATGCCGACCCGCACCGCCTTCCCGGCGTGCGGCAGCAGCTCGACCAGCAGGCGCTGGGCCAGCGCCCGGTGGTCGGGGCGGGTCGACTCCACCAGCGTGATGGCCCGCGCGATGTACGCGCGCGAGCCTTCGAGCACGCCCTTGACGTAGGCGTCGAGGTCGATCGTCCGAGGCGGCATCAGGTCAGCGGCTCACAGCTCGTGGCCGAGGTCGGCGGCCAGCGCCTTCAGCAGGTCGTAGGCCGCGTCCGGGATGACCGTGCCCGGCGGGAAGACGGCGGCGGCCCCGGCCTCGTACAGGGCGTCGAAGTCCTGCGGCGGGATGACGCCGCCGACCACGATGGTGATGTCCTCCCGTCCGGCGGCGGCCAGTTCGGCGCGCAGCGCGGGGACCAGGGTGAGGTGTCCGGCGGCCAGCGAGGAGACGCCGACGATGTGCACGTCGGCCTCCACCGCCTGCCGGGCGACCTCGGCGGGGGTCTGGAACAGCGGGCCGACGTCGACCGTGAAGCCCAGGTCGGCGAAGGCGGTGGCGATCACCTTCTGGCCGCGGTCGTGCCCGTCCTGGCCCATCTTGGCCACCAGGATGCGCGGGCGGCGGCCCTCGGCCTCCTCGAACCTCTCGACCAGCGCCCGGGTGCGCTCCACCCCGGTGGACGGTCCTGCCTCGTCGCGGTACACACCGGAGATGGTACGGATCTGGCCGGAGTGGCGCCCGTACACCTTCTCCAGGGCGTCCGAGATCTCGCCGACGGTGGCCTTGGCCCGGGCCGCGTCCACGGCCAGCGCCAGCAGGTTGCCCTCCAGCGAGCCGCCGCCCTTGGCACCGGCCTCGGCCGAGCGGGTCAGCGCCCGCAGCGCCGCCTGGCAGGCCTCCTCGTCGCGCTCGGCGCGCAGCCGGCGGAGCTTGTCGATCTGCTGGGCGCGGACGGAGGAGTTGTCGACCTTGAGTACGTCGATCTGCTCGTCGTTGGCCACCCGGTACTTGTTGACGCCGATCACCGGCTGGCGGCCGGAGTCGATCCGGGCCTGGGTCCTGGCGGCGGCCTCCTCCACGCGCAGCTTGGGGATGCCGGCGTCGATCGCCTTGGCCATGCCGCCGGCCGCCTCGACCTCCTGGATGTGCTGCCAGGCACGGGCCGCCAGGTCGTGGGTGAGCTTCTCCACGTAGGCGCTGCCGCCCCAGGGGTCGATCACCCGGCAGGTGCCCGACTCCTGCTGGAGCATCAGCTGGGTGTTGCGGGCGATCCGGGCCGAGAAGTCGGTCGGCAGTGCGAGTGCCTCGTCGAGCGCGTTGGTGTGCAGCGACTGGGTGTGGCCCTGGGTCGCGGCCATCGCCTCCACACAGGTGCGGGTGACGTTGTTGAACACGTCCTGGGCCGTCAGGGACCAGCCCGAGGTCTGCGAATGGGTGCGCAGTGACAGCGACTTGGCGTTCTTGGGGTCGAACTGCTTGACCAGCTTGGCCCACAGCAGCCGGGCCGCGCGCAGCTTGGCGACCTCCATGAAGAAGTTCATGCCGATCGCCCAGAAGAACGACAGCCGGGGCGCGAACGCGTCCACGTCCAGACCGGCGCCCAGGCCCGCCCGCAGGTACTCCACGCCGTCGGCGAGGGTGTAGGCCAGCTCCAGGTCGGCCGTGGCCCCGGCCTCCTGGATGTGGTAGCCGGAGATGGAGATCGAGTTGTACCGCGGCATCTTCTGCGAGGTGTACGCGAAGATGTCGGAGATGATCCGCATCGAGGGCAGCGGCGGGTAGATGTAGGTGTTGCGGACCATGAACTCTTTGAGGATGTCGTTCTGGATGGTCCCCGCGAGCTTCTCCGGAGGCACCCCCTGCTCCT
Source organism: Kitasatospora sp. NBC_00374 (assembly GCF_041434935.1). Lineage (NCBI taxonomy): Bacteria > Bacillati > Actinomycetota > Actinomycetes > Kitasatosporales > Streptomycetaceae > Kitasatospora > Kitasatospora sp. NBC_00374. The sequence goes on along the minus strand of NZ_CP107964.1, from coordinate 2,103,695 downwards.
CGGCGGCCACGATGTAGAGCGCCAGGATCGGCAGCACCGCGCCGTTCATGGTCATCGACACCGACATCTTGTCCAGCGGGATGCCGTCGAACAGCTGGCGCATGTCGTAGATCGAGTCGATCGCCACACCGGCCATGCCGACGTCGCCGGTCACCCGGGGGTGGTCGCTGTCGTAGCCGCGGTGGGTCGGCAGGTCGAACGCGACCGACAGGCCCTTCTGACCGGCCGCCAGGTTGCGCCGGTAGAAGGCGTTCGACTCCTCGGCGGTGGAGAAACCGGCGTACTGGCGCACCGTCCACGGCTGGTTCACGTACATGGTCGGGTACGGGCCGCGCAGGTACGGGGCGACGCCCGGGTAGGTGCCCAGGAAGTCCAGCCCGTCCAGGTCCCCGGCGCTGTACAGCGGCTTGACGCCGATGCCCTCCGGGGTCTCCCAGAGCAGCTCCTCGACGTCCTTGCCGGTGGCCTGCTGCCAGGCCGCCCGCCACTGCTCACCGGTGGCGGCGGTGCCCGCCGGCGAGTCGAGTCCGATCTCCGTGAAGTCGGGGATCATCGGGCCACTCCGATCTGGTCGAGCAGGGAGGTGAGGACCGCGACCGCGTCGGCGCCCGCGAAGACGAACTCGTCCACCCCGGCCTGCCGGTACGCCTCGCCCTGCTCACCCGCGGGGCGGCCGGCCAGCAGCACCCGGCCGGCGCCGGCCTGCTTGAGCGCGGTGGCCACCGCCTCGGCGTGCTCCTCGTAGAGCGCGTCGGCGGAGCAGAGCGCGGCGACGGTGGCGCCGCTCGCGGTGAAGGCCGCGGCCAGCTCGGCCGGGTCGGTGCCCTGGCCGACGACGGTCTCGATACCGCCGGCCTGGAACAGGTTGGCGGCGAAGGTCAGCCGCGCGGTGTGGGCGGCGGCCGGCCCCAGGGCGGCCAGGAACAGCCGCGGGCGGGCGCCGGTGGCGTCACGGTGCCGGTCGGAGCGGGCGCGCAGGGCCTCGTACGCCTCGGCGCGGCGCACCCGCGGCAGGCCGCCGGCGAGCGGCGCCGGGGCGGCCTCGCGGACCAGCGCCTGCTCCTGGAGGTTGGGGAACTCGCTGACACCGGTGATCGGCTCCTTGCGGCGGGCCAGCGCGACGGAGCGCCGGGCCCAGGTGTCGCCGATCCGGTCCGCGATCAGCCCGGAGCCGAGGGCGGCGCGCTGGCCGCCGGCCCGCTCGATCTCCTGGAACCAGGCCCAGGCGGCCCGGGCCAGCTCCTCGGTCAGCCGCTCGACGTACCAGGAGCCGCCGGCCGGGTCGACGACCCGGGCCAGGTGGGACTCCTCCAGCAGGATCGCCTGGGTGTTGCGGGCGATCCGGCGGGCGAAGGCGTCCGGCAGGCCGAGCGCGCTGTCGAACGGCAGGACGGTCACCGAGTCCGCACCGCCGACGCCCGCGGCCAGGCAGGCCACGGTGGTGCGGAGCATGTTCACCCACGGGTCGCGCTCGGTCATCATCACCGTCGAGGTGACGGCGTGCTGGCGCTGGGCGGCGGCCTCCGGGGAGATCCCGCTGGCCTCCGCCACCCGCGACCACAGCCGCCGGGCGGCCCGGAAGGTGGCGATGGTCAGGAACTGGTCGGCGCCGGCCGCGAGCCGGAACTCCAGCTGGGCGGCGGCCTCGTCGGGGCTCAGCCCGGCGGCCGTCAGCTCGCGAAGGTAGGCGACACCGGTGGCCAGCGCGCAGCCCAGCTCCTGGGCGGGCGAGGCGCCGGCCTCGTGGTACGGGAGCGCGTCGACGGTGATCGTGCGCAGGCCCGGGTAGCCGTCCCGCAGCCGGGCGGCCAGTGCGGCGGCCTCGGTGAGCAGGGCGGCGGTGGGCCGGTCGTCGCCGGTCCGCGCCAGCAGGCCGAGCGGGTCCGCGCCCAGGCTGCCGGCGGCGGCCTCGGCGGGCACGCCGCGCTCCCGGTACAGGGCGAGCAGTGCCTCGGTGGCGGCCGGGAACTCGGCGCCGGCGTCCAGGGCCACGGCGGCCAGGTCCAGGTAGACGCCCTGCAGCAGCTCGGGCAGCGCGCCGATCGGCAGGCCGTCGCGGCCGAGCTCCAGCCAGAGCGAGCTCACGCCGTGCTCCAGGTCGGCGAGCACCGCCTCGTTCGAGGTCCGCGGGTCCGGGTGGGCGTGGCGCTGGCGCACGTCCCAGCCGGAGACGGCCGAACCCTGCGGCCGGCTGCCCCGGACGAACGGCGGGAAGCCGGGGAACCCGGCCCCGTCGGGGGCGTCCTCGGCGGTGTAGAGCGGACGGACCGTGAGGCCGTCCTCCAGCTTGGTGGCGAGGGCGTCCTCGGCCTGCGTACCGGTCACGTCCTGCTTACCGGACTTGCGCAACACACCTTCGACCAGGCGTTGCCACTGCTCACGGCTTGCATCCGGGAACTCGGCGGCCAGGGAGAGCCCTTCGGGCGAGACCGTCATGAGGGAAGGTTAGAGCCCGTGCCGCTGCGGCTGTACCGCAAACCGGTGTGACCTTTCACTCCTTGCACTCCAAGCGCCGCAGAGTGCAACACCGGTGGCCGCGGGGGCAGTGTTCTGGCGGCTCGGCGTGGTGCGCCGACGACGGGCCCCGGCGCGGCCAGCGCGGCGTCCGTCGCCCGGGCCGCCCGGGCGTCCAGCCGGCCCGCGGTGCCCCACAGCAGGTGGCCGCTCTCGGCGGCGGCCAGCACCAGCAGCCCGGGCAGCAGGTCGGTGCAGCGGGCGGCCACCCACCGGGTGCCCTGGGTCGCCATCCAGTGCAGGTCGGCGGCGAGGCCGGGGGCCGCGGTCGGCGGGGCGGCGGCGGGGGCCGGGCCGAGCCGGCGGCCCGAGGCGGCCAGGACGGCGTGGAACTCGCGCGCGATCCGGTGGTGGCCCGCGGTACTCGGGTGCAGGCGGTCGACGCTGAGCAGGGCCCGTTCGGTGAGCCAGGGCAGCTCGGCGAGGTGCAGGTGGGCCGCGCCGTACCGGGCGGACAGCGCGTGCACCACGGCGTTGACGGCCCGCATCCGGCGGGCCAGCGGACGGGCCAGCGGCGGCGGCAGCCGCAGCAGCCGCCCCGGATCCGGCAGGCAGGCGGTGAGCAGGGTGCCGCCCCGGGCGCGCAGGGCGGCCAGCGCGGTGTCGAGGTGGCGGGCCGTCCCGGCGATGTCGAAACCGGCCCGCAGGGTGTCGTTGCCGCCGATCAGCACGGCCGCGTGGGTCGGCCGCAGGTCGAGCGCCGCGGGCAGCTGCGTCCTCGTCAGGTCGGCGCTCAACGCCCCGCTGTGGGCCTGGTTGCGGAACTCGACCGGGCCGTCGGACAGGCTCGGCGCCAGCATCGCCGCCCAGCCGCGCGGGCCCGCCGGCGCCGCGTCGCCCACCCCCTCGGTGATCGAGTCGCCCAGCGCGGCGAACCGGACCGCCGTCACGGCGCCGCCTCCGGCCGGCCGACCGGCGTGGGCACCCGGTGCGCCGCCAGGAACGCCGCCACCGCCGACTCCCAGCCGAACACCTCCGCCCGGGCCCGGGCGGCCGCGCGCCGCTGCTCGGCCGGCCGTGCCAGCAACTCCCGTACCGCGGTGGCGAATCCCTCCCCGGAGTCGTCCGCGGCCAGGCCCGCCGAGCCGACGATCGGCGGCAGCGCGGAGGAGCGGCTCACCGCCACCGGCGTCCCGCAGGCGAGCGCCTCCAGCGCGGCCAGCCCGAAGGTCTCCACCGGACCGGGGGCGAGGACGGCGTCCGCGCTGGCCAGCAGCGCCGCCACCTCCGCCCGCCCGCCGAGGTGCCCCAGGAACCGCACCGGCAGCCGTAGCTCGGCGGCCCGGGCCTCCAGCCGACGGCGCAGCGGGCCGGCCCCGGCGACCGCCAGCACCGCCGGCATCCGGTGCCGCCGCCGCAGCACGGCCAGCGCCTCCAGCGCCCGTTCGGGCCGCTTCTCCGGCGACAGCCGGGAGCACAGCACCAGCAGTACCTGGCCCGGCTCGGCGTACCTGGCCCGGACCTGCGGATCCCGGAAGTCCGGGTGCAGCTGCGCCAGGTCGACGCCGAGCGGCGCCCGGGCCAGGTTGGTCGCGCCGATCCGCTCGAACTCCGCGGCGGCCCAGGCGGTGGTGCACAGCACCGTGTCGTACGCCCGGGCCGTCCTGGCGTTCAGCCGGTCGGCCAGCGTACGGGCGGTGCCGGCCGGTGCGCCCCAGGTGCCGAGCAGGCCGGTGGCGCTCTCGTGCGAGACCATCATCGACCGGACGCCCTGGGCGCGGGCCCAGGCGCCGGTCCAGCGCAGGGTGGTGCGGTCCGAGACCTCCAGCCGGTCGGGGGCCAGTTCCGCGAGGGTCCGGGCGACGGCCCGCCGGTCGGTGAGCACCCGGTATCCGCCGCTGCCGGGGACGGGACGGCCGGGCAGGGTGATCACCCGGCCCTGGGGGGTCGACTCGTCCGTGCGGCGCCGGCCGGGCACCACCAGGACGGGCCGGTGCCCGGCGGCCAGGTACCCCTCGCCGAGGTGGCGCAGGGCCGTGCGCAGGCCGCCGGAGACCGGGGTGACGAAGTTCGCCACCCGGACGATCCGCAGCCCGTCGGGCGGTCGGCTCATGCCGGGAGCTCCTCGGGCAGCTGTCGGGCGGTCGCCGAGCTGGCCGCGGCCGGGCCCGCGCCGGTGTCTGCGGCCCGGTCGGCCGTCGGGTACAGGGCCTGGACCGGGGCGCCGTGGTGCTCGGCCAGCACCTCGGTGTAGTGGCGCAGCAGCAGGTCGCCGACCGCCTCCCAGGTGCGGGCGGTGACGTCGGCCCGCCCGGCCTGCCCGTAGGCGGTCCGGACCTCGGGGCCGGCCGCGGCCAGCTCGGCGACCGCCCGCGTGACGGCCGCGGTGTCCCGGGGCGGCACCAGCAGGCCGGTCCGGTGGTGCCCGACCAGGTCGAGCGGGCCGCCGACGGCCGGTGCGACCACCGGGACGCCGCTGGCCATCGCCTCCTGGATGGTCTGGCAGAAGGTCTCCAGCGGCCCGGTGTGCACGAAGAGGTCGAGGGTGGCGAAGCAGCGGGCCAGCTCGGCGCCGGTGCGGCGGCCGAGGAACAGCGCCCGCGGCATCGCCGCCCGCAGGGCCGGCCCGCTCGGCCCGTCCCCGATCACCACCACCCGCACGCCGGGCAGCTCGCAGGCCCCTGCCAGCAGATCGACCCGCTTCTCGGGGGCCAGCCGGCCGACGTAGCCGACCAGCAGCTCGCCGTCGGGGGCGAGGGTGCGGTGCAGGGCGTCGTCGCGGTGCGAGGGGTGGAAGCGGACCGAGTCCACGCCGCGCGGCCACAGCCGTACCCGGGGCACCCCGTGCGCGGTCAGGTCCTGCGCGGCGGGGGTGGAGGGCGCGAGCGTACGGTCCGCGGCGGCGTGCACCGACCTGATCCGGGCCCACGCGAGCGCCGAACCGGCCCCGCGGCCGACCCGGTACGCCTGGGCGTAGCCGGCCAGGTCGGTCTGGTAGACGGCCACCGTGGGCAGCCCGAGGCGCTGGGCCACCCGCGCCCCGCGGGCCCCGAGTACGAACGGACTCGCCAGGTGGACCAGGTCGGGGCGGTGCTCGGCGACCGCTTCGGCCAGCCGCCGGCTGGGCAGGGCCACCCGCACCTGCGGGTAGCCGGGCAGGGGGATCGACGGGACCCGCACCACCGGCAGCGGAGTCGAGTCCGGGCCGAAGGAGTGCGGCGGGCAGTGGGCACCCCGGGCCGGAGCCGGGGTGATGACCAGCGGCTCGTGGCCGCGGCGGACCAGGTGCTCCGCAGTCCTCAGCACGCTGTGGGCGACGCCGTTGACCTCAGGAGGGAAGGACTCGGTGACGATGGCGACTCGCATGCCAACGTTGTGTCCGGCCGGGGCGTGCGCCCGACCACGGGGATCTTTCGTACAGGCGAACGTCCGTGGCCAATTGGGCGCGGGGCCGCTCAGCCGTGTGCGGCGGGTGTCTCCTCACGCATCGCCCACGGTGAGCCGTACGCGGTGAGGAGGTCGAGGAAGGGCTTCGGCGGCAGTGCCTCGGGGCCGAGGACGCCGGCGCCGGACCAGGCTCCGGTGGCGAGGAGTTCGAGGGCCACCACGGGGTTGACGGCGGTCTGCCAGACCACCGCCTGGGAGCCGTACTCGCGCATCGACCAGGTGTTGTCCACCACGTGGTAGAGGTAGACCTCCCGGGGGCGGCCGTCCCTGGTGCCGCGGACCCAGGTGCCCGCGCAGGTCTTCCCGTGCATCCGGTCCCCGAGGGTGGCCGGGTCGGGCAGGCAGGCGGCCACGACGTCGCGCGGCGAGACCCCGACCGGGCCGTCGGCGCTGCCGACCGTGACCGGGTCGGTGGCGGCCAGGCCGAGCCGGTGCAGGGTCTTGAGCACGTCGATGAAGTCCTGGCCCAGGCCGTACTTGAAGGTCACCCGGCGGGCGCCGACCCAGCGGGGGATCAGCAGCACCTCCTCGTGCTCCACGTTGACGCACTCGACCGGCCCGATCCCGTCCGGGAAGTCGAACACCTCCGGCTCGCTGAACGGCTCGGTGGTGTACCAGCCGCGCCCGGACTCGAAGACGACCGGCGGGTTGAGGCACTCCTCGATGGTCGTCCAGATGCTGAACGAGGGCGCGAAGTCATAGCCGTCGACGGTCAGGTCGGCGCCGTCCCGGACGCCGATCTCCTCGATGTCGTCGAAGAGTTCGTCGGCGGCGTAGCGGGCGAAGACGTCCGACAGCCCCGGTTCGACGCCCATCCCGCACAGCGCCAGCCGGCCGGCCTCCTCCCACGCGCGGGCCCGCGCGAACTGCTCGTCGCCGAGCTTGACCCCGCACTCCTGGTACGGCCGTTCCGGGTGCGGCCGGGACAGCGACATCGCCATGTCGAGGTAGTGCGCCCCGCCCGCCAGGGCCGCCTCGAACAGCGGCAGCACGAAGCGCGGGTCGGTGGCGTTGAACAGCACGTCGCAGTGGTGCTCGGCGAGCAGCGCGGTGACGGCGGCGGGGTTGGAGGCGTCCACGGCGGCGGGGCGGAACCGCTCCCCGCCGGGCCGGCCGGCGAGCGCGCCGACCGCGGCCTCGGCCCGCGCCGGGTCGTAGTCGGCGACCACGAACTCGTCGAAGAACGGGCGGCGGACGGCGATCCGGGTGGCGGCCGTGCCCACCCCGCCCGCGCCGACCAGCAGGATCCTCATCGTGGCCTCACGGGGCGTCGGCCGGGTCGGCGGCGCTGACCGGGACGTCGGGGTGCCGGAACCAGGGGCCGTCGACCGCCCACTGGATCAGCATCAGCACCACGCCGAGCACCAGGGCACCGATGCCGATGACGGTCACACCGCCGGTCTCGCCGAAGATCGGCAGGTCGATCGAGGTGGAGCCGTAGTCGGGGTCGGCGTAGACGTCGAAGGCGCCGTAGCAGAAGAAGTACAGCAGCATCAGGCCGCCGAGCAGCGGCATCAGGCCCTTGAAGACGAAGTCCCGCACGCTTCTGGTGAGCACCTTGCGGTAGTACCAGACGCAGGCGAAGCCGGTCAGGCCGTAGTAGAAGGCGATGGCCAGGCCGACCGAGGCGATCGAGTCGGCGAGCACGTTGCCGCTGATCGCGGTGAGCAGGACGTAGAACGCGATGGAGGCCAGGCCCATGCCGACGGTGGACCAGGTCGGCGTGAGGTGGCGGTGGTGCACCCGGGCGAACTGGCGGGGGATGGCCTTGTGCGCGGCCATCGAGAAGGTGGTCCTGGCGGTCGGCAGGATGGTGGTCTGGGTGGAGGCCGCGGAGGAGGTCAGCACCATGAAGATCAGCAGTTTGGTGAGGAACCAGCCCAGCCCGGCGCTGCCGAAGACGGCGCCGCCGAGCGAGGACAGCACGTCCCCGGAGTTGTCCTCGTTGCCCAGCCCGATGCCCTCCGTGCCGATGCCCGCGAACGCCTGCGCCGAGGTGGAGACCAGGACGTAGATGAGCAGCAGCAGGACGGTGGAGATGACCGCCGCCCGGCCGGGGGTGCGCGCGGCGTCGGCGGTCTCCTCGTTCACCGAGACGGCCGTGTCCCAGCCCCAGTAGATGAAGACGGCGGCCAGGATGCCGGCGGTGAAGGCCGTGGAGGAGGACACCTCGAACGGGTTGAACCAGGACGCGTCGATGCTGATCGCGGTGTCGGGCGGGCTGTCCCCGTACACCTTCACCAGGGCGGTGACCGAGAGCAGCACCAGCATCACGACCTCGATGCACAGCAGCCAGCGCTGCAGGGCGGCCGAGATCTCGATGCCGATGTAGCAGATCGCCGTCATCACGATGATCCACACGACTCCCGCGACGGTGGTCCACGTCGTGTTCTCGGCCAGTCCGTCGAATCCGAACAGCCGGAAGCCGTAGACGCCGGCGATCTGGGCGAGGTTCGCCATCACGATGATGTCGGCGACCACGATGCCCCAGCCGCCCATCCAGCCGGTGCGCGGCCCGAAGGCCCGGGCGCTCCAGGTGAACGTGGTGCCGCAGTCCGGGTCGGACGCGTTGAGCTCCTTGTAGGCGTACGCGATCAGCAGCATCGGGATGAACGCCAGGACGGTGATGATCGGTGCCTGCAGGCCGACCCCGACCACGATGATGCCGAGGGTCGCGGCGAGGCTGTACGCGGGAGCGGTGGAGGCCAGACCGATGGCCACCGAGGAGACCAGGCCGAGTGCGCCGGTCTTGAGGCCCTTCTCGCCGGCCCTGGAACTGATCACCGTGGGTGCGGCGGGCGGCGGCGGAGTGGGTTGTCCGGGGGGACCATGCATCGTTCCCACCCCCTGATCCTGTGCGCAGAGGTACTGACCGGGCTCAACCACCTCAGCGTACGCCCGGGGGCCGACCCTTTCCTGCGGGCTGCGTACGAGGCCACGCTGTCCGGGTCGCAGTTGACCGCCGGTTAGGGGGCCGGGTTCGGCCGGGTACGGCCGGTTTCGTGGGCCCGGCGCGCGGCCGGGCAGGCGCGGTGACGGTCGGTGACGGGCGGTGGTGTCGTGCGGCACCGGGAGTGACCGGTGCCGCAGTTCGGGTGAGGGCGGGCCCCGGAGCTTCCGTCACCTCGGCCGACCCGCCGTCGAGTTCGCGTGCTCCCGACCGCGGCCGGGCAGGCCGCGGTCGGGCCGCCGTCAGGCGGCGATGCCGCAGTACTGCTGCTGCTTGCCGATCACCCGGTACATGCAGTCGGCGGTCTCCACCAGGCGCAGGACGGCCTCGCGGTTGCGGCTGGTCTCCCGTCCGATCACCTCGTCGGGCGGGTAGAAGCCGCTACTGCCGTTCGGGCCCGGGTACATCTCGAAGGTGTAGGCGAAGACCCGGTGGACGCCCCACAGCCAGTCGTCGATGGACCCGTCGGTGATGTACAGGTCGCTGGACTGCTCGGGGGTGTAGCCGTTGGTGCCGGCCATGGTGCGGCCGAGGGTGGCGAAGGTGTTGTACTCGTCCGCCGTCATGCCGGTGGTCGTGTTGGCGGTGGTCCAGCCGAACGGCCAGAGCACCAGTTGGCTGTAGGTGTGGAAGTCGATGGCGGCGGTGATCTGCTGCTTGCCGCCCACCACCCGGGTGCGGACGAAGTCGGCGACCACCTTGGTCTCCTTGGCGGACTCCGGCGCGCTGCCCCGGTAGGTCTCGCTGGAGGTGGAGCCGGAGGAACCGCCGCAGCAGCCGAACTTGTAGTTCCAGTTGCGGTTGAGGTCGGTGCCGACGCCGCTGCCGCCGGAGTTGGGCTGGCGGTCCTTGCGCCAGCTGCGGTAGCGGCCGGTCGCGATGTCGTACTCGCCGCCGTCCGGGTTGAGATCGGGCACCACCCAGATCTCCCGGCTGTTCACCGCGCCCGCGATCCGGCTGTCGGTGGCGTACTTGTCGCCGAACTCGTGCAGCAGGTAGAGGGCCATCTCGACGGTGAGGTGCTCGCGGGCGTGCTGGTGGGCGGTGAACAGCACCTCGGGCTCGTTCTCGTCGGTGCCGACGTTGTCGCTGATCTTCACGGCGACGATCGCCCGGCCCTCGTACGAGGTGCCGATGACGCGCTTGCTCATGATGTCGGGGTGCGCGGCGACCACGGCGTCGATGTCCGCGGTGGCCTCGGCGTAGTTGTGGTAGCCGGAGTCGGCCGACGGGAAGTCGGCGGGCGCGTCGACGGCCTGCGGGCTGCCGTCGGCGCCGTCCTCGCGGCCGGGCAGCGGCGCGAGGCCCCAGCCGAGCGCCCGCACCCGGGCGGCCTCGGCCGGGGTGGCGGTGACGACGACGGAGTCGGTGCGGACGGCGTCGACGGCGGCGCCGGTGGCGGCGATCGCGGAGCGGTCGGCGACGGTGTGGGGGCCCTCGACGACGTACTGCCGGGCGGTGTCGGCCGCGACGGCGGCGCTGTCGGGAGCCGCGGGGCGCGCGGCGGCCTGGGTCGTGAGGGGGGACGCGAGGGCGAGGGCCAGCAGCACGGCGGTGGCCGCGGCGGGCTTCCCTCGGCGGGGCAGTCGCATGACTGTCCTCCTGTGGGGGTCCGTAGGGGACGGAACGGGGGAGGAACTGCGGCGCGCGCCAGCATGATGGTCCGTCAATGTCATGGTTGCGTCAATAGCGCCCGTCCGGTACGTTCCTCCGGCGGTGTGACGCCGGGTCAGTGCGTGGGCCCCAGGGCCGCGTACACCAGCGACAGGGTGCCCATCGACACCAGGGTCGAGGTCAGCACGGAGTCCCGGGCCAGGGCCGTGCTCAGCCCGTACTCGCGGGCGTAGACGAAGGCGTTCTGCGCGGTCGGCAGGGCGGAGCAGAGCACCACCGCCAGCAGTTGATGCCGCGGCAGGTCCAGCAGCAGACCGCCGACGGCCAGGGCGGCCAGCGGCTGGACCAGGGTCTTCAGGACGACGGCCACGCCGACCTCGGCCCGCCCGCCCGCGCCCGCGCCGCCGCGGCCGTGCAGCGACATCCCGAGAGTGATCAGCGCGGTCGGGACGGCGGCCGCACCGAGCAGCGCGCCGGGGCGGGCCAGCGCGGCCGGCAGGTGCAGGCCCGCGGCCGAGAGCAGGGCGCCCAGCGCCGAGGCCATGATGATCGGATTGCGTACCGGCAGCATCAGCATCCGGCCGAGCCCGCCCCGGCCCCGGCCGGTGCCCGCGTCCAGCAGGGCGAGGATCACCGGGGACACCAACAGCACCTGGAACAGCAGGATCTGGGCCACGAACGAGGCGTCACCGAGAACCTGGACGGCGACCGGGATGCCCAGGTTGGCCGAGTTCACGTACCCGGCCGCCATCCCGCTGATCGCCCGGTCGGCGGGCCTGCGGTGGAACAGCCGGCGCCCGGCGAGGAAGCCCAGCCCGGTGGCGAAGACCGTCCCCGCGGCGAACGCCAGCATCGCGGTGTTCGCGAACGTGTCCAGCCGAGCCCCGGTCAGCATCGTGAACAGCGCGGCGGGCATCGCCACATGGAAGACGAACCGGCCGAGCACCGTCTCCGCCTGCTCGCCCAGCAGCCCGGTCCGTGCCACCAGATAGCCGACCGCGGTGAGCACCCAGATCGGGGCGAAACCGGACAGCAGCGACTGCATGGAACCTCGGGTCTGGATCGTCGGGCACGGGCCGCGGGCATCAGTCTGCCAGGGGCCGTACGCGTCGCCCGGGGTGGGGCCGCCCGCGACGCCCCGAACGCGCCGCGGGCGGCCCCGGCAGGTGCTGGGCACCCGCCGGAACCGCCCGTGGACGGAGTCGAAACCCTTCGCTCAGGGCAGGTTCAGCACCTGGCCCGGGCGGATCAGGTCGGGGTTGCCGACCGTGGGGTTCTGTGCGGCCAGCTGCTTCCAGCCGCCCAGCGTCAGCGAGTCCGAGATGGTGGAGAGCGTGTCGCCGGCCGCGACGGTGTAGGTGCTCGCCGGGGCGGGCACCGTGGTGGCCGCGGCCGGCGTGACGGTCGCGGTGGCCGCGGTCGTCGGCGCGGTCGCGTCCGGACCGGTCGTCGGCGCGCCGGTCGGGGAGGCGCCCGGCACCGGCAGGTCGGTGGTCGGCGCGGTGCCGGTCGGTGCCGTGCCGGTCGGCGCCGGGGTGCCCGGGGTGGTCGCGGTGGACTCCCCGGGGGCCGGGGTGGCCGGCGGGGTGACACCGGGCTGGGGCGCGGTCGTCGGCTGGCCGGTGGGCAGACCGGTCGGCTGGTCGGTCGGCAGGCCGCCGGGCAGGCCGCCCGTCAGGTCGGTCGAGGTCGGCGGGGCCGCGTCGGCGGTGCCGGGCAGGGACGGCGCCGTGGTCGCCTCGGGGGCGGTGGACGGCGTGAAGTACTGCGGCGTGGCCGCGCCGTCACCCCGGACCCGGGCGCCGGTGTTCGGCGTGGACTCGGTCGGGGTGGCGGTCGGGGCCGGGGTGGCCGCCGGCGCGGGCAGTCCGGCGGCGGGGCCGCAGGTGGGCCAGAGGCTCGGGCCGTGGCCGGCGAGCAGCCGCTCGGCGACGGCGATCTGCTGCTCGGGCGTGGCGTGGTCGGGCTGCGAGGCGAACTCGTCGCCGCCGTACGCCACCCAGGTCCGCAGGGTGAGCCCGAGTCCGCCGTAGTGCCCGGTGCCGGGGTTGCCGTTCCAGTCCGCGCCGGTCTGGCACTGGGCGACCGCCTGCCAGGTGTCGGCGGGGGCGGCGTGCGCGCCGGTCGCGGTCAGCAGCGGAAGCGCGAGGCCGACACCCGCCACACCGGCGGCCGCGACGGCCCGGTCGGCCTGGGTGGGACGGCGGTGACGCCCGGAACCCGAAAAGACCATCAGATATCCCTCTCCGCACGCCTGCGAGGTGAGCTGTCGGGTTCGGACCGGGAGGTGGCCCGGCCGCGCGCTGGGCGCGGCTTCACCCCAAGCCGAGGGGGGTCGGCGGAAAAACCTGGGTCCCCCGCCCCTGCCCAAGGTCTTTCGGTCGTCCCGTGGCGCGGTGGGCAGGGTTGGGCGTGCCGCATTCCGGGCGCCCGCAGTAGCGGGCTGCTCGGGAGATTAGAGGGATCAGCACCTGAATAACAAGCCTGCATACTGAGCATCACACAATCATCACGACACGCCCGGGGCCCTGGCCTTCCGACCCCGCCGGACCCCAGGTCGGACCCGTGGCCCGGTGGCCCCGGAGGTTCGACGGCGCACGGCCCCCGGCACTCCGACGACCAGCCCCCGAAGCCACTCCCGGCGCTCCGGACCAGGGGAGAACGGCACCGTCCCGGCCAACCCCCGGGTCGGTGATTTCGAGGCCGTACGGTCGAACCGCCGACCCCGCCGCAGTCGTCCTCCCTGGTGTGGGACCAGCTCGACCAGGGAGGCCGCCCATGTCCGTACAGTCGATCACCAGGGCGCCGGCCGCCACGGCCCGCCGCGCGCCGGCCCGCGCCGGACTGCTGCCCGGACTGGAGGCCGCGGGCTGCCGTCAGGTTGACCCGGACCTCTTCTTCGGGGTGCGCAGGCAGGACGCCGGGCCCCGGGTCGAGGCGGCCAAGCAGGTCTGCCGGCACTGCCCGGTCCGCGAGGCCTGTCTGCGCCACGCCCTGGTGCTCGGTGAGAGCGACGGCGTCTGGGGCGGGCTCACCCCGACCGAACGGCGACTGTTCGGCCACCAGCTGCGTGACCTGATCGACCTGGGCGAACAGGCCTCGCGCCGCAGTGACGCCGAGCTGATGGCGATCGGCCGCGAGCAGCGCCGGACCCGACCCGGCATCGTCCTGATCCTCACCGACCGGGGCTGGACCGAGGCCCAGCTCGCCTCCGCACTCGGCGTGGAGCCGGCCGCCGTCCGCACCGCCCGGATCGCCGCCGAGCGGATCGTCGCGCACTGCCGGGCCGTCGGCCTACGGGCCCCGACCTGGGCCCGGGTCGTCGTTCCCGTGGGGTAGCGGTCAGCCCTCGGGGCCGGCCGGCCGGTCCTGCGAAGTCCGGCCGGGGCGACTCACGGCGCCGTGAAGAACGTCGGAAAGGCGGGCGCGAGCCAGGGCTTGCGCCCCCAGGCGAGGATCCCGCCCCGGGCGATGGCCTGCAGCGGGGTGCGGCGCCCGAGGGCCATCAGGAAGAAGGTGACGGGCTCGGTGACGATCGTGCAGTCGGGCCGCCGCGGTGGCTGCTGATCGACCGTCACCGCGCCGTCGGCGACGGTGACTCCGAAGAGCCTGCCGCCGCGCACGCCGATCGCGTACCGGATGTGGCGGCCGGCGGCGGTCCGGGTGTCGACGACGCGGGGCATGGCGGTGAGGAGGAACGGGAGCGACAGGTCGACGCGTTCGCGGTCGATCATGTGCGGCTGCCCGAGGGCGCGGGCCAGGTCGTAGCCGTGCCCGAGCATGTGGGTGAGCAGGTAGGAGGCCAGCGTCGCCAGGTCCATCGGCCCCAGCGGGGTGAGGACGGGCCGGGTGCCGGGCCGGGCGGCGACGTCCTCGGCGAAGTCGCGGGTGTGCTGGACGATCGCCTCCGCGAGGACGAGCGGGTCGCGTTCGGGGTCGGCGGCGAGCGATTCGGCGTTGGCCGCCGCGAGGCTCGCGGGCGTACCGTCGCCGTACGGGCGGTCGAGGCCGCGGGCGAGGTCCGCCATCAGCCGGTTGGCCATGGCGAGGTGGGCGGCCGCCTCGCCCACGGACCACACGGCCCCGGGTATCCGAGCCGTCGCGTCGGGCCTGGTCCGGAGCGCTCGGGCGATGTCCTCGGCGGTGGCGACGGTCGCCTCGATCAGTCGCGTGCTCACGGTGGTGCCAACGGCGGGCTCGGTCATGGGGACGAAGCCTGGACCACGACCGGCCGGGCTGTCCAGAGGTCCGCCGCGGGCCGGTGGCGGGTCGGTCGGACAGGGTCGGGGCCCGAGGCGGTGATCCGGTCCCGGAGCGGACGTGCCTGGACCGGGGTGACGGCGACCGCGTACAACGAACCGCGTGCAACGAAAAATGCGAGCCGGGATCTCTCCCGACTCGCATTTCCTCCGCCGTGAACCGGCGAAGCATTCTGTGTCCGAGGGGGGACTTGAACCCCCACGCCCGATAAAGGGCACTAGCACCTCAAGCTAGCGCGTCTGCCATTCCGCCACCCGGACCGGGTGTGTTGCCTCGGGTTTCACTTTCGTTCGCCCCGCGGCGACAGAGAGAACACTACCAGGCCTGCGGAGCGCTTCTCACCTGCATATCTGTCGTCCGGCGGGGCCTCCGGAGGCGTGTTGGGATGAATCCGGACAGACCGACGCAAGGTGGACCGGGGTGCAGGTGTCGATCACCGCTCCTCGACGGTCCCGGGCAGGCCGTCGTGGGTGGCGAGAAGCCGCCGTCGACGTGACCGGTCCCGCCGGGCCGCCTTCACGATCAGTGGCAGGATCGGATCAAATCGTGCCCCTTGCACTCAGAATCTGTCGGAACAGTTCAGCCCGCGCCTAGTTCCAGTCCTAGCTTCAGCCGCTGACAGCTGGTCTCCTAGCCTCTGTGGACCAAGGGAGCCTTGAGCGGAACGCCCGATTCCCGAGAGGCCGCCGGTGGCATTGGCTGCGGTCGGTGGCAGAGCCTCCCGTCACCGTGCGAAGGGCGGCTTGACCGTGGAACAGACCAGCGAGGCGACAGGGCCTTCGATCAGATCGACCGAGGACGAGGATCCGCTTCCACCCCGCCGTACCGCGGTCGCCCCGGCCGAAGCCGCCGCGACCCCGGTCACCGGACGGCGGCCGGAGCAGGAGCCGTGCCCCGGGGTGTGGCGCTTCGCCGCGGCCACCAGTGAGGCCTCGGTGCCCCGGACCCGCCACGCGGTCCGTGACCGGCTGCTCGCCGAGGGCATGGCGGGGGAGCGCTACCAGGAGCTGATCGACGACCTGCTGCTGATCGTCTCCGAGCTCGTCGGCAACGCGGTCACCCATGCCGCGGCGCTCTCGCCGCAGGTCACCACCGAGCTGAGGATCGACGGGTCGCACGTCCGGATCGCGGTCGAGGACGGCCACCCCTACCGGCCGAAGGCGCAGGAGAGCGACCTGGGCCGGCTCGGCGGCCGGGGCCTGCTGCTGGTCAAGAGCATCACCCTGCAGGCCGGCGGGGTCTGCGACGTGGAACGGACCGAGCAGGGCGGCAAGGTCATCTGGGCCTCGCTGCCGCTGCCTCCGCTGCCGGCCGCCCCGCTGCCGTCGGCCGATCCGCCGGAGCAGGACGCGGTCGCCCTGGACGGCGGCGCCTGGCCGGTGTGAGCACCGGCCGGGCGCCGGTTCCCGTCCCCGGGGCGCGGGGCTCTACCAGTCGCGGCCGGCGATCTCCTGGATGCCGGGCAGCGCCGCCTCGAACACCGTCCGGAACCACACCGAGAACGGCTTCTCGGCCTGCAGGTCCTTGAGCTCCTGGGCCGTGACGAAGCGGGTCGAGTCGACCTCGTCCGGGTCGGGGTCCAGGTCCGCGGTGACCAGGCCGACGAAGAGGTGGTTCCACTCGCGCTCGATCAGGCCGGACGCCTCGTCGGGCAGGTCGTAGCGGACGGTCCCGGCCTCGCACAGCAGTGCGGGGGCGGCGCCGAGCTCCTCCGCGGTCCGGCGGGCGGCGGCCACGAACGGCTGCTCGCCGGGGTAGGGGTGGCCGCAGCAGGTGTTCGACCACACGCCGGGCGAGTGGTACTTGCCGAGCGCCCTGCGCTGGAGCAGCAGCCGTCCCTGCTGGTCGAAGAGGAAGACGGAGAAGGCCCGGTGCAGCCGGCCGGGCTGCTGGTGTGCCCAGAGCTTCTCGGCGGTGCCGGTGGTGACGCCCTCGTCGTCCACGAGTTCCAGCAGGATCTCCGCCCCGGGGTCGGTGCCCAGATCTCGGGCGGAGACGTCCGCGGTGAGATCCGGCCTGCTGGTCGATGGGCTCGTGGGCATGAGGCCCCTTTCGCGCGGGGACCGGAGCCGCCACCCGGGCGTGCGGGCCCGGGTCCGTCCACCCGGTCCGGTGGTCGGCTGCGCCTCGCCGGCGGTCCCCGGGAGCGCCGGGGAGCACCAGGGGCGTCGGGGCCCCAGTCTGCCGTATGGCTCACTGTCCGTGCTGGTCCGACGCACATGTGGGCCGTTACCGGGCCGTACCGGTATGGATGAATGGTGAAACTGTTCGAGCGCTGATCGAGTGTGTCGCCCGTTCGTTCACCTTCTGGCAAACCAGGTCGATTCCGCGGGGTGGGTGCAAGGGAACCCGCGGCCCGTCCGCGGCTCCTCGGCCCCCGCCGGGGACCTTGTCGCGGAGGCGGGTCGTCCGGAATGATGATCCACACGGATCCAGGCCGTCACCTGCGGGTTTTCCGGCCGCCGAGCCGCGCCCGGACGGCCGCACCCGGCCCTCACCGTGCCTTCACAGCCGTCCCGGCCGGGTGCGGGCCGGTCGTCGCGGTCGCCTACCATCACTACGACACGGTGTACCGCCTCCGGGCGGCGCCGGGGCACCGTCCCGGGGGCTGGTGCGAGGCCTCGCCGGGCAGCAGGGCCGGGCCGTGCTCCCCGCTCCCGCCGCGGTGGCCGGGTGCGCCGAGGGCAGCCGCACGTGGGTGTCCGTTGACGCCGCAGCAGCACACGACGAATCAGGAGACACCGCATGATCGGCCTCGTCCTGGCAGCCGGCGCGGGCCGCCGGCTCCGCCCGTACACCGACACCCTGCCCAAGGCCCTGGTGCCGGTCGACGGCGAGCGGACCGTGCTGGATCTCACCCTCGGGAACTTCGCCGAGGTCGGCCTGCGCGAGGCCGCCATCGTGGTGGGCTACCGCAAGGAGGCGGTCTACGACCGCAAGGACGCCCTGGAGCAGAAGTACGGCGTCCGGCTCACCCTGGTCGAGAACGACAAGGCCGAGGAGTGGAACAACGCCTACTCGCTCTGGTGCGCCCGCGACCTCTTCGCCGAGGGCCTGCTGCTGGCCAACGGCGACACCGTCCACCCGGCCTCGGTGCAGCGCACCATGCTGGACGGCAACGCCCGCCTGATCAAGGAGGGCAGCGCCCCCGGCATCCTGCTCGCCCTCGACACGGTGAAGAAGCTCGCCGACGAGGAGATGAAGGTCGTCGTCGACCCGGCCGCGGGCATGCGGCGGATCACCAAGCTGATGGAGCCCGTCGAGGCCACCGGCGAGTACATCGGCGTCACGGTCATCAACCCCTCCGCCGCCGAGGACCTGAGCGACGCGCTGCGCGCCACCTTCGAGCGCGACCCGCAGCTGTACTACGAGGACGGCTACCAGGAGATGGTCGACCGCGGCCTGCGGATCGACGTCCAGCCGATCGGCGAGGTCTCCTGGGTCGAGGTCGACAACCACGACGACCTGGCCAGGGCGCGGGAGATCGCGTGCCAGTACTGACCCGCCTGGTGCCCTCGCCGGTCTTCGTCGAGATCCGGTCGGCGGCCCTGGATGCGCTCGGCGGGATCCTCGCCGACCAGCGGCTGTCCACCTCCGGCCGGATAGCGGTGGCGATCAGCAACGGCTCCGGCGCGGTGCTCCGCGAGCGGCTGGAGCCGCTGCTGCCGGGCGCCGACTGGTACCAGGTGCCGGACGGCACGCTCGACAGCGCCGTACGGCTGGCGGACGAGATGCGGGCCGGGCACTACGACGCCATCGTCGGCCTCGGCGGCGGGAAGATCATCGACGTCGCCAAGTACGCGGCCGCCCGGGTCGGCCTGCCGCTGGTCGCGGTGGCCACCAACCTCGCGCACGACGGCATCTGCTCGCCCGTCTCGACCCTCGACAACGACGCGGGCCGCGGCTCCTACGGAGTGCCGAGCCCGATCGGCATCGTGGTCGACCTGGACGTGATCCGGCAGGCTCCGCCGCGCTTCGTGGCCTCCGGCATCGGCGACGTCATCTCCAACATCTCGGCCTGCGCCGACTGGGAGCTGTCCAACGCCGTGACCGGCGAACCGGTGGACGGACTGGCGGTCGCGATGGCCCGCGCGGCGGGCGAGAACCTGCTGCGGCACCCCGGCAGCCTGAAGGACCAGGACCTCCTGACGGCCCTCGCGGAAGCCCTGGTACTGTCCGGCATCGCGATGAACATCGCTGGCAGCACCCGGCCCTCCTCGGGGGCCTGCCACGAGATCTCGCACGCCCTGGACGTGCTGTATCCCAAGCGTTCCGCCCAGCACGGCGAGCAGGTCGGCCTCGGTGCGGCCTTCGCCTGCTTCCTGCGGGGCGAGCGCGAGCTGACCGGCCTGGTCGTGGACCGCCTGCGGAGCCACGGCCTGCCGGTGACCGCGGACGAGATCGGCTTCACCGGGGCGGAGTTCACCGAAGCGGTGCACTACGCTCCGAACACCCGTCCGGGCCGCTTCACCATCCTTGAGCACCTCGACCTCTCCCCATCAGACATCAGGGACGCGTACGCCGACTATGTCCAAGCCGTCAACAGCTGACCGCACCGCCGGCACCCCGGCCGAACAGCCCGCGGTCGACCTCACGGTCCGCCCCTCGATCGAGGAGCTGCGGGCCGTCATCCACCCGGAGGGCATGCTCCAGCGCCGCAGCGCCGAGCACTGGGCGGGCCGCCTCTACATGCGGAAGATCTCGCTGCGGATCACCCGGATCCTGTCCACCATGACGGTGATCACGCCCAACGGCCTGACCTACCTGATGATGCTCACCGGCATCCTGGCCGGCGCCGCGCTGCTGGTGCCCGGGATCACCGGAGCCGTCCTCGGCGCCCTGCTGATCCAGATCTACCTGCTGCTCGACTGCGTCGACGGCGAGGTGGCCCGCTGGCGCCGGCAGACCTCGCTGACCGGTGTCTACCTGGACCGGGTCGGCCACTACATGTCCGAGGCCGCGCTGCTCACCGGCCTCGGTCTGCGCGCCGCCGACCTGTTCCACCAGGAGGGCTCCGCCTCCCAGTGGGAGTGGGCCTTCCTCGGCACCCTCGCCGCGCTCGGCGCGATCCTGATCAAGTCGGAGACCGACCTGGTCGACGTGGCCCGGGCCCGCAGCGGCCTGACGGCCGTCGAGGACAGCGCCTCGGTGCCGCGCTCGACCGCGGTGGCCAAGGCCCGCCGGGCCGCCTCGCTGCTGAAGTTCCACCGCCTGGTCGGCGCCGTCGAGGCCTCGCTGTTCATCCTGGCCGCCGGTATCGCCGACGCGGTGCAGGGCGGGCTGTTCTTCACCCGCCTCGCGGTGGTCGTGCTGGCCGCCATCGCCATGCTGCAGACGGTCCTGCACCTGCTCAGCATCGTCCTGTCCAGCAGGCTCCGATGACGGCGGCGGACGGCTTCCGGCTGGGCGCCGTCATCATCACCATGGGCAACCGCCCGGCGGAGCTGAACGCGCTGATCGACTCGGTCCGGGCCCAGCAGGGCCCCGAGGTCGAGCTCGCCGTGGTCGGCAACGGCGCTCCCCTGCCGCCGCTGCCGGAGGGTGTGCGCAGCGTCGAGCTGCCCGAGAACCTGGGCATCCCGGGCGGGCGCAACGTCGGTATCGAGCTGTTCGGCCAGGACGGGCGGGACGTCGACGCCGTGCTCTTCCTGGACGACGACGGCTCGCTGCCGCTGCAGGACTCGGCCCGGCTGCTGCGGGAGGCCTTCACGGCCGACCCGAAGCTGGGCATCGTCTCGTTCCGGATCGCCGACCCGGACACCGGGGTCACCCAGCGCCGCCACGTCCCCCGGCTGCGCGCCAGCGACCCGCTGCACTCCTCCCCGGTGACCACCTTCCTCGGCGGTGCGAGCGCTGTGCGCAGCGAGGTGTTCAGCACGGCGGGCCAGCTGCCGGCGGACTTCTTCTACGCGCACGAGGAGACCGACCTGGCCTGGCGCGCCCTGGACGCCGGCTGGTCGATCGACTACCGCGCGGACATCGTGCTGCACCACCCGACGACCTCGCCGGGCCGGCACGCCACGTACCTGCACAACGTCGCCCGCAACCGGGTCTGGCTGGCCCGACGGAACCTTCCGGCGCTGCTGGTGCCTCTCTACTTGGGAACCTGGTTCCTGCTCACGCTGGCCCGCCGTCCGTCCGGTGACGCGGTCAAGGCCTGGGTGGGCGGGTTCCGGGCCGGATGGCGGGAACCCTGCGGGCCTCGCCGTCCGATGCGATGGCGTACTGTATGGCGATTGACCAGGTTGGGCAGACCGCCAGTCATCTGATCGCAGCAGCCGGCAGCCCCCTGCTGCCGGCCGGAATATCCCCCGTGATCCCAGAGGGTCCGCCCGGTTCCCCATCGTTCCCCCGGGGGCGAGCCGGCGTCCTGATCCATGAAGGATGAATGTGTCGACAGTGAGTGACTCCGTGAGCCTCTCCACTCCCGTGGGGGCTGATGCGGGTCTGACCCCCAAGCAGCTCGCGGCCAAGTACGGCCTTGAGGTGAGCGGCAAGCGGCCCGGTCTGATCCAGTACGTAAAGCAGCTGTGGGCGCGGCGCCACTTCATCGTGGCCTTCGCCACCGCGCGCCTGGTGGCCCAGTACACGACCGCCAAGCTTGGCCAGGTCTGGCAGGTGCTCACGCCACTGCTGAACTGTGCCGTGTTCTACCTGGTCTTCGGTGTGATCCTGAAGAGCCGGGAGACGGTGCCGGTCTACATCGCGTGGCTGTGCGTCGGCGTCTTCGTCTTCCAGTTCTCGCAGAGCGCCATCCAGTCCGGCACCCGCTCGATCTCCGACAACCTCGGGCTGATCCGGGCGCTGCACTTCCCGCGTGCGTCGATGCCGGTCGCGTTCACCGTCATCCAGCTGCAGCAGCTGCTGATCTCGATGGTCGTGCTGGTCGCGATCGTCCTGCTGAGCGGCATCACGCCCGGCCCCACCTGGCTGCTGATCATCCCCGCGCTGCTGCTGCAGTGCGGCTTCAACACCGGGCTCGCCCTGGTGATGGCGCGGGTCGGTTCCAAGGCCTCGGACATCTCCCAGCTGATGCCGTTCATCCTCCGTACCTGGATGTACGTCTCCGGCGTGATGTACAGCGTGCAGGCGCAGATCGCGAACTACCCCCCGTTCGTCCGGACGATCACCGAGCTCAACCCGGCGTCGGTCTACATGGACCTGATGCGCTACGCGTTCATGCCGGAGAGCTTCAGCCCGAAGGCCTACCCCGGCGGCCTCAACGCCGCAGGGGAGGCCCAGCCGCACTGGCTGACGCTCCCGAACCACGTGTGGATGATCGCCGTCGCCTGGGCCGTCTTCGCCTTCGTGCTCGGCTTTGTGTTCTTCTGGAAGGCGGAGGAGGAGTACGGCCGTGGCTGACATCGCGACGAACATCAAGGAGGTGCCGGTGGCCGCACAGACCGCCAAGGTGCCGACCGTGGTCGTGGACGACGTGCACATCGTCTACAAGGTGCACGGCGCGGGCGCCGGCAAGGGCAGCGCGACCTCCGCGCTGAGCCGCCTGGTCTCCCGGAAGAAGTCGCCCTCGATCCGCGAGGTGCACGCGGTGCGGGGCATCAGCTTCACCGCGTACAAGGGCGAGGCGATCGGCCTGATCGGGTCGAACGGCTCCGGCAAGTCGACCATGCTGGCGGCCATCGCGGGCCTGCTGCCGACCGAGCGCGGCGGCATCTACACCAACGGCCAGCCGTCCCTGCTGGGCGTCAACGCCGCGCTGATGAACGACCTCACCGGCGAGCGCAACGTGGTGCTGGGCTGCCTGGCGATGGGCATGACCAAGGAGGAGGTGCGCAGCCGGTACCAGGAGATCGTCGACTTCTCGGGCATCAACGACAAGGGCGACTTCATCTCGCTGCCGATGCGTACGTACTCCTCGGGAATGGGCGCCCGCCTGCGGTTCTCCATCGCGGCGGCCAAGACCCACGACGTGCTGCTGATCGACGAGGCGCTGGCCACCGGCGACCAGGCGTTCCAGCAGCGGAGCAAGGAGCGGATCAACCAGCTCCGCGGGGCCGCAGGCACGGTGTTCCTGGTCAGCCACGACAACAACTCGATCCGCGAGGTCTGCGAGCGGACCATCTGGATCGAGCACGGCGAGCTGGTCATGGACGGTCTGACCGAGGACGTGGTCTCCGCCTACGAGCGGGGCGAGCGCCCCTGACCGCCCGCGCACGACATGCGGGGGCCGGTACCGGGAGTACTCCCGGCACCGGCCCTCCGTCGTGTACGGGCGCTCTTCCCCGGGTGGCCGGGGACTGCAAGGCTGGAGCCGGACCGGGGACGTCCCCCGACTCGGTGGGTGAGGCGTGTCCGAGGCGGGCCGACGGGGTCGGCCGGTGTACAACGGGGGAGTGACGGCAGTGGCGGCTTCAGCTAAATCAGATAACCCGACTGATGGTGGGGTGGCGGACGGCACCCTCGGCAAGGCCGACCTGGAGAACTTCCCGGTGGCCCCGGGCTTCCTGCCCGCGGCCTGGCGCGCCGACCTGATGGCGGTCTACGGCTTCGCCCGCCTGGTCGACGACGCCGGCGACGGCGACCTCGCCGACCCGGCCGGGACGGCCCGCCTGCTGGGCGTGGAGAGCGCTCCCGCGGACCTCGGCTTCCGGCCGGCCCTGCTGGACGGCCTGGAGCGCGATCTGGACCGCGTCTTCGAGTCCGCCCTGCGCCCGGACCGGGACGCCGGGCCGCGCCACCCGCTGATGCGCGCCCTCGTCCCGGTCGTGGACCGGCACGGACTGACCCCCGAGCCGTTCCGCCGTCTGATCGAGGCCAACCGGGTGGACCAGACCGCCACCCGCTACCCGACCTACCGGGACCTGCTCGACTACTGCACGCTCTCCGCCGACCCGGTCGGCCGCCTGGTGCTGGCCATCGCCGGCCGCTCCACCCCGGACCGGATCACCCGTTCGGACCAGATCTGCACCGCGCTCCAGATCATCGAGCACCTCCAGGACGTGGCCGAGGACCTGGGACGCGGCCGGATCTACCTCCCGGCCGAGGACCTGGCGCGCTTCCAGGTCACCGAGGCCGACCTCGCCGCGCCCACCGCCGGCCCCCGGGTCCGCGAGCTGATCGCCTTCGAGGCCGCCCGGGCGCGGACCCTGCTCGATCACGGGGCGCCGCTGGTGGGTACGGTTCGAGGAAGGCTCCGACTGCTGTTGGCGGGATTCACCGCCGGAGGGTACGCGGCCCTGTCGGCCATCGAGGCCGCCGGGTACGACGTACTGGCTCAGCAGGCCAAGCCCGACAAGCGCCGCCTCGCAGTGAAGGCGGCGGCACTCTTCGCGAAGGGAAGGTGAGTGCCCTAGTGGGGGCATCACCACTGGCCTCGGCGCCGGTCATGGCCGCCTATCGGTACTGCGAGGCGGTCACCGCCCTGCAGGCCCGCAACTTCAGCTACGGCATCCGGCTGCTGCCCGAGTCCAAGCGGCTCGCCATGTCGGCGCTGTACGCGCTGGCCCGCCGGGTCGACGACATCGGGGACGGCGAGCTGCCGCCCGAGCGCAAGACCGAACAGCTCGGGCAGACCCGGGCCCTGCTGGACCAGATCAGGGCCGGCGCGGTCTCCGAGGAGGACACCGACCCGATCAAGGTCGCGCTGGCCGACGCGGCCCGGCGCTTCCCGATCCCGCTCGGCGGCTTCGACGAGCTGATCGACGGTGTCGAGATGGACCTCAAGGGCGTCGAGTACCAGACCTTCGACGACCTCAAGACCTACTGCCGCTGCGTGGCCGGCTCGATCGGCCGGCTCTCGCTCGGCGTGTACGGCTGCGAGGACCCGGAGCTCGGCGAGCGCTACGCCGACACCCTGGGGCTGGCCCTGCAGCTCACCAACATCCTGCGCGACCTGCGCGAGGACGCCCTCAACGGCCGCACCTACCTGCCCTCCGAGGACCTGGCCCGGTTCGGCTGCGAGCAGGGTTTCGCACTGCCCGAGCTGCCCGCCTCGGCCGACTTCACCGGGCTGGTCGCGTTCGAGGCGGAGCGCGCCCAGCGGGCGTTCGAGGAGGGCCTGCGGCTGCTGCCGATGCTCGACCGCCGCAGCCGGGCCTGCACCGCCGCGATGGCCGGGATCTACCACCGGCTGCTCGGCCGGATCGCCGCCGAGCCGGAGTCGGTGCTGCGCGGCCGGGTCTCGCTGCCCGGCTGGCAGAAGGCATACGTGGCACTGTCCGGGCTCGCCGGAGGGCGTTCTTGATTCTCTCGCCAGTTATGTCACGCTGTGTCAGCAGAAATGCACACGCGGCAGGGAGAGCGTTGTCCAGCGCCGGGCGACGGAAGGACCACAACCATGGGGGGAGAGGCTGATGTCGGCACGGGTTCCGGCTCCACAGCCCTCCGCCCTGGTGGTCGGCGGCGGGCTGGCGGGCATCACCGCCGCGCTGCGGCTGGCCGAGGCCGGCCGCCGGGTCACCCTGCTGGAGGCCCGGCCCCGGCTCGGCGGGCTGGCCTTCTCGTTCCGCCGCGGTGAGCTGACCGTCGACAACGGGCAGCACGTCTTCCTCCGCTGCTGCACCGCCTACCGGGGACTGATCGACCGGCTGGGTGCGGGCCGTCTGGTGGATCTTCAGCCGCGCCTGGACGTCCCGGTGCTCGGCGTCGGCGCCGACGGCTCGCGGACCCTCGGCCGGCTGAAGCGGGCCGGCCTGCCCGTCCCGCTGCACCTGGCCGGCAGCCTCGCCGGTTACCCGCACCTCGGCCCGGCCGACCGCCTGCGGGTCGTCCGGGCCGCGCTCGCCCTCAAGGCCCTCGACCTGGCCGACCCGGCGCTGGACCGGATCTCGTTCGGTGACTGGCTGCGCCGGCACGGCCAGACCCCGGCCACCCTGGCCGCGATGTGGGACCTGGTCGGCGTCGCCACCCTGAACGCCACCGCCGACCAGACCTCGCTGGCACTGGCCGCCATGGTCTTCAAGACCGGCCTGCTCTCCGACCCGGGCGCCTCCGACATCGGCATGGCGAACGTCCCGCTCGGCGCGATCCACCACGACGCGGCCCTCGCCGAGCTGGAGCGGGCCGGCGTACGGGTGCTGCTTCGGGCGCGCGCCGCCGAACTCAAGCCTGCGGACCAGCACGCCGTGCGCCTGGAGAGCGGCGAGCTGCTCACCGCCGACACGGTGGTGCTGGCCGGCGCCCAGGACGCCGCGGCGGCCCTGCTGCCGCCCGGTGCGATCGAGGCGCAGCACCGGCTCACCGAGCTCGGCACCGCGCCGATCCTCAACGTGCACGTGGTCTACGACCGCAAGCTGCTGCGCAAGCCGTTCTTCGCCGCGCTCGGCTCCCCGGTCCAGTGGGTGTTCGACCGGACGGCCCACTCGGGCCTCGCGGTGCCCGGAGCCCAGTACCTGGCGCTGTCCCAGTCGGCCGTCCAGGACGAGATCGACCTGCCGGTGGCCGAGCTGCGCGAGCGCTACCTGCCCGAGCTGGAACGCCTGCTGCCGGCCGCACGCGGGGCCCGGGTGCTGGACTTCTTCGTGACGAGGGAGCGCACCGCGACCTTCGACCCGGCCCCGGGCACCGCCGCCCTGCGGCCCGCCGCGCGGACCGACCTGCCGGGCGTGCTGCTCGCCGGGTCGTGGACGGCCACCGGGTGGCCCGCGACCATGGAGAGCGCCGTCCGCAGCGGCCACGCCGCGGCCGACGCCGCGCTGGCCGGATCCACGCCGCCCGGGGCCGGCCGGCTGCCGGTCGACCGCGGCGACGGGCGGTGGCCGCGGTGACGGCCCGCCCCACCACCACCGACATCGCACCAGACCGGCCGTCCAGTTCGGCCGGGTTCACGCAGGGAGAGGGAACGCACGTGGAGGCACGCACCGGCTCGATCGGTCAGGCGGCGGGGTCCGCACCGGTCAAGGACGCCCCTTCGGTGGTCGAGCTGCTGGCCCGCGGCCGGAGCCTGTGCACCCCGCCGCTGCGCTCCACCGTCGCCCGTTTGGCCGCACCGATGGACACCGTCGCGGCGTACCACTTCGGCTGGATCGACCGGGACGGCCGACCGGCCGCCGGGGACGGCGGCAAGGCCGTGCGCCCCGCGCTGGCCCTGCTGTCGGCCGAGGCGGCCGGGGCTCCGGCGGAGTACGGGGTGCCCGGTGGCGTCTCCGTTGAGCTGGTGCACAACTTTTCGCTGCTCCATGATGATCTGATGGACGGTGACGAGTTCCGGCGGCACCGGGCGACGGCGTGGACGGTCTTCGGCCCGGCCCAGGCGATCCTGGTCGGCGACGCGCTGGCCACGCTGGGCACCGAGGTGCTGCTGGACGCCGCGGTCACCGGGAAGGCCACCGCCACCGACGCCGCCCGCGCCGTACGCCTGGTCACCACCGCCACCCGCAAGCTGATCGACGGCCAGGCCCAGGACCTCTCCTTCGAGCACCGCGACGTGGTCACCGTCGAGGAGTGCCTGGAGATGGAGGGCAACAAGACCGGCGCCCTGCTCGCCGCCTCCGCCGCCGTCGGCGCGGTGCTGGCCGGCGCGGACGACCGGGTCTCGGACGCGCTCCAGCGCTACGGTCACCACCTGGGCCTCGCCTTCCAGGCCGTCGACGACCTGCTCGGCATCTGGGGCGCCACCGAGGTCACCGGCAAGCCGCACTGGGGCGACCTTCGCCAGCGCAAGAAGTCGCTGCCGGTGGCCGCCGCGCTGGCCGACGGCGGCGAGGCCTCCCGGCTGCTGGCCGAGCAGCTCGCCGACCCCAAGGGCCGGGGCGAGGAGAGCGAGCCGGTGCTCGCCGCCCGCGCGGCCCTGATCGAACAGGCCGGCGGCCGCGCCTGGACCCAGGACGAGGCCCGCCGCCAGTACGAGACAGCCCTCGCCGCTCTGGACGAGGTGCCGATGGCCCACACGGTGCGCGAGCACTTCGTGGCACTCGCCGAATTCGTGGTGGTACGAGAGAGGTGACGTCAAGGTGACAGCAACCGCGGGCGGCCGGCTCGACCCCGAGTACGATCCCGAGCCGGCCGCGGTGGGTGCCCGCCCGCCGGTGCCCGACGGGCCGGGCCCGCTCCGGGTGCAGGTCCCGACCGGACCAAACGATTCTTCACCGGCCGCGGCCGCTCTGGCCCGGGCCACCGCCCACCTGCTCTCCCTTCAGGACACCGAGGGCTGGTGGAAGGGCGACCTGGAGACCAACGTCACCATGGATGCCGAGGACCTGTTACTGCGACAGTTCCTCGGCATCCGGACGGAGGAGCAGACCGCCGCGGGCGCCGCCTGGATCCGCTCCCAACAGCGCCCGGACGGCACCTGGGCCACCTTCCACGGCGGCCCGCCCGAACTGTCCGCCACGGTCGAGGCGTACGTCGCGCTGCGCCTGGCCGGGGACACCCCCGAGGCCGCCCACATGCGGGCCGCCGCCGAGTTCGTCCGCGCCCGCGGCGGCATCGCCGCGACGCGGGTCTTCACCCGGATCTGGCTCGCCCTGTTCGGCTGGTGGCCGTGGGAGGAACTCCCCGAGCTGCCCCCCGAGCTGATCTTCCTGCCCAGCTGGGCACCGCTGAACATCTACGACTTCGGCTGCTGGGCCCGGCAGACCATCGTGCCGCTGACGGTGGTCTCCGCCAACCGCCCGGTCAGGCCGGCCCCCTTCGCACTCACCGAGCTGCACACCGACCCGGCCGACCCGCACCCCGCCCGGCCGCTGGCCCCCGCCCACACCTGGGACGGCCTCTTCCAGCGTCTCGACCGGCTGATGCACGTCTACCACCGCTACGCCCTGCGCCCGCTGCGCAGACTGGCGCTCGCCAGAGCCGGCCGGTGGATCACCGAGCGGCAGGAGGCCGACGGCTGCTGGGGCGGCATCCAACCGCCCGCCGTCTACTCGCTGATCGCCCTGCACCTGCTCGGCTACCCGCTCGACCACCCGGTGATGAAGGCCGGGCTGGCCTCCTTCGACGGCTTCACCGTGCACACCGAGGACGGCCGGCGCTGGATGGAGGCCTGTCAGTCCCCGGTCTGGGACACCTGCCTGGCCGCCATCGCCCTGCGCGACGCCGGCCTGCCCGCCGACCACCCGGCCCTGGTCGACGCCGCCGACTGGATGCTCGGCGAGGAGATCACCGTCAAGGGCGACTGGTCGGTCAAACGCCCCGGACTCGCCCCCGGCGGCTGGGCGTTCGAGTTCCACAACGACACCTACCCCGACATCGACGACACGGCCGAGGTGGTGCTGGCCCTGCGCCGGATCGCCCACCCCGACACCGAGCGGCTGGCCGGCGCG
Source organism: Kitasatospora sp. NBC_00374 (assembly GCF_041434935.1). NCBI lineage: Bacteria > Bacillati > Actinomycetota > Actinomycetes > Kitasatosporales > Streptomycetaceae > Kitasatospora > Kitasatospora sp. NBC_00374. Next base: position 2,074,748 of record NZ_CP107964.1, on the reverse strand, counting down.
GTGCGCCGCGGCGTCGAGTGGAACCTCGGCATGCAGTCGAGGAACGGCGCCTGGGGCGCCTTCGACGTCGACAACACCAGCCGGCTCCCGAACAAGCTGCCGTTCTGCGACTTCGGCGAGGTGATCGACCCGCCCTCCGCCGACGTCACCGCCCACGTGGTCGAGATGCTGGCCGAGGTCGGCCTCGCCCACGACCGGCGCACCCGGCGGGGCATCGCCTGGCTGCTGGCGAACCAGGAGCCCGACGGCTCCTGGTTCGGCCGCTGGGGCACCAACTACGTCTACGGCACCGGCTCGGTGGTGCCGGCCCTGATCGCGGCCGGACTCACCCCCAGCCACCCGGCGGTCCGTCGGGCCGTCCGGTGGCTGGAGGACCGGCAGAACCCGGACGGCGGCTGGGGCGAGGACATGCGCTCGTACGAGGACCCGGCCGGCTGGGCCGGGCGCGGCGAGTCCACCGCCTCGCAGACCGCCTGGGCGCTGATGGCCCTGCTGGCGGGCGGCGAGGACGGCGAGGCCGTCGAACGCGGGGTGCGCTGGCTGGTGGACACCCAGCTGCCGGAGGGAACCTGGGACGAGCCGCAGTTCACCGGCACCGGCTTCCCCTGGGACTTCTCGATCAACTACCACCTGTACCGGCTGGTCTTCCCAGTGACCGCGCTCGGCCGGTACGTCAACGGCACCCCCCTGGGCGGAGGCAGACGATGACCGAAGGCCCGCTACTGGTGCTGTGCGCGCTCGGCCCGGAGCTCTGGGCCCTGCGCGGCGGCGACTGGACGGGCGCCCACGGCGGCCCGCCGGTCCTCGCCCGGACCGGCATGGGCCGCCGCCGGGCCGGCCGCAGCGCCGCCCGGCTGCTGACCGGCGAGGGCTACGGCGCCCTGGTGGTGGCCGGTTTCGGCGCCTCGGTGGCGTCCGGTGTCCACCCCGGCGAGGTGATCGTCGCCGACGCCGTCCGCGACACCGACGGCCGGCGCTTCGAGCTGGACTCGGCCCCGGCGCTGGCCCAGGCCCTGCGGGCCCGCGGGCTCACCGCGCACACCGGCCTGCACCACACCGCGGACCAGGTGGTCCGCGGTGCCCGGCGGGCAGAGCTGCACGCCGGGGGCGCACTGGCCGTCGACATGGAGGCGGCCGCCGTCCTCGCCGCCCGGGCCGAGCTGCGGCCCGGGCTGCCGGCCGCCGTACTGCGGATCGTGGTCGACACCCCCGAACGCGAGCTGATCCGCCCGGGCACCCTCCCGGCGGGGCTGCGCGCCTGGCGCACCCTGCGCGCCGCCGTACCGGCGCTCACCGCCTGGCACGCGGCCACGGGCGGGCCGCACCCCGCCCCCACCCCCCTCCCGCCCCACCCACAGCCCTCGACGCTCCCTCAGGAGGCGAGCTAGTCATGGCCATGCCGCTGCGTCAGACCATCCGGGTCGGCACCTACCTCATGCAGCAGAAGATCAAGCGGCGGGACAAGTTCCCGCTGATCGTGGAGCTGGAACCGCTCTACGCCTGCAACCTGGCCTGCGAGGGCTGCGGCAAGATCCAGCACCCGGCCGGCGTGCTCAAGCAGAGAATGCCCGTCGCCCAGGCGGTCGGCGCGGTCCTGGAATCCGGCGCCCCGATGGTCTCCATCGCCGGCGGCGAGCCGCTGATGCACCCCCAGATCGACGAGATCGTCCGCCAGCTGGTGGCCCGCCGCAAGTACGTCTTCCTGTGCACCAACGCCCTGCTGATGCGCAAGAAGCTGGACAGGTTCACGCCCTCGCCGTACTTCACGTTCACCGTGCACATCGACGGGCTGCGCGAGCGCCACGACGCCTCGGTCGCCAAGGAGGGCACCTTCGACGAGGCGGTGGAGGCGATCAAGGAGGCCAAGCGGCGCGGCTTCCGGGTCACCACCAACTCCACGTTCTTCAACACCGACACCCCGCAGACCATCATCGAGGTGCTCGACTACCTCAACGACGAGCTGCACGTCGACGAGATGATGATCTCCCCGGCGTACGCCTACGAGAAGGCCCCCGACCAGGAGCACTTCCTCGGCGTCGCACAGACCAGGGAACTGTTCAAGAAGGCCTTCGCCGGCGGCAACCGGCTGCGCTGGCGGCTCAACCACAGCCCGCTCTTCCTGGACTTCCTGGAGGGCAAGGTCGACTTCGAGTGCACCGCCTGGGGCATCCCGAACTACTCGCTGTTCGGCTGGCAGCGCCCCTGCTACCTGATGGCCGACGGCTACGTGCCGACCTACCGCGAGCTGATCGAGAAGACCGACTGGGCCAAGTACGGCCGCGGCAAGGACCCGCGCTGCGAGAACTGCATGGCGCACTGCGGCTACGAGCCGACCGCCGTCCTCGCGACCATGGGCTCGCTCAAGGAGTCCCTGCGCGCCATGCGCGAGACCCTCGCCGCCAACCGGAGCGGCTGAGCGTCCCCGTGCCCCGGACCACCCCGCCCGTCGGCGGGCCGGGGCACAACAGGCGGGCGGCCCGCCGCGGCCGCAGGCTGGACACCGACAGTCATCGTTTTGAACGAGCCGCGAGGTGAAGCCATGTCACTTCTGCCCACCATCAAGGGGCCCGCCGACCTCAGACGGCTGCCGGCCGAGGACCTGCCGCTGCTGGCCGACGAGATCCGGGACTTCCTGATCGACGCCGTCACCCGCACCGGCGGCCACCTCGGCCCCAACCTCGGCGTGGTCGAACTGACCATCGCGCTGCACCGGGTCTTCGACTCGCCGCACGACCGCATCCTGTTCGACACCGGCCACCAGGCCTACGTACACAAGCTGCTCACCGGCCGCCAGGACTTCACCCGGCTGCGGGCCAAGGACGGCCTCTCCGGCTACCCCTCCCGCGGCGAGTCCGAGCACGACCTGATCGAGAACTCGCACGCCTCCACCGCGCTCGGCTACGCCGACGGCATCGCCAAGGCCAACCAGCTGCTCGGCCGCGCGGACCGGCGCACCGTCGCCGTCATCGGCGACGGCGCGCTCACCGGCGGGATGGCCTGGGAGGCGCTCAACAACATCGCCGACGCCAAGGACCGCCCGCTGGTCATCGTCGTCAACGACAACGAGCGCTCCTACGCCCGGACGGTCGGCGGCCTGGCCCACCACCTGTCGACGCTGCGCACCACCCAGGGCTACGAGCGCTTCCTGGCCCGCGGCAAGGAGGCGCTGCAGCGCACCCCGCTGGTCGGCCAGCCGATCTTCGACGCGCTGCACGGCGCCAAGAAGGGCTTCAAGGACGCCTTCGCCCCGCAGGGCCTGTTCGAGGACCTGGGCCTGAAGTACCTCGGCCCGATCGACGGCCACGACATCGGCGCGGTCGAGCAGGCGCTGCGCCAAGCCCGGCACTTCGGCGGCCCGGTGATCGTGCACTGCCTCACCGTCAAGGGGCGCGGCTACCGCCCTGCCGAGCAGGACGAGGCCGACCGGTTCCACGCCGTCAACCCGATCGACCCGTACACCTGCCTGCCCATCTCGCCCTCCGCCGGCACCTCCTGGACCTCGGTCTTCGGCGGCGAGATGCTCGCGCTGGGAGCCGACTACCCCGACGTGGTCGCGATCACCGCCGCGATGCTCCAACCCGTCGGCCTGGCCAAGTTCGCCGCGGCCTACCCGGAGCGGACCTTCGACGTCGGCATCGCCGAGCAGCACGCCGTGGCCAGCGCCGCCGGCCTCGCCACCGGGGGTCTGCACCCGGTCGTCGCGGTCTACGCGACCTTCCTCAACCGGGCCTTCGACCAGGTCCTGATGGACGTGGCCCTGCACCGGCTCGGCGTCACCTTCGTCCTGGACCGGGCCGGCGTCACCGGGAACGACGGCGCCTCGCACAACGGCATGTGGGACATGTCGATCCTGCAGGTCGTCCCGGGCCTGCGGCTGGCCGCCCCGCGCGACGCCGAGCAGCTGCGCGCCCAGCTGCGCGAGGCGGTGGCCGTCTCCGACGCGCCGACCGTGCTGCGCTTCCCCAAGGGCGACCTCGGCCCGGCCGTGCCCGCCGTGGAGCGGATCGGCGGCGTCGACGTACTCCAGCGCACCGGCCCCAACCCCGACGTCCTGCTGGTGGCCGTCGGCGCGATGGCGCCGGCCTGCCTGGACGCCGCCGCCCTGCTGGCCGCCGAGGGCTTCACCGCGACGGTGGTCGACCCGCGCTGGGTCAAGCCGGTCGACCCGGCCCTGGTCTCGCTGGCCGCCGCCCACCGACTGGTCGTCACCGTCGAGGACAACGGGCGGGCCGGGGGAGTCGGGGCGGCGATCGCCCAGGCCCTGCGCGACGGCGGTGTGGACACCCCGCTGCGCGACCTCGGCATCCCGCAGGAGTTCCTGAACCACGCCGGCCGCGGCGAGATCCTGGAGCAGATCGGGCTCACCGGCACCGGCGTCGCGGCGCAGACCGCCGCCTTCGCCAAGCACCTGCTGCCGATCCGAGGAGCGAACCCGCACCATGCCGGCTGACCGACCCGCCCGCCCGCTCGACCTGGCCGCCCTGATCGCCGAACGCGGCGCCGAGCGGTACGAGCTGCAGAACACGTACCTCAACCCGCAGCTGTCCCGGATGCTGCACACGATCGGCTTCGACAAGTACTACGAGCGAGCCGAGGGCCCGTACTTCTACGACGCCGAGGGCAACTCCTACCTCGACATGCTGGCCGGCTTCGGCGTCTTCGCCCTCGGCCGGCACCACCCCGTGGTCCGGGACGCGATCCACCAGGTGATCGACCTCGGCCTGCCCGACCTCACCCGCTTCGACTGCTCACCGCTGCCCGGCCTGCTGGCCGAACAGCTGCTCTCGTACGCCCCGGGCCTGGACCGGGTGTTCTTCGGCAACAGCGGCACCGAGGCGGTCGAGACGGCGCTCAAGTTCGCCCGCTACGCCACCGGGAGACGCCGGGTGCTCTACTGCGACCACGCGTTCCACGGACTGACGGCGGGCTCGCTGTCGGTCAACGGCGAGGCCGGCTTCCGCAAGGGTTTCGAGCCGCTGCTGCCGGACACCGCGATCCCGCTCGGCGATCTCGGCGCGCTGGCCAAGGAGTTGAAGCGGGGCGACGTCGCGGCGCTCATCGTCGAGCCGATCCAGGGCAAGGGCGTGCACGCGGCCCCGCCCGGCTGGCTGCGGTCCGCGCAGACCCTGCTGCACGAGCACAAGGCCCTCCTGATCTGCGACGAGGTGCAGACCGGCATCGGACGCACCGGTGACTTCTTCGCCTACCAGCACGAGGAGGGCGTGCTGCCGGACCTGGTGTGCGCGGCCAAGGCGCTCTCCGGCGGGTACGTGCCGATCGGCGCCACCCTGGGCAAGAGCTGGATCTTCGAGAAGGTCTACTCCTCGATGGACCGGGTGCTGGTGCACTCCGCCTCGTTCGGCTCCAACGCGCAGGCGATGGCGGCCGGCCTGGCGACCCTGCAGGTGATGCGGGACGAGCGGGTGGTGGAGAACGCCCGGCAGGTCGGCGACCTGTTCCGGGAGCGGCTGACGGCGCTGGTGGACAGGTACGAGCTGCTGGCCGAGGTGCGGGGCCGCGGTCTGATGATCGGTATCGAGTTCGGCCGGCCGAAGTCGCTCAAGCTGCGGACCGGCTGGACGGCCCTGCAGGCCGCCCGCAAGGGCCTGTTCGCACAGATGGTGGTGGTGCCACTGCTGCAGCGGCACCGGATCCTCACCCAGGTCTCCGGCGACCACCTGGAGGTGATCAAGCTCATCCCGCCGCTGACCATCACCGAGCGGGAGGTGGACCGCTTCATGGCCGCGTTCACCGAGGTGATGGACGATGCGCACCGCGGCAGCGGGCTGATGTGGGACTTCGGGCGGACCCTGGTCAAGCAGGCCGTCGGCAGCAGATGACCGCAGGGGGGCGGGGGGCGCGGAGCGGCCCCCGCCCCTGAGGGACGGTCAGCGGGGCACGGTCAGCGGGGCGCGTCGCACAGCGTGGACTGGACGGCGGCCAGGATCTTCTCGGCCTTCTCCGGCCCGAAGCCGCCCGGGTGCGCGGGCGAGGTGAAGCGCTGCTCGGCGAGGGCGATCAGCTTGGCCCGGTCCTTGGGGAAGTTGTAGATCGCCTGGCACTGGGTGCGGGCCGCTTCCACGGCCTTGTCCGGCTTGCCCGCCACGATGTCCGGGTCGATCGCGTCCAGGGCCGCGACCAGCTTCGCGGTGGCCGCGCCGTCCGGGGCGGGCGGCAGGCCGGCGTCGGCCGGGGGCGCGGACTTGGACGCCTCGGGCGCGGGCGGCTGCGAGGCGGGCGCCGAGCCCTGCGGGGCGGGCTCGGAGGGCGCGACGGCGGTGGACGGCGCACCGGAGGCGGCGGCGGGGGCGCTGCTCCCGCCGCTGTCGGCACCGCTGCCGGAGCAGGCGGACAGGGTCAGGGCGGCGATGGCCGTGCAGGCCAGCAGGGTGGCTCGAAGACGCATGCCCGTACGGTGTCATGCTCGCGTCCGGTTCGGAAGCCCCCGGCGTCGCGGCGCCGCCGGAGGGCGCCACCGGCCGGTACGGCGGGTCACAGCTCGGTGCGTCGGCGCCGGACCACCACCCAGAGGTCGACGGCGGCGAACAGGGTCAGCGCGCCGCAGGCGGCGGCGAAGACGGTCAGCGTGGCCTGGCTCGGGTTGTCGGCCGAACCCGAGCGGGCGGCCCAGACCGCGAAACCGACCGTGAGCAGCGCGAACAGCGGTGTGAACAGCATCGAGAGCAGGAAGCGCAGCTTCAGGTCGGTACGGGCGGTGGCGGGTTCGGTCCCGCTCCGCCAGGTCCTGGGTGTCTTCGCCGGTCGCATCGCGCTCGCCTCCGCGCCCTGTCGCTCCACCTCCAGGGTAGGCCGCGGGCCGGTCGGCCGGTCGGCTCAGTCGCCCCGCCGCATCCGGGCGATCCGGGTGTCCAGGCCGGCGATCAGCGGCTCGGCCGGCGGCAGCGCCAGCAGGACCAGCAGTCCGGCCGCCCAGCCCGCCAGGACGTCGGAGAGCCAGTGGGTCCCCAGGTAGACCGTGGTCAGCCCGATCGAGACGGCGGTCGCGCCGGCCAGTACCGCGCCGGTCCGCCGGCCCCGGGTGGCCAGGTAGGCGAGCACGCCCCAGGTGACCACCGCGTTGGCGGTGTGCCCCGAGGGAAAGATGTTGCCGCCGGAGAACAGCTCGGGGGAGCCCACGTAGTGCGCGTAGTGCGGACCGAGCCGGCCCGTCACGATCTTGACTGCGCCGACCGTGATGTTGAGCAGCAGCAGTGCCGTGCCCATCACCAGCAGCGGCCGCATCGTCCCCGTCCGGTACGAGCGCCAGCCGAGCCACAGGCAGGCGGCGATCGCGGTCGGCCCGCGCTGTCCGGCCACCACCCAGACGTCCAGGTACGGCTCCAGCTCGGGCCAGCGCCGGTAGGGCTGGAGCTGCTGGAACGACCAGTCGAGGTCGACCAGGGTGGTGTCGCAGAGGATTCCGACCACCACCAGGAGGTAGCCGAGGCCGGTGAACCCGAAGGCCATGGCGTGCCGTCTGCTGATCGGCGGCCACCCCGACTCGATGGCGGTTCCGCTTCCGTCCCGGGCGGAGGTAATCGGGGGGTCGGTGGATTCGATTCTGACTGGCACGTGCCAGAGGTTACCCGGAGTCGGCGGACGGCTCCGAAAGTTGTCCGAAGTTGGCTGGTCAGGATGGTGTGCTGATCTTGTGTGCCGTGCGAAAGCCGCTCCGGCCGCACGTCGGTGCGCCGATTCATGAAGGTTTCTCCAATTGAATCCCGGGGAGGCGGCGAATTGAGTGGCGGCCATTCCCGTGATCGGAAATGGCCGCCATTGCTCGGATCTACTGCCGTTCGGACGGTTCGCTGTCCGAGTCCGCGCAGGCTCAGGAACAGTGGAAGCGGGCCGCCCCCCAGTCGCCGTGGTCGCCGGTGGCCGTACCGACGCCGGTCACCACCAGGTGCACCCGCTGCGCCCCGCCGAGCGGGACGTCCACCGCGAGCGGGGCCGACTGGGAGCCGAGCGTCGGCGAGGTCCACAGGGTCGCCCCGTCGGCCCGGACCGAGAAGGTGACGTCGCCGTACCCGCTGATCTCGTCGTCGATGCCGACCGTCGCGGTGAAGGAGGAACAGTGACCGCCGGTCAGGATCTCGATGTCGGACGCGGCGTGCGCGCCGATCCCCTTCGGGAACACGGTGCCGTTGAGGGTGATCGGCCGGCCGTCGGCCGCCCCCTGCTCGCCGTTGCTGCGGTCACGCTCGGCCGGGCCCCAGCCGTTCGCCGAGCTCAGCCAGGTCAGGTCGCTCGCCCAGCTGTCGGCCCGCGGGCCGCCCGGGTCGGGCGGGGTGCTGCCGCCGCCGACCGCGCTCGCGCCGTCCAGCACCAGCTGGAAGGCGGCCGAGGTGGACAGCGCGGCCGTCTTGACGTCGACCACGCCGGTGCGGTCCGCCGGGTCGTACCACCAGCCTTCGGCGGCGGCGTCGAAGGCGGCCTTGGAAGCGTGCTTCGGCAGCGCCCGCCCGCCCAGCGCGACCCGGGTCGGCGCGGTGGTGCTGTGCACGGTGAAGGTGTACGGCCGCGCGGCCTGCTTGCCGGTGAAGTCGCCGCTGCTGGCACTCACGTCGATCCGGACCTGGCCGACGCCGGTGGCGGGGGCGTCCACCGTGGCGGTCTGGGTGGCGTACCTGCCGGCGCGGTGCTGCCGGGTCACGCCGTCGTCCTCGTAGAGGCCGAACGAACCGTGGCCCTGCGGGTAGACGTCCCAGGCCAGCGGCGAGCCGGCGGTGCGGTCGAGGTAGGAGCTGACACCGGGCCACATCGGCACCGTGGCGCCGGCCCTGACGAACAGCGGCAGGGTGTCCAGCGGGGCCTGGTAGCCGTTCACCGTGGTCGGGCCCTGGTAGGTGCGGCCGGTCCAGTAGTCCACCCAGGTGCCCTTGGGCAGGTAGATGCCGTCCCGGACGGCGGTGTCCGCGTACACCGGTGCGACCAGGAAGTCGGTACCGCTGAGGAACTCGTACTTCGCCGCGTCGGTGGCCGCCACCGGGTCGTCCGGGTACTCCAGGGCCAGCGGGCGGACCGGGCCGACGCCGGTGCGGGTGGCCTCGGCGGCGAAGCTGTACATGTAGGGGAGCAGCGACTCCTTGAGCTTCAGGTACTTGCGGTTGATCGCGGTGTACGGCTCCCCGTACCGGTACGGCTGCTTGTCGCTGGGGGCCCAGCCGTCCATCGACATGATGGCCGGCAGGAAGGACTTCCACTGCAGGTCGCGGGTGTAGGTCTTGGCGCTGCCGCCGAAGATGCCGTCCACGTCGCCGCTGTTGTAGGCCATGCCGGACATGGTCGCGCCGGCGTAGGTCGGGATCTGCCAGCGGATGTAGTCCCAGCTGCCGGACTGGTCGCCGCTCCACTGCACCCCGCAGCGCTGCGCGCCGGACCAGCTCTCCGGGGCCCAGGTGAAGCCCCGGGCGTCGCTGTTGGCCTCGATGCCCTGGTACGCGGCCTTGCAGCCGTCGAGCGCGAACTTGTAGCCCGAGCCGACCCAGGCCACGTCCAGCTTGGCGACCCGCTGACCGGCCCTGACCTGGTCGGCGAGCTGGGCGAGGCCGTTCTCGGTCCACAGGCCCATCTGCATCTTGCGCTGTTGCAGGCCCTGGGCGGTCTGGGCGAGGTTCTCGTAGCCGCAGCCGTACCCGTCGTTGACCAGCATCCAGCCGTTCGGCATGTCGTTCTGGAGGTATCCGTCGGCGACCTTGAGTGCGTCCAGGGTGTGCCGCTCGCCCCGGTTGGCGTTGTGCAGGTAGCAGTCGGAGTCGCCCATCTCCAGGCCGTAGATCGGCGGCAGGAAGGGCTTGCCGGTCAGTGCGGTGTACTGGCCGATCACGTCCTTGGTGGTGGGTCCGGCGAAGTAGTACGCGTCGAAGCGCAGCTCCTGCTCGGTGGTGGTGACCGGGTCGGTGAAGGCGTAGGTGCCCGGGGCCCAGGTGTTGCGGAAGACGCCGTAACCGGCCGAGGAGAGGTAGAACGGCACCGAGTTCGGGTGGCCGCCCTCGTTCCAGTTGGTGTCCTGGGAGACCTGGACGGTCCTGTCCCGGTGCGAGAAGGAGCCGTTCTGCTCGCCCGCGCCGAAGAACTGCTCGGTGGCGCCCCGGGTGAGGGTCTGGGTGGTGGCCTTGGTGTCCCAGCCGAGCGGCTTGGACTCGGACCACACCAGGGTGCCGTCCGCCCGGTACAGCGCGAACCGCAGGGCCGACTTGTAGACCCGCAGGGTCAGCGCCGCGGTGGAGATCTCGTACCGGTCGCCGGCGTCGCGCCAGCTGGTGGCGGGCGGGGCGCCCTGGGGCAGCACGATGTCGGAGCCGGTCGGGTCGGTGAAGGTGCCGTTGGGGGCGAGCTCGATCCGGAAGACCTGGTCGGTGGTGAAGCTGACCCGGGCCCTGGCTTTGCCGGCCGAGACGGCGTAGACCGCGCCGTTGGCGCTGAACGCGGTGACGGCGCCGGCGCTGGTGGTGGCGGCCGCGACGGCGGTGGGGGCGAGCGCGGCGCTGAGGCTCGCGCCGGTCAGGGTCAGTGCGGCGGCGAGGGCCAGGGCGGCCGGCCGTATGAGCGGGTGGTGCACAGTTCTGCGCATAAGCACCTCTCACAGTGCAGTATTGAGCAACTGTGGGCAGGTATAGCGCAGTTCCGCGCGCCTGACTACGGGCCCGGCGTGAAATCCGGCGTGAAATGTCCATGCGGAGACGCGCCCGGAAACGTCGAAGGCCCCGCATCTCTGCGGGGCCTTCGACACCGGACGGGCGCTGATCAGGGCAGCAGCCGCTCCACGGCGACGGCGCCGTACTTGGCCAGATCCTGACGGGCCTTCTCGATCAGCTCGGGGGTGGGCTCACGGCCCGAGGCGCGCACCAGGTCCTCGGGATCGACGGGGTGCTCGGATCCGGTGTGCAGCAGGTGGTCCGGGGTCGGCATGGAGTCGACGTCACGCGGTTCGGACATAGAGGGCCTCCGGGAGAGGGGGTCGGTCGGCCGTCCGGGCGGGCGGCAGGCCTCCTAACGAGTGTGGACCTGTCCGCCCGTTGCCCGCGCGGTGAGGCCGCCCCGGCGTGTCGCGCCCCGGACCCCGCCGGGCCCGGCTAGTCGAGCGGGCCGCCCGCGACGTAGATGACCTGACCGGAGACGAAGCCGGCGCCCTCGGCGGCCAGGAACGAGATCGTGCTGGCGATGTCCTCGGGGACACCGACCCGGCCGACCGGGATCTGGGTGGCCGCGGCGGCCTTGAACGCCTCGAACTCCATGCCGACCCGGGCCGCGGTGGCCGCCGTCATGTCGGTGGCGATGAAGCCGGGCGCGACCGCGTTGGCGGTGATGCCGAACTTGCCGAGCTCGATCGCCAGGGTCTTGGTGAAGCCCTGCAGGCCGGCCTTGGCGGTGGAGTAGTTGGCCTGGCCGCGGTTGCCCTGGGCGGAGGAGGAGGACAGGTTGACGATCCGGCCGAAGCCCGCGTCCACCATGTGCTTCTGCACCGCGCGGGTCATCAGGAAGGCGCCCTTGAGGTGCACGTCCATGACGGTGTCCCAGTCGGATTCGGACATCTTGAACAGCAGGTTGTCCCGCAGGACGCCGGCGTTGTTCACCAGCACCACCGGGGCGCCCAGCTGCTCGGCGATCCGGTCGACCGCGGCCTGGACCTGCTCGGCGTCCGAGACGTCCGCGCCGACGGCCAGCGCCCGGCCGCCGGCCGCCGTGATCCGGTCGACGGTCTCCTGGGCCGCGGCCTCGGCCAGGTCGACCACCGCGATCGCGTAGCCGTCGGCCGCCAGACGCAGGGCGGTGGCGGCGCCGATGCCCCGGGCGGCGCCGGTCACGATCGCGACCCGGGTGGTGATCTGCTCGGTCATGCTCGTACTCGTCTCTCTCGATGGGGTGACGGGCGAGGCCGGAGCGTTGACGGCGGCCTCCCCGGGACGGCGTCCGGCCCGGGGCCGTCGCCGCCCGATGCGGGGCGGAGCGGGCGGGCGCGGAGCGTGGTGGTGGCGCTGCGTGGTGCGCGGTCACCTTACCGGCGAGTAGGATTCCGGGCCAGAGGGCAGCGCCGCAGGTGACGGAGGGTGAGGGCGCCCCGGATCCGAGCGGGTGAACCATCGTCTGACACGACCCCGACAGGCCGGGGAAATATGCCAACTTCGCCGAACATGCGTCTACTATTGGCCCCTGCCTGCCAGCACAGGCCGACCGTTTGTATAGTGTGCGCCAGCAGCCACCGGCTGCACGGCTGGCGTGCCTTCCATCACAGCGGGATGCTCACTCGCCGTTACTGCCCCGCTCGGGTGTCCCACACACACCGGGCGTGACACCGGGACGGATTTCATGGTGCTGGGGGAGATCCCGACAACCCGAGTGACCGGTCGACTGCAGCAGTCGCCCGGCCACCTCATCCGCGTGGCCCAGCAGGTACACACCCGCTTGTGGTCCGAATTCGTCGGTACCGAGCTGACGGCTCCGCAGTTCGCCGTTCTGCTGGTGCTGGCCCTTGAACCGGGCGCCGACCAGCGCACGGTTGGCGAGCGGGCCTCGCTCGACAAGGCCACGATGGCCGAAATGGTCGCCCGCCTGGTGCGGCGCGGTCTGGTGCTCCGCCGCCGCGATCCGGCCGACGGCCGTCGCAAGCTGCTGGCACTCTCGCAGAACGGCGCCCAGGCGGTGCGCGAGGCCACCGGCGGAGTGGTCCGCGTGCAGCGCACGCTGTTCGAGCCCCTCAACCCCGACGAGCAGGTCGAGATCGTCCGGGTGATGTCGAAGATAGCCCGGCTGGAGCCTGCCGCCGTCGCGGTCATGACCGATGCCCGGCCGATGCTGGACGCCCAGCGGGCGATCGGCTACCTGATCCGGGTGGCGCAGCAGGTACACACCAAGCTCTGGTCCGAGAAGGTCGGCTCCGAACTGACGGCCCCGCAGTACGCGGTGCTCGACGCGCTGGAGACCGAGCCGGGCGCGGACCAGCGCACCGTCGGCGAGCTCGCCTCGCTCGACAAGGCGACGATGGCGGAGATGGTCAGCCGTCTCGTCCGCCGTGGTCTGGTCCTGCGTCGCCGTGACCCCTCCGACGGGCGGCGCAACCTGCTCTCGCTCTCGCCGGACGGCCAGGACCTCTTGCACCGCTCGGCGGCGGGCGTGCGTGAGGTCCAGCAACTCCTGCTCTCCCCGCTCGACGCGGACGAGCACGAGCCGGCGATGGCCCTGCTCGCGAAGGCGGCACGGCTGTAGTTCCGGTTCCATCCGTGAATCGGGTGTAACGATTCGCCAGGGCACTTGAAGGGCCGTCACCCCCGCGGGGGTGACGGCCCTTCAAGCGTGTCCGCCGACCGGGACGGTCAGTTCCAGTCGAAGCCCTGCGGGTCCGGGCCGATCCGGACGCCGGTCTCCACGGCGGCGATCGCGGCCAGGTCGTCGGCGTCCAGTTCGAAGCCGGCCACGTCGAGGTTCTCCCGGATCCGGGACGGCGTCACGGACTTCGGGATCGCGATGACGCCGCTCTGCAGGTGCCAGCGCAGGACCACCTGGGCCACCGTGCGGCCGTGCTTCTCGGCGATCTTCACCAGCGTCGGCTCCGCGAGCAGGGCGCCGCCCTGGCCCAGCGGGCTCCACGCCTCGGTGGCGATGCCGTGCCCGGACTGGAAGTCGCGCAGCTCGTGCTGCGGGAAGTACGGGTGCAGCTCGACCTGGTTGAGCACCGGCACCACGGAGCTCTCCTTGAGCAGGGTCTCCAGCTGCGGGATGCCGAAGTTGGAGACGCCGACCGACTTGACCCGGCCGTCCGCCAGCAGCTCCGTGACGCCCTCCCACACGTTCAGGAAGGTGCCGTGCATCGGGCGCGGCCAGTGGATCAGGTACAGGTCGACGTAGTCGAGGCCGAGCTTGCCCAGCGAGTCGTCGAAGGCCCTGCGGACGGCGTCCCGGCCCTGCCGGCCCGACCAGTCCCTGGTGCCCGAGTTCCACAGCTTGGTGGTGACGTACAGCTCTTCGCGCGGGACGCCCGCCTGAGCGACGGCCTCGCCGGTGCCGACCTCGTTCTCGTAGATCGCGGCCGTGTCGATCGAGCGGTAACCGGCCTCGATGGCGGTCCGCACCGCGGGAGCGGCCTCCGCGTCCGGGACCTGCCAGACACCGAAGCCGAGCTGCGGGATCTCCGCGCCGTTGTTCAGGGTGACGCTGGGGATGGTGCTCACGAGAAGGGGTGCCCTTCTGATCGTCCGATGATGTTCGACCATGACCAACCGGTGGCGACGGCGAATCATTCCCCGACCGGGATTCACCGTCAGCGGTGAACCCGCGCGGGCGGACGCGGGCCGGGGGCGGGTACGACCGGAAAACCTGTTGCGCAGCTCACATCGGGCCCGGCACGCTCGATGCCCATGACGTCCTGATGAGACCGTCCCCCCGCCCCGCCCCGCCCTGGCCGCACACGCGTCCCCAGGGCGCATCGCCGCGCCCGAGAACCGGTCGCGCGCCTCGGCAGCCTGCCGCAGAGACCCTGTCAGCACCGCGCAAACGGAGCGTCATGCCGCTCACACCCCTGCCCATGTCCGATCCGGGGACCCCGGACCTCTCCTCCCCGATCGCCTTCCTCCGCTGGCTGCGCCGCTGCCAGCGCCGCGGCCAACGGCTCGCCACCTGCTGGGGTGTGCTGGAGCTGGGCTGCATGGCGGCCCTGCCGACCGCCCTGGGCCTGGGCATCCAGGCCGCCGTCGAGCACGACGGCGCCGGGCTCTGGCGGGCCGGAGCGCTGGCCCTGGTCCTCTCGGCCGTCCAGACCACCGGCTTCGTCCTGCTGCACCGCCAGGCCGTCTGGAACTGGATCACCGCCGCCTCCCAGCTCCGCCAGCTGGTCGCCCGCCAGGCCTCCCACCTGGGCGCCGGGCTCTCCCGCTCGATCGCCACCGGCGAGATCGTCGCCGTCAGCAGCGGCGACGTCGAGAAGATCGGCTGGTACGTGGAGCTGACCGCCCGGGTGCGCGCCGCCGTCCTGGTCTGGCTCGGCGTCAGCCTGGCCGTCCTGGTGCAGCAGCCCCTGCTCGGGGTGGCCGTCCTGCTCGGCGTACCGGTGCTGGCGGTAGCCGTGTGGCCGCTGCTCGGCCCGTTCGAGCGCCGCTACGACGAGCAGCGGGCGCTCGGCGGGAAGGCGACCGAGCTGGCCGCCGACACCGTCGCCGGGCTGCGCGTGCTGCGCGGCATCGGCGGCGAGGAGCTGTTCCTGCAGCGCTACCGCGCCGCCTCCCAGCAGGTCCGCGGCGCGGCCGTCCGGGCCAGCCGGATCTGGGCCCTGATGCAGGCCCAGCAGGTCCTGCTGCCCGGCCTGTTCGTGGTCGGGGTCACCTGGTACGGCGCCCGGCTGGCGGTCTCCGGGCGGATCGAGGTCGGCGAGCTGGTGGCCGTCTACGGTGCCACCGCGTTCCTGGCGGCCCCGCTGCGGATCCTCGGCGAGGCCGCGCACGCCTACAGCGTGGCCCGGGTCTCGGCCGCCCGGGCCACCCGGGTGCTGGCGCTGACCCGCGGCGGCGACGAGGCCGACCCGGCCGCGGTGCTGGACCGGCCGGACCGCGCCGACCTGCACGACCCGGTGACCGGGCTGACCGCACGGGCCGGCCGGCTGACGGCCGTGGTCTGCGGCGACCCGGACTTCGCCGGCGCGTTCGCCGCCCGGCTCGGCGGCCATCTGCCGCCCGTCGAGGGGGAGCCGCCCGTACCGGGCGTCCGGCTCGGCGGCACGGTGCTGGACGAGGTGCCGCTGGCGGCCGCGCGGGCGGCCGTGATGGTGCACGACAAGGAGCCGGTGCTGCTCTCCGGCACGCTGGCCGACCTGCTGGACGTGCCCCGCTCCGGCCGGGTGACGGTGGCCGAGGCGCTGGCCGCGGCGCAGGCCGAGGACGTACTGGACGCCCTGGTCGACGGCTCGCCCGAGTGCGCGGGGGACGCCATGCGGGCCGTGGTCACCGAACGCGGCCGCTCGCTCTCCGGCGGCCAGCGCCAGCGCCTGGCGCTGGCCCGCTCGCTGGTCGCGGACCCGCCGGTGCTGGTGCTCGACGAGCCGACCAGCGCGGTGGACGCGCACACCGAGTCCCGGATCGCGGCCGGGCTGGGCGAACTCCGGGCCGGTCGCACCACCGTGGTGTTCGCGACCAGCCCGCTGCTGCTGGACCGGGCCGACACGGTGGTGCTGGTGCGCGACGGCCGGGTGAGCGCCACCGGCGGCCACCGTGAGCTGCTGGCCGCCGACCGGCACTACCGCGCGGTGGTCACCCGCGAGGACGACACCCCGATGGTCCGCGACGAACCCGTGAAGGAGCCGGTATGAAGCCTCCAGCCGTCCAGGAGAGCGGGCCGGCCACCATGCTGCCGGTCGGCTCGCCGGCCGCGGTCCGTTCGTACGTGCGGCTGCTGGCCCGGCGCCACCGCCGGGGGTTCAGCGGCGTGGTGCTGCTGCACACCGTGGCCACGGTGGCGGGCCTGGTCGGCCCGTGGGTGCTCGGCTCGCTGGTGGAGTCGCTGAGCGCCGGCACCGCCGAGGGCAGGGTGCTCTCGGCCGTCGGCTGGTACCTGGCGGCGCTGGTGGTGCAGTCCGTCTTCACCGGGCTGTCCCGGCTGCGCGGCGGGGTGCTCGGCGAGGAGGTGCTGGCCGACCTGCGGGAGGACTTCCTGGTCCGCTCGGTCGCCCTGCCGCCGGGCGTCCTGGAGCGGGCCGGCACCGGGGACCTGGTCTCCCGGGGCACCACCGACATCGACCGGCTGGCCAAGTCGGTCCGCGAGGCGGTGCCGGAGCTGGCGGTCGCGGTGGTCTCGCTGGTGCTGGTGTCCGGCGCGCTGGTGCTCACCTCGCCACTGCTGGCGGTCAGCGCGCTGATCGGCCTGCCGCTGCTGCTGGCCTCCTCCCGCTGGTACTTCCGGCGGGCCCCGCAGTCGTACCGGGCGGAGTCGGCCGGCTACGCGGCTGTCAACACCGTGCTGGCCGAGACGGTGGACGCGGGCCGGACGGTGGAGGCGCTGCGGCTCGGCGAGGAGCGGGTCGAACTGACCGACCGCAAGATCGCCGAGTGGCTGGACTGGGAGCGGTACACGCTGTGGCTGCGGGTCAGCTGGTTCCCGACCATCGAGGCGACGTACGCCCTGGCGATCCTCGGCACCCTGCTGCTCGGCGGGGTGTACACGCTGAACGGATGGATCGGCGTCGGCCAGCTGACCGCGGGAGTGCTCTACGCCCAGGCGCTGACCCACCCGGTGGACATGATCCTGCGCTGGTACGACGAGCTGCAGATCGGCCAGGCCTCGCTGGCCCGGCTGGTCGGCGTCCGCGAGGTGCCGGACCGCGAGACCGACGAGTCGGCGCACCCGGACGGCGCGCGGGTGACGGCGGACCAGGTGCGGTTCGGCTACCGCGAGGGCGCGGACGTGCTGCACGGCATCAGCCTGGACGTGGCACCCGGCAGCCGGGTCGCGCTGGTCGGCCCGTCCGGGGCGGGCAAGTCGACCCTGGGCCGGCTGCTCGCGGGCATCTACGCCCCGGGCCGCGGCAGCGTCACGCTCGGCGGCGCGCAGCTCTCGCGGATGCCGGCCGAGCGGGTGCGCACCCAGGTGGCGCTGGTCAACCAGGAGCACCACGTCTTCGTCGGCACCCTGCGGGACAACCTCCGGCTGGCCCGGCCGGACGCGGACGACACCGAGCTGCGGGCGGCCCTGGCCGCGGTGGACGCCGCCGAGTGGGCGGACGCGCTGCCGTCCGGCCTGGACACCGAGGTCGGCTCGGGCGGTACGGCGCTGACGCCGGCCCAGGCGCAGCAGCTGGCACTCGCCCGGCTGGTGCTGGCCGACCCGCACACCCTGGTGCTGGACGAGGCCACCTCACTGCTCGACCCGCGGGCCGCCCGGCACCTGGAGCGCTCGCTGGCGCGGGTGCTGGACGGCCGTACGGTGATCGCGATCGCGCACCGGCTGCACACCGCGCACGACGCGGACGTGATCGCGGTGGTCGAGCGGGGCCGGATCAGCGAGTACGGCAGCCACCCCGAACTGGTGGCGGCCGACGGCCCGTACGCGGCGCTGTGGCGCTCCTGGCGGGACGAGCGCTGACGGCTCGTCACCCGCGGCCGCCGGGGCCGGCCGGTCGCCCGTACGGGTGTACCGCGTTGCGCCGCCCGGGCCAACCCCGGGCGGCGCGGCCGTCCCCGGGCCCGGCGCGGCGCAGACTGCGGGGGTGACCAAGATTTCCGACGGCTCCCCGGGGGCCAAGAAGCGCGGCGAGATCGCGGGCGTACCGACCAGGGTGATCGCCATCGTCGTGATCGTGGCGCTGGCGATCTGGTTCCTGTTCGCCAACCTGGAACGGGTGAAGATCCAGTTCTGGGTCTTCACCGTGACGGCGCCGCTGTGGATCGCGCTGCTGGCGACCCTGGTCGCGGGTGCGGCGCTCGGCTGGCTCGCCAAGGGGCGCCAGAGCAGGTGACCGCCGCCGTCTTCACCCCGCTGATCAGTCTCAGCGGGGTGAACAAGCACTTCGGCGACCTGCACGTGCTGCGGGACGTCGACCACGAGATGGGATTCGCCCGGTCCGCCGCCAACCGGGTGGTCTTCATGGCCGACGGCCGGATCGTCGAGGACCGTGCCCCCGAGGACTTCTTCGCCCGTCCGGAGAGCGACCGGGCCAGGGACTTCCTCTCCAAGATCCTCAAGCACTGAGGCGGCGCCGTGCGACGCACCACCGCGGCCGGTGCTGCCGGCCCTGGCCCTGGTCCTCCTCCTGACCGGCTGCGGCAAGTCCGGCACCCCGCAGGTCAAGGGCCCGCAGCCGGGCGCCCTGCCCAGCTACCAGGTGCAGAGCGGCGACGCGGTCACCGGCTCCGCCGCCCTAGACGCGGCCCGGGCCAGGGGCCACCTGGTGGTCGGGGTCGAGGAGGACCAGCCGTACCTGGGGCAGAAGGACCCGGCGAGCGGCGTCTACTCCGGCTTCGACATCGAGATCGCCAGGATGGCCGCCGCCGACCTGGGCTTCGCCCCGGACCGGATCGAGTTCAGCACCATCGCCTCGGCCAACCGCGAGACCGCGCTGCAGAACGGCCAGGTCGACTACTACGTCGGCACCTACACCATCAACGACAACCGCAAGAAGCTGGTCGGCTTCGCCGGCCCGTACTTCGTCGCCGGGCAGGCGCTGCTGGTGCGCAGGAGCGACGAGGAGATCAACGGGCCGCAGGACCTGAACGGCCGGAAGGTCTGCTCCGCGGCCGGCTCCACGCCGTACCAGCGGATCCAGAAGGACTACCCGAAGGCCAGGCTGATCGGCTACGACACCTACTCGGCCTGCGTCGACAACCTGATCAGCGGCCAGGTCGACGCCGTCACCACCGACAACGCCATCCTCCAGGGCTACGCGGCCAAGGCACCGGACGAACTGCGGATCGCCGGGGAGCCGTTCTCCACCGAGCCGTACGGCGTCGGCACCCCGAGGAACGACACCGCGCTGCGCCTGGCCATCGACGACGCGCTCGCCCGGCACGAGCAGAACGGCGACTGGCGGAAGGCGTACGAGGCCACGCTGGGCCTGTCCGGGATGCCCGCGCCCGAACCGCCGCCGATCGACCGGTACTGACCCGGCCGGTACCGGCCGGCACCGGCGCGCTCCGCAGACGCGTACCGCTCGGTGGTGGCTCCGCTCGGCAGTGTGATGATCGCGCTGGCGAAGAACACGGCCATCGCCGGTTCGTTCAGCGTCACCGAACTCCTCGGCGTCTACCGGCCGCTGAACGAGCTCGGCTACGGCATCGTCTGGACCTTCGTCTGGATCGCCGCCGGCTACCCCGCAAGACCCAGGTGATGGCGTACGTCCTGGTGCCGCAGGCCAACCGGGCGATGCTGCCCGGCATCATCAGCCAGCTGGTGGTCGCGCTCAAGGACACCTCGCTGGGCTTCCTGATCACGTACGAGGAGTTCCTGCGCGCGGGCGAACTGATCGCCACCAACCTCGACTACGGGCTGCCGTTCATCCCGGTGGTGCTGGTGATCACGCCGATCTACCTCGGCATGTGCCTGCTGCTCTCCTGGCTGGCCCGCTGGGTGGAGCGGCGGGGCCGGTGCAGCCCGCGGGCACGCGGCGGCGCCCCGATGGCGAGGGCGGGTGTGGTGATGGGGCTGCCGCTGACCGGGGAGTGACAGGAGATACCAAAGTGACGGAAGGGGATTTGGCCCGTGACCCCAAAATCCGCTTATGATTCTCGGGTGTTCGACTCACGGCACATCAAGACCTTCCACCAGGTGGTCACCAGCGGCTCCTACTCGGCGGCCGCCCGGGTACTCGGCTACACCCAGCCGGCCGTCACCCAGCAGATGAAGGCGCTGGAGCGCACGGCCGGCGTCCCGCTGTTCACCAGAGCCGGCCGCGGGCTGCGCCTCACCGAGGCCGGCGAGGCGCTCGCCCGGCACGCCCGGACCATTCTGACCAGCCTGGACGCCGCCCAGCAGCAGCTCGGCGCGCTCGCCCGGCTGCGCGCCGGACGGGTGCGGGTCTGCGGCTTCCCCAGCGCCAACGCCACCCTGATTCCCGAGGCGATGGCCAGCCTGCTCGCCGACCACCCCGGTGTCCGGGTGGAGCTGACCGAGGCCGAGCCGCCCGAGTCCGTCCAGCGGCTGCTGCGGGGCGAGTGCGACGTGGCCCTGGCCTTCAGCTACCAGGGCGCCGTCCCGCCGGTGGCCGACGAACTGGTCGAGATCCCGCTGCTGGAGGACCGGCTCACCGTGCTGCTCCCGGTCGGCCACCCGCTGGCCCGCCGGCACGCCGTCCGGCTCACCGACCTGACCGAGGAGCGCTGGATCGCCGGCTGCCCGCGCTGCCGGGCCAATCTGCTGCAGATCTGCGCCGACGAGGGCTACGCTCCCGACGTGGTGTTCACCACCGACGACAACCTGGCCGTGCAGAGCCTGGTCGCCGCCGGGGTGGGGATCGCCCTGATGCCCTCGCTGGTGCTGGCCTTCATGTGCCACCAGAAGGTCACCGGACGGCTGGTCGAGCCGCACCAGTTCCGCCGGGTCTCCGCGTACGTGCTGCGCGAGCACATGCGGGTGCCGGCCACCGCCGTGGTGGTGGAGGAGCTCCGCCGGGCCGCCGCGGCCCGGGCCGGCTGCTGAGCCCCGGGCCGACCCATAAGCATTGATGGTGGATCGGCCAAGAAACCCTCCTTGGACGTGATGGGACAGTCCGTCCGACCCTGCAGGCATGACAACCACCGCCCCGAGAGCAGTCACCGCCGCCTGCACCCGGCGCCTGCGCGACCTGGTCGAGGAGATCCGGGAGACCGTCGAGCGCGGCCTGCCGCCCGAGCTGACGGCCTACCTGGTCGGTGAGCGGCTCGCCCCGCACCTCGGAGCGGCCGACCTGCTCACCGCAGAGCAGTGCGAGGGCGACCCCGACCGCTACCGCCAGCACCTGCTGCACGCCGAGGCCGACGGCAGCTTCTCGCTGGTCGCCCTGGTCTGGCTGCCCGGCCAGCAGACCTCCGTCCACGACCACCTCTCCTGGTGCACCACCGGCGTGCACCTCGGTGAGGAGGGCGAACGCCGCTACCGGCTGGTCTCCGACGGGAGCACCGCGCGCCTGGTCGCCACCGAGGACGTGGTCAACCGGCAGGGCACGGTGTGCGGCTTCGCGCCGCCCGGTGACATCCACCGGGTCCGCAACTGCGGCACCGGCACCGCGATCTCGCTGCACGTCTACGGCGCCGACCTGGCCCGGCTCGGCAGCAGCATCCGCAGGGTCTACCGCCTCCCCGCCGACGAGCGGTGACGGCGCCGTGGCTCTGACCCTCCGGGTCGTCGCCCGCCCGGCCGTGCCCCCGGCCTTCCGCCGCAACGGACCGGGCCTGGCGCTGGCCGTTCTCGGTGTGGCCGTGGCCTGGGCCGTGCACGCCGCCGTGCCCGCCGTCCCCCGGCTCACCGCCGCCGTCGCCCTCGGCATCGCCGCCGCCCACCTGCCCCGCCTGCGGGCCCTGGTGCGCGGCGCCGCCCGGCCCGGCCTCTCGCTCGCCGGGCGCCGGCTGATGCGGATCGGCATCGTGCTGCTCGGCTGCAAGCTCAGCCTGCACGACGTCCTCGGCCTCGGCTGGGCCACCGTCGCGATGGTGCTCGCCGTGGTCGGCGCCACCTTCGCCGGCACCCTGTGGCTCGGCCGCCAGCTCGGCCTGCCCGGCGACCAGCCGCTGCTGGTCGCGGCCGGGTACGCGATCTGCGGGGCGTCCGCGATCGGCGCGGTCAGCGAGGCCGCCGGCAGCGACGAGGAGGACGCCGCCACCTCGGTCGCCCTGGTCACCCTCTGCGGCACCCTCGCCATCGCCGTGCTGCCGCTGCTGCACCAGCCGCTCGGCCTGGACGCCACCGGCTTCGGCCGCTGGGTCGGCGCCGGCGTGCACGACGTCGGCCAGGTGGTGGCCACCGCGCAGACCGGCGGCCCGGTGGCGCTGCGCGAGGCCGTCCTGGTCAAGCTGATGCGGGTGGTCATGCTCGCACCGCTGGTGGCGGGCGTCGGGATCGCCCTGCGGAACCGCCGGCGGGCCGCCAGGACGCTGAAGCGGCCGCCGGCCGTGCCGCTGTTCGTGGCCGGATTCCTGCTGGTGGTCGCGGCGCGCAGTGTCCTCACCGTGCCCGACGGCCTGCTGGAGGGCGCCCAGCAGGTGCAGGAACTCCTGCTCGCGGCAGCCCTGTTCGGCCTCGGCAGCGCGGTCAACCTGCCGGCCCTGGCCCGGACCGGAGGCCGGGTCGCCGCACTCGGGCTGGCCGCCTGGGTGGTGGTCGCCGGGGTCTCGTACGCCGGGGTGCTGCTGACCACCTGACCGGGTGGCTCTGCGCGAAAATCGCTGAACGGCCCCCGGACGCCGGGCTAGAGTCGGGCCGACCACGACGATCCACCGGCCCCGATCACGCACCCGCTCCGAGGACGCCCGATGCCCGCACTGCCCTCCCGGTCCGGACCGCTCGCTCCCGTCACGCTCGACCGGCGGGACGGGCCGTACGGGGAGGTGGCGCTGCGTCAGCGCGGTGCGCACTTCGAGATCATCGCCAACGGCTGCTTCCTGATGGACACCGCCGACGGCCGCTCCGAGCGGCTGCTGGTCCAGGCGGCGCTGGACCGGCTGGCCGCCGCCCGCCCGTCCGTGCTGATCGGCGGCCTCGGGGTGGGCTTCTCGCTGGCGCACGCCGCGGCCGAGCCGCGCTGGGCACGGATCGCGGTGGTCGAGCGCGAGGAGGCGGTGATCGACTGGCACCGGACGGGCCCGCTGGCCGCGTTCTCGGCCGGCGCGCTGGACGACCCGCGGGTCGTCGTCGAGCACACCGACCTGCTCGCGTACCTGGCGGAGCCCGGGGAGCTGTACGACGCGCTCTGCCTGGACGTCGACAACGGGCCGGACTGGACGGTCACCGAGGCCAACTCCGGTCTGTACGGGCCGGCCGGGCTGGCCGCCGCCCACCGCCGGCTGGTGCCGGGCGGGGTGCTCGCGGTGTGGAGCGCCCAGCCGTCCGAGCCGTTCGAACGGGCGCTGCGCGCGGCCGGGTTCGTGGACGTCGGGACGCTGGAGGTCGACGTGGTACGCGGCGTGCCGGATGCGGTCCATCTGGCACGCCGCGCGTGAGTGGCGCCGGCCGGACTACTTCAGGCCGTTGTTGACGGCCGTCATCAGCTCGCCGTTGGCGGTGTCACCGTCGAACGACCAGACCATCGCGCCGGCCAGGCCCTGGGACTTGATCCAGGCGGTCTTGCGGGCGATCTCGGTCGGGTCGTCGTAGGTGTAGAGGACGCTGCCGTTGTAGATGTACGCGAAGCCGGCGACCGTGTCCCGGTAGACGGTGTAACCGCCGCTCGTGGCCATCTCCTTGAGCTTGTGGTAGTCCTCGTAGCCGGGCTCGTAGGTGCCGGGGCCGGGGCCCGTTCCGGTCTGGAACAGGCCGTTGGTGGTGCCGCGCGGCACGCCCGTCCAGCCGCGGCCGTAGAACGGGATGCCGAGGGTCAGCTTGCTCTTGGGCGCCCCGCCGCCGACGTACGCGTTGATGGCGATCTCGGAGCTGAACCTCTGGTTCGCCGGGCTCGGGTCGCCGGCCGGGAGCCTGATGGCCGACTGCTGGTTGGTCACGTTCTCCCAGCCGCCGTGGTAGTCGTAGCCCTGGATGGTGGCGAAGTCGAAGGCCCCGAACAGGCCCGGGATGTCGATGCCGGCGGAGATCTTCAGCGGGTCGGCCGGGAGGAAGGCGCTGAGCGTGTAGTGCTTACCGGTGGTGGCGCCGAGGGCGTCCAGCTGACGGCGGAACTCCTGGGCCAGCAGGGTGTAGTTGGCCTTGTCGGCGGGCTTGAAGATGTTGCCCAGGTGACCGTCGGAGTTGGGCCACTCCCAGTCCAGGTCGATGCCGTCGAAGATGCCGGCCGCCGAGCCCGCGCCGCCGCGGCCGTCGATCACCGGCAGGTTGCCCTTGATGTACATGTCGATGCAGGAGCTCACCAGCGCCTTGCGGGAGGCGTCGGTGGCGGCGGCGTCCGAGAACCACTTGCTGTAGGACCAGCCGCCCAGCGAGATCTGCATCCTGAGGTTGGGGTACTTGGCCTTGAGCTGCTTGAGCTGGTTGAAGTTGCCCGCCAGCTTCTGGTCCCAGGTGTCGGTGGTGCCGGCCACCGAGGTGCCCGCGTCCCAGCCGCGGCCGAAGTCGGCCCAGGCGTCACCCGCGCCGTCGCCCGCGTTCGGGTCGGAGTCGTTGCCGGCCGCCTTGTTGGTGATGAAGCACTGCTTGGTGGTCGGGTGGATGTTGGCGAAGGCGTAGTTGAGCGTGGTCAGCTTCGCCGCCGTGCCGGAGGTGTCCAGCTGCTTCACGCTGTAGCCGCGGGCGTAGACGCTCCACTGGGTGAAGTAGCCGATCTTCAGCCCGCCGCCCGGGTTGCCGGTGTCGGGCAGGGTCCTGGCGGTGGCCGGCCCGGAGGCGGGCGAGACGTTCCCGGCCGCGTCCCTGGCCTTGACGGTGAAGGTGTACGAGGTGTCCGGCGCCAGGCCGTCCACCGAGGTGGAGGTGCCGGTCACCGTCCTGGCGAGGCTCGTGCCGCGGTAGACGTCGTAGGCGCTGACGCCGACGTTGTCGGTGGCGGCGGCCCAGCTCAACGCGATCGAGTTCGCGCCGGTCGCGGTGGCGGTCGGGGTGCCGGGAGCCGTCGGCGGCTGGTTGTCCACCGGGGGAGTCGGCACCGTCACGGTGACCGGCCCGGCGGCGCCGGAGCGGTTGCCGGCCGCGTCGAAGGCGACCACGGTGAAGGAGTGGGTCCCGACCGACAGCCCCGAGAGGCTGGCCGAGGTGCCGCCGACGGTGGCGGCCTTGGTGCTCCCGTCGAGGACGTCGTACCCGCTCACCCCGACGTTGTCGGTGCTGGCCGACCAGCTGAGCGCCGCGCCGTTGGTCCCGGTCAGCGCGCCCTGCAGGTTGCCGGGCACGCTCGGGGCGGTGGTGTCGGAGGGGGCGCCGGCGCAGGGCTGCCCGTTGAGCCTGCAGTTCAGCAGCGGCTGGTAGGCACCCGAATAGGCGATGTTGAAGCCGAAGTTGTACGAGGCGCCCGGCGCGATGACCGGCTGCCAGCCGGGGTTCTTCACCGTCACGTGCGAGCCGGCGGTGGTGTAACCCGCGTTCCAGAGCGAGGCGACGCTGTTGTTCGCGGGGAGGTCGAACTCCAGGGTCCAGCCGTTGATGGCCGCGGTGGTGCCGTTGTTGATGGTGTAGCTGCCGCCGTAACCGCTGCCCCAGTCCTGGTCCTTGGCGAAGGTGGCGGTGGCGGAGGCGGCATGGGCGCTGGTGGCGGGAAGGGCGACCGCGATCAGTGGGGCGATCAGGCTTCCCGCGGCGAGCAGGGGCAGCCGGAACCGACGTCTGCGCATGGATGAGCTCCTGTCCGGGAGCGCGCCGGGGCCGTGGCCGACCGGGCGGGCTCCCCTACCTGTGGGGGGAGGTGCCAGGTGCATGGGTGATGCGCGCTCGGGCAGGTGGGGACAGCCCGGAGCCCAGGCCCCGGGCCGTCGGGTTGCCGCAGAGGTCCTGTGTCATAGGAGGGTAAGGAGCCCCGGCCCCGCTGGCAATAGGTCTGGACCAAAGTGCCGGAGCCGCGCCGGGCCGTCAGGGGTGCCGGAACGCCGAACGGCGGCCCGGCAGTTGACACTGCCGGGCCGCCGCAGGGACCGCCGAT
The DNA here is from genome assembly GCF_041434935.1 of Kitasatospora sp. NBC_00374. NCBI lineage: Bacteria > Bacillati > Actinomycetota > Actinomycetes > Kitasatosporales > Streptomycetaceae > Kitasatospora > Kitasatospora sp. NBC_00374. The sequence continues at coordinate 2,048,563 of NZ_CP107964.1, read as the reverse complement.
CAGCCGAACGGGCTGTACGCCGGCGGCTCGGGAGCCGGGGGCTCCGGTGCCGCGGCGGGCGCCGAGGGGGCCTGCGGCGCGAAGGGGTTGAAGTCCGGCGGCGGGACCCGGACCGGGGTGCCCTTGCCCGCGGCGGGCGGCTCGGCCGGTGCGGCCGGTGCGGCGGGGGGCGCGGGCGGCGCGAAGGGGTTGAAGTCCGGCGGCGGGACCCGGACCGGGGTGCCCTTGCCGGGGCCGGGCGGCGCCGCGGCGGGCGCCGGCGCCGCCGGGGCGGCGGGAGCGGCCGCGGGAGCCGGGGCCGAACCGGTGGTGACCGTGCCGAACGGGTCGACCGGCGCGCTGGGCAGCACCGTGCCGAACGGGTCGGCCGCTGCCGGGGCGGCGGCCGGGGCCGGCGCGGCCACGGGCGCCGGTGCGGCGGGCGCCGAGGGGCCTGCGGCGCGAAGGGGTTGAAGTCCGGCGGGGGCACCCGGACCGGGGTGCCCTTGCCCGCGGCGGGCGGCTCGGCCGGTGCGGCCGGTGCGGCGGGGGCGCGGGCGGCGCGAAGGGGTTGAAGTCCGGCGGCGGCACCAGCACCGGCGTGCCGGTGGGCTGCTCGGCGACCGGCGCCGGGGCGGCCGGCGGCGCCACGGGAGGGGCCGGCGGCACGGGCGGCGCCGGGGGAGCGGCCGCCACCGGCGGCTGCGCCGGCTGCTGGACGGGGACCGCCGACGGGGCCTGCGGCAGCGGGGTGGTGTCGAGGATGCCGTCCCAGGCCAGCTGGATGCTCTCCAGGACCCGGGCGAACGCGCCCGCGTACAGCTCCCAGTCCTCGGTCTGGACGGTGCTCAGCTGCACGGCCAGCACGGACCGGCCGTCCGGCAGCGGGACGAACGCCTCGACCGCGGCGCCGGCCAGCCGACGGGCCTCGCCACCGTCCGTGAGCGGGGCGGGCACCGCGACCGTCCGCGGTTCCACCAGCAGCACGGCCGGGCCGGCCGGCAGCAGGACCCGCCAGACCTCGGCCGCGGGCCGCCGGTCGGCCAGCGAGTTGGCCAGATCGTCGACGCTCTGGGCGTTCGGGGCGACCGAGACGACCAGCGAGGCGTGCGAGTGGCGCCCGGCGACGTCGACCGCCGACAGGCCGGCGAAGACCACGCCGGCGGCGGCGGCCTCCTCGGCCAGCGCGGCCGACACGACCGCGAACTCCCTGCGGGCCTGCGGGGCGCCGGCGAACAGCTCCTCGGCGACCTCGGTCAGGTGCGTGGCCAGCGCGGCCCGGTCGCCGCGGACGGCCACCGGGTGGAAGGCGGAGGGCACCAGCAGGCGCGCCTCCACACCGGATCCGGTGGACAGCTCGTCGGGGGTACGGATCTGACGGTCCGCCGCCAGCCCGGCCAGTGCCGGGGTGAAGGCCGGCCGCAGCTTCTCGTCCGCGCTCTCCAGCGCGACCGGGAGGTGGTACTCACGGGCCGAGGGCGCCGTCGACCCGCGCACCGCGCCGCCGCCGTGCCGGGCGAGCAGCTCGGCGGCCGCGCCCTCGGCGGGCTGCGGGCGGCGGGTGTGTGCGGCCTCGACCACGGTGCCCAGGCCGTGCACGCCGGCCAGGCCGGGGCCGTTGGGGCCGATCCGGACGCCGAACAGCGCCCCGGCGGACGGATGGGCGGCACCGCCGAAGGCGGCCAGGCCGGCTGCCGGGTAGTGCGTCGCCCGCTCGCCCAGCAGCGCTTCGGCCAGTGCGTCCAGCGTGGCCGCGATCCGCTCTGCGGCTGTGAAGCCGTCCTGAGTCATGGCGCCGAGCCCCCCTCGCTCTCGGTGTGGAATTACGTCCACTTTCTATCAGAAACCGCTGACACAACGGCATCCGGCATGGAACCTCACCAAGCGGGCGCGGCAGCTCCGGATCCGCCGGCTCAGCCGGCCGGCGGGCTCGCCAGTCGGCCCAGGTCGGCGGCCAGGCCGGGGACGGCCAGCAGCCCGGCCAGCTCGCGCACCAGCCGACCGGTCGGTCCCTCGGGGCGCTCGGCGGCGAAGAAGCCCACCAGCTCGGCGGCGAGCGCCGGCTCGCGGGCCGCCGTGACGGCCAGCGCCGCGACGAACTCCTGCACCAGCTGGAGCTGGAGCTCCTCCAGCGGGACGCTCCGCTCGGAGAGCCAGTCCAGCGAGGTGATCTCGGCGTTGGCGATCCAGGCCCGGACCGTCCGGCGCAGGCCGGGGCTGGGCTTCCGGATCGCCAGGTGGGCCAGGATCTGTTCCAGGGCCGCGCGCCGGACCTCGTCGATCACCGCGGTGGTGCCCGGGCTGGCCGCGACCGAGCCGCCGCGCAGCAGGGCCTCGAAGCCGGGCCCGTGCCCGTGCACGAAGTCCAGGTAGCGGCCCATCACCCGCAGCAGCCGCTCCGACATCGGGCCCTCGGGGGCCTCCTCGAACCGCCCGGCCAGCTCCTGTCCGGCCCGCCGCAGCGACTCCTCGTACAGCGCCTGCTTGCCGGGGAAGTAGTGGTAGACCAGCGGCCGGGAGGCGCCGGCGGCCGCCGCGATGTCGTCGATCGAGACGTCCTCGGGCGGGTGCTTGCTGAACAGGTCGAGCGCGACCGCGATCAGCTGCTCCCGGCGCTCGTCCACGCTCAGCCTGCGGCGCGGCGCGCGCTCGTCCTCCGACCGGGTCGCCGCCGACGGCGTACGGGAAGCCATGCCGCTCACCCTATCGGCCCCGGCGTCCGCGCCGGGCCCGGCGGCGGGCTGCCGGTGCCCGGTCGGCCGGCCCGTCCTTGGAGGAGATGACGAAATTCTGACGTCGGCGCCGGATCCCTGGCCTTGGCCGCGCTGACCTGGTCGAATCGACGTGTGAGCGAGACTTCGGGAACACCGGTGGGGCGACGGGTCGTCCTCGGCATGCTGGGCCTCGGCGTGGCCGGGGTGGCGGCCGGGCCGTTCCTGCAGCGCGCCGTCGAGGGGGTCACCAGCAAGGACCCGACCGGTCTGAGCGGGCTGCTGCCCGGCGGCGGAGGGTTCCGCTACTACTCGGTGGTGGCCTCGGTGCCGACCCGGACGGCGGAGGACTACACCCTGACCGTCGACGGCCTGGTGGACCGGCCGGTCACCTACCGGCTGGCCGACCTGCAGGCGATGGAGCAGCACCGGATCGTCCACGACGTCCAGTGCGTCACCGGCTGGCGGGTGCCGGGCACCCCGTTCGAAGGGGTCCGGCTGTCCGCGCTGCTGGACGCGGCCGGGGTGCGCGGTGGCGCGGGCGCGGTCCGGTTCAGCTGCTTCGACGGCAGCTACTCCGAGAGCCTCACGCTGGAGCAGGCCCGCCGGGACGACGTCCTGGTCGCGCTGCGGATGCAGGACCAGCCGGTCAGCCACGCGCACGGCGGTCCGGTGCGGCTGTACGTCGCGCCGATGTACTTCTACAAGTCGGCCAAGTGGCTGTCCGGGATCACCCTGACACCCTCGGTCGAGCCGGGGTACTGGGAGCGCTACGGGTACGACGTCGACGCCTGGGTCGGCCGCTCGAACGGACGCGACGATGCGCCCACCGGCTGAGCCCGCGGCCCCGGGCCGGATCCCCCGCTTCAGTGCGGCCGAGCGCTGGGTGCACCGGGCGACGGCCACGCTGATGACGGTCTGCCTGGTGACGGCAGCCTTCCTGTACTACCCGCCGCTGAGCGAGCTGGTCGGGCGCCGCCGGCTGGTCGTGGTGGTGCACGAGTGGTGCGGCCTGCTGCTGCCGGTGCCGCTGCTGCTCGGCCTGGCCTCCCGGGCCCTGCGGGCCGACCTGACCAGGCTGAACCGTTTCACCGGGCTGGACCGGGAGTGGCTGCGGGCGGTGCGCCGCCGCTCGTTCCACCGCCCGGCCGGGAAGTTCAACGCCGGCCAGAAGCTGTACGCGGCCTGGACGGCGGGCGCGGTGCTGGTGATGCTCGGCACCGGGCTGCTGATGTGGTTCACCCACCTCGCGCCGTTGATCTGGCGGACCGGCGCCACCTTCGTCCACGACTGGCTGGCCGTGGCGGTCGCGATCGCGGTGGCCGGGCATATCTGGATGGCGGTACGCGATCCGGAGGCCCGGCGGGGGATGCGCACCGGCAGCGTCGACCCGCTGTGGGCCGTCCGGGAGCACCCGGACTGGGAGGACCGGGAGGGGGAGCGCCCGGACGGGCGACCGCCCGGTCAGGCCGGTGCCGAGCGCCACTCCAGGTAGCGCCGCCAGGCCTCGAGGCCGTCCACCACGAACTCCGCGCGCGCCATCAGGTCGGTTAGCTCCGGCTCGGTCAGCCAGCCGTGCCAGCCGACCTCCTCGACCTGCGGGGAGACCGGCCCGTCCCACTCGGCCCGGTACATGTCGCACCACCAGGACAGCCGGTCGCCGTCCTCGAACAGGAACTTGAACAGCGGCTCGGGCCGGATCCCGGTCACCCCGAGCTCCTCCTCGGCCTCCCGGACGGCCGCCACCGGGTAGCTCTCCCCGCTGCCGACCACACCCCCGACGAAGCAGTCGTAGGCGCCGGGGGCGAAGAGCTTGCTCTCGGTGCGCCGGTGGGTGAAGATCCGGCCCTGCGGGTCGCGGACCAGGATGAACACGCAGCGGTGGGTCAGCCCCCGGCGGTAGACCTCGCCGCGCGGCGCGGTCCCGATCACCCGGTCCTGCTCGTCGACCACGTCCAGCAGCTCGTCGGCGGGATTCGTCATGGGACCACGGTACCGACTCGGCGTCAGGTGGATCATCCGACTATGGTCGAACGGAGGGTGGTGGCGAGAACGAGGGCGGCGAGCGGTGAGCACGGTGGAGATCTGGGGCGAGACGGCCGACGGCTTCGAGCCCGTCCGCGAGGCCTTTGCCCGCAACTTCCGGGACCACGGCGAGCTGGGCGCGGCCTTCGCGCTCTACGTGGACGGCCGCAAGGTGGTCGACCTGTGGGGCGGCGACGCCCGGCCCGAGGTCGGCGCCCGGCCGGCGCCCGCCGTGCCCTGGACAGCCGACACCGCGCAGGTGCTGCGCTCGGTGACCAAGGGCCTGACGGCCGCCGCGGCGATGCTGCTGGTCCAGCGCGGCCTGCTCGACCTGGACGCGCCGGCCGCCTCGTACTGGCCCGAGTTCAAGGCGGCGGGCAAGGAGCGGATCCCGGTCCGCTGGCTGCTGTCCCACCAGGCCGGGCTGCCCGTGCTGGACACCCCGCTGCGGGTCGAGGACCTGATCGCCTGGGAGCCCGCGGTGGCGGCCGTCGCCGCCCAGGCGCCGGCCTGGGAGCCCGGAACCGCGCACGGCTACCACCCGTACACCTTCGGCTGGCTGGTCGGCGAGCTGGTCCGGCGGGCGGACGGGCGCAGCGTCGGCCACTTCTTCGCCGAGGAGATCGCCCGCCCGCTCGGCCTCGACCTGTGGATCGGGCTGCCCGCCGGGGCGGCGCCGCGGGTGGGCCGGCTGGTGGACCTGCCCGCGCCGGAGCAGGCCCGGGTCGGGCCGAACGGTCTGCGGGTGCGTCCCAAGCAGTCCGTCCGGGACGCCTACCGGGACCCGACCTCGCTGACCGCCCGGGCCTTCGCCGCCGTCCGGCCGTCCGTGGACCTCAACGACCCGGCGGTGCAGGCCGCCGAGGTCCCCGGTGCGGGCGGCATCGGGACGGCCCGTTCGCTGGCCCGGTTCTACGCCGCGCTGATCGGCGCCGCGGACCGGCACGGCGGCGGGCCCGCCGAGCGGCTGCCCGCGCTGTTCACCCCGCGGGTGCTGGCCGAGGCGGCGGGGCCGTCGGTGGACGGGCCGGACCGGGTGCTGATCATCAACACCGCTTTCGGGCAGGGCTTCTTCCGGCACGGCGGGACGTCGCCGATGTCCTCCCCGGCGGCGTTCGGGCACCCCGGCCGGGGAGGTTCGCTCGGCTTCGCCGACCCCGAGCTCGGCATCGGTTTCGGCTACGTCACCAACGGCATGCAGCCCGGGGTGACCGGCGACATCCGGTCCCGGACGCTGATCGCCGCGGTCCGGTCCTGCCTGAAGAGTTGACCGACCGTCAGCTCGTCGGACCCAGCCCGCGCTCGTGCAGCCACCGCAGCTGACGGCGGGCCTGGGAGGCCATTCCGCCCGCGTGGTCGGCGAACCGCCAGGTCTCGATCTCACGCTCGCCGCCGTACCGGTGGTAGGTGGCGAACACCGTGGAGGGCGGGCAGACCGGGTCCATCAGCCCGACGCTGAACAGGGCCGGGGCGGTGGCCCGGGGGGCGAGGTTGACCCCGTCGAAGTACGACAGGGTGCGGAAGGTCCGGTCGACCTGCTCGCGGCTGTGCCGGCGCAGGTAGTCGGCGATCTCCGGGTACGGGCCGACCGCGGTGATCTCCACCGCCCGGCGGAAGTGCTGCAGGAACGGCACGTTGGCGATCGTCCCGGCGACCAGGCCGCCGGCCAGCGCGGCGACGGCGACCGCGAGGCCGCCGCCCTGGCTGTCCCCGGCGACCACCACCCGCCCGGCGTCCACCGCGGCCAGGCCGCGGACGAAGTCCACGGCCCGGACGGCGTCGCTGTACAGCCGTCGGTAGTAGTAGTGCTCGGGCGCGTCGATGCCCCTGGTCATGAAGCCGCCGTACCACTGGGAGGCGTCGCCCTCGTGCCGGTCCGGGGTGTCGTGACCCTGGCCGCGGGTGTCCATCACGAAGTAGGCGTAGCCGGCCGTCGGGTAGAGCAGCCGCTCCAACGGCAGTCCCCGGCCCTGGCTGTAGCCGAGGAACTCGACCACGGCCGGCAGCGGGCCCTCGGCGCCGCGCGGCAGCACCAGCCAGCCCGCCACCGGCTCGCCGCGCCAGCCTGGGAAGCGGACGTCGAACACGTCCACCCCGGTCAGCAGCGAGTCCTCGACCCGGGCGACCCGGGCCTCGCCGCCGTGGGCGCGTGCCTCGGCGAGCGTGCCGGCCCAGAAGGCGTCCAGGTCGGCCGGCTCGGTGACGGCGGGCCGGTACTCCAGCAGGTCCTCGTACGGCAGGTCGGTGAGCGGCACGGCGGTCTCCTCGGGTGTCGATCATGCTTCGGGAGGGGAACCGCCGGGCTCGGACGAAGGTTCCGAGCCGGCTCAGGCCTGACCGGTGTCGAAGCGGCTGATCTTCCCGCCCTCGACGGTGAAGCGCCAGGCGGTGCGCATCTCGCCCCAGGCGTCGTTGCGGAAGTTCGCGACCAGCGCGAGCCCGCCGGCCTTCTCGGTCTGGACGTCCATGTGGCCCCGGGAGGAGAACACCTCCCGGTCGATCCAGTCGGCGAGGTCCCGGTCCGAGCCGTCGTCCGACATGGTGGCGTCCGGGGTGAGTGCGGCGATGAAGGCCTCCCGGTCGCCGGCGTTGATCGCGGCGACCAGGCTGCGGACGGCGGGCTGGGACAGCTTGTCGACGGGGATGGTCATGAGTCTGCGGCTCCTGTTCCGCGGCGCACTCGGCCGCTGTTCTCCAGAGATCACGGGCGGGCCGCGGCCGCGCGCCGCCTGGGCCGTTCGCAGTCGCCCGGTAGGCCCCCGGCGGGGGTCGGCCCGGCGGGTCGGCAGGGCCGACCGGGCGAGCCGTGTGCTTGGATCCGCTGAGGGGGATCAGCCCGAGGAAGGGAGGACCGGATGGGGCCGGCCGAACTGCTCGTCCTGACGTTCCCGCAGGCGACCATCACGGCCGAGACCGCCGCCGCGCTCGCGGCCCTGCGCATCGCCGGGGACATCAGGGTGATCGACTCCCTGGTCGTCACCCGGCACGCCGACGGCGAGGCCACCTACGGCGAGCTCGCCGACTTCGAGCACCTCAAGGCGGTGGCCGCGAACGCCGGCGGCGAGCTGCCGCTGATCGGCCCCGAGGACGCCCAGGAGGCCGCCGAACTGCTGGAGCCGGGCTCGGTCGCGCTGCTGGTCCTGATCGAGCACGTCTGGGCGCAGGCCGCCGCCGAGGCGCTGCGCGCCGTGGGCGGGCGGATCGCCTCGGGTGTGCGCATCCCGCCCGAGAACATCGAGGAAGCCGTCCGCGCCGCCGAGGCGCGTGTGGCGGCGGAGAAGTGAGGACAGCGTGTTCCCATCCCTGCGTCCGATCCGGCCGGTCCGCCTGGGCCGTCCGGGAGGAGCCCCGCTGGTCCGTGGCCTGATCGTCGGCGGCGCCGTCCGGGCGGCCGTCCACCGGGCCGGGCCCGGCCCCGGCGGTGGCCCGGCGGACCGGCTCGCCGCGCCGGCCGGGCCGGTCGAGGGCGGCCCGGTCGAGGGCGGGCCGCCCACCCCGGAGGAGGTCGGTGCCGCCACGGCACCTCTTCTCGCGGGTTGAGCGGCCCGCCCGGACTGGTCCGGGCGGGTTCACCGCCCGAGGGCGCGCGCCTCCTCGTCCGTCAGCAGCCGCGAGCGGACCAGGAAGCGCCGGCCGGTGGGCGCCTCCAGGGAGAAGCCGCTGCCGCGGCCGGGCACCACGTCGATGGTCAGATGGGTGTGCGACCAGTACGCGTACTGGTCGCGGGCCATCCAGACCTCGACCGGCGCGAGCCCGTCCACCGCGAGCGTGCCGACCAGGTGGTCGGCGGCGGAGGTGAGGAACTCGCCGGCCGGGTAGCACATCGGCGCCGATCCGTCGCAGCACCCGCCCGACTGGTGGAACATCAACGGACCGTGCTCGGCGCCGAGTTCGCGCAGCAGATCGGCCGCGGCCGCGGTCACGGCCACCTGGGAGCGGTCGGCGGGCGGCATCCTAGAAGAAGCCCATCGCCTGCGGCGAGTAGCTGACCAGCAGGTTCTTGGTCTGCTGGTAGTGCTCCAGCATCATCTTGTGGGTCTCCCGGCCGATGCCCGAGTTCTTGTACCCGCCGAACGCAGCGTGCGCCGGGTACAGGTGGTAGCTGTTGGTCCACACCCGGCCGGCCTGGATCGCCCGCCCGGCCCGGTAGGCGGTGGAGCCGTCCCGGGACCACACGCCCGCGCCGAGCCCGTACAGGGTGTCGTTGGCGGTCTCGATGCCGTCCTCGAACCCGTCGAAGCGAGCCACCGCGACCACCGGGCCGAAGATCTCCTCCTGGAAGATCCGCATCCGGTTGTGGCCCTCGAAGACCGTCGGTGCCACGTAGTAGCCGCCGGCCAACTCGCCGGGGAGCTCGACCCGTTCGCCGCCTATCAGGATCTTGGCGCCCTCGGCCTGGCCGATCTCGACGTAGGAGAGGATCTTCTCCAGCTGGTCGTTGCTCGCCTGCGCGCCGACCATCGTGTCGGTGTCCAGCGGGTTTCCCTGGCGCATCGCCCGGACCCGCTCCAGCCCGTCGCCGAGGAAGCCGTCGTAGATCGACGACTCGATCAGCGCCCGGCTCGGACAGGTGCACACCTCGCCCTGGTTGAGGGCGAACATCGCGAAGCCCTCCAGCGCCTTGTCGTAGAAGGCGTCCCGCCGCGCCGCGACGTCGGCGAAGAACAGGTTGGGGCTCTTGCCGCCGAGCTCCAGCGAGACCGGGATCAGGTTGGCGCTGGCGTACTGCATGATCAGCCGGCCGGTGGTGGTCTCGCCGGTGAAAGCGATCTTGCGGATCCGGGGGCTGGAGGCGAGCGGCTTGCCGGCCTCCACCCCGAAGCCGTTGACCACGTTGACCACACCCGGCGGCAGCAGGTCCGCCGTCAGCTCCATCAGCAGCATGATCGAGGCGGGGGTCTGCTCGGCCGGCTTCAGCACCACCGTGTTGCCGGCCGCGAGGGCCGGGGCGAGCTTCCAGACGGCCATCAGGATCGGGAAGTTCCAGGGGATGATCTGGCCGACCACGCCCAGCGGCTCGTGGAAGTGGTAGGCGACGGTGTCCTCGTCGAGCTGGGACAGCGCGCCCTCCTGGGCCCGCAGCGCGCCCGCGAAGTAGCGCAGGTGGTCGACGGCCAGCGGCAGGTCGGCCGCCAGCGTCTCGCGGACCGGCTTGCCGTTGTCCCAGCTCTCGGCGACGGCCAGCGCCTCCAGGTTCTGCTCCATCCGGTCGGCGAGCCGCAGCAGGACCTGGGCTCGCTCGGCGGGGGAGGTGCGGCCCCAGGCGGGGGCGGCCGCGTGGGCGGCGTCCAGGGCGGCCTCGATGTCCTCGGCGGTGCCCCGGGCCACCTCGCAGAAGACCTCTCCGGTCACCGGGGTGGGGTTCTCGAAGTACTGGCCGCGGGCGGGGGCCCGCCACTCGCCGTCGATCCAGTGTTCGTACCGGCCGCGGAACTCGACCACGGCGCCGGGTCGGCCGGGGGGCTGGTAGACCGTCAAGGTGTTCTCCTCGCAACGACGGGGCGCCGCCGGCCCGGGGGTGGCGGCGCGCCGGGCCGCGCGTGACGGCCCGGGCGGGTGGGTGCTGGAAGACGACCGGAGGGGGCCTGGCCCCTCCGGTCCGCACCCTAACCGCCCGGTGTGCGGCGTCGCTACGGTGCGTACCGGGCCGGTTACGAGACCCGGTAGCGCCCGGTGCGCCCCTCCCATCGCAGGTACCCGGCCAGCCAGGCCGCCATCCCGTCGGCGTACCGCTGGGCGGCTCCCCGCTGCTCGTGGTCGAGCTCCAACTGGTGGTAGGCGGTCGGAAGTTGCAGGCGGAGCTCGGCGAAGCGGTCGATCATCAGCTGGGCCTCGCCGAGGACCACGGCGCAGGCCTCCTCGGCGGAGCAGCTGCGCTCCTGCTGGACGATCATCACCAGGTTGTAGACGTCGCCGCGGGGCGCCTCCAGGGGATAGGAGCGGACGTCGTTGCTGAGCGAGGGTATGTCGGCCGCCAGCTGCCGGAGTTGACGCAGGACCGGGTGGTGGAACACGGTCTGGGGGATCTCGAAGCGGCCGAGCCGCTCGATCATGTCGAACAGGGTCTCCATCGCGGCCGTCCCCCGCCTCAGGACCATGTAGCCGTCCCGGTCCGGGAGTTCGGCGAAGGCGCGGCCGGCCGACTCGGCCGGGTGGCTGGCGAAGTACCACTCCCAGTTGTAGGAGGCGCGGGCCAGCCAGCGGGCCGGCATCGCCTGCCGGCTGCGTCTCCAGATGTCCGCGAAGGCCAGCTCGGCGGCGGACCCGGGGGACGGTCGGCCGCCGTGCAGGACGGCGGTGAGCCGATCGCAGATCCTGGCCACTTCGGAAGGGTGCTGGCCGAGTTCGGTGTCGAACTGGTCGTCGAACAGGAAATAGAAACCGAGCAGATCGGTGGCCAGACCGAGTTCCTCCGCTCCGCATTCGGGGTAGCAGATCGAAGCGAGCTCGGCCACGTCCCAGTGCTCGTAGGTCAGCTCACCGGTACAGGCCGCGAGCCGGCTGTGGCGTTCCAGCCAGAGCCGGTGGTGGGCTGCCGCCCTGGCCTGGTGGGGGCTCCGCCTGTGGGGGAAGGGAAGCTCTAGTGAGGTGCAGTCGGACATCGTTCTCCCGGCGCTGCTGAGGGTCTGTGCTGTACGGACTGCGCGGCCTCGGGGTGGCCCGCAAACGCTAAGATCATCTCCAGCTGTGCGGGCCGAAGATTATCTGATCACATCATCAGATGTCAGAGGTACCAGGGCATTTGCCCCTGACGCCCACGCTCAACCCTGTCCGTGGCTCCGGCCTGCGCGAATGCCGCCCACCGGGGCGCGCGCAGCGCTAATGTCGAGAACGGAACCACGGATCTGTGAGGCGGAGGGCGCAACGGTGGCCGGAGATCAGCACGCGCAGGGGGACTAGGAGCACGGCCCCGGGGCCGAGGAAGCTCTCCACGAGCGCGAGTCCGAACTCCAGACCGCCGAGCAGGCGGTCGCCCGGCTCTGCCGGGCCTTCGCCAACGGCGGCACCGAGATCGGTGAGCTGCTGCTGTACTCCGGCCCGGCCGGCATGGGCAAGACCTCCGTGCTGCACCAGGTCCGCCGACTGGCCAAACTCCAGCCCGGCTGCACCGTGCTGTTCGCCCGCGGTGGCGAACGCCAGCGCAACGAGCCCTTCCGGGTGCTGCGCCAGCTGCTTCTGCCGGTGCTCGGCGGGCTGACCGAGGCCGAGAGCCGGGAGGTGTTCGGCAACTGGTACGGCATCGTCGGCCCCGCGATCGGCCTCTTCCCGCCCTCCGGCGAGCTGGAGCCCCTCGACCCGCAGGGTGTCCGGGACGGCCTGGACTTCGTCCTCACCCAGCTCGCCCCGCGCCGGGCGCCGCTGGTCATGGTCATCGACGACCTGCACTGGGCCGACCTGGAGTCGCTCACCTGGCTGGCCTCCTTCGCCGTCCGCTCCCGGGAACTCCCCGTCCTGCTGGTCCTCGGCTACCGCGACGAGTTCGAGGAGGAGGCCCGCGGCCTGGTCCAGCAGATCGAGGGAATCGCCGCCCGCCGACACGAGCTCAACCCGCTCAACCCCGGGTCGGTCACGCACCTGGTACGCGCCATGTTCGGCGACGAGGCCGACGACGCGTTCGCCCGCCAGGTCTGGGCGATCACCGCGGGCACCCCGTACGACATCCACATCCTGCTCCGCGAAGTCCGCGACCAGGGGCTCGACCCGGTCGAGGAGAACGCCCCGCGGCTGCGCGACCTGGCCGCCGCGGCCCGTGGACAGACCCTGCAGTACTGGCTGGAGAAGCTCGGGCCGAACACCCTGCGGTTCGCCTGGGCCGCCGCCCTGCTCGGCACCGACATCAAGCAGCAGCTGGCCGCCACCATCTCCGCCCAGGGCCCGGACCAGGCCGACGAGTCGCTGCGGCGGCTGCGCAAGCACCGCGTGCTCACCAGCAGCCCGAACGGACGGCTGGAGTTCGTCCACCCGCTGATCGGCACCGCCATCTACCTGACCATGCCGCCGGGCACCAAGACGGCCATGCACGGGATCGCCGCGGCCGCCATCGAGAACTCCGGCGGCACCCTGCTCGCCGCCTCCCGGCACCTGCTGGAGACCATCCCCGAGGGCGACTTCACGATCGTCCGCAAGCTGCGCAAGGCCGCCGCCGAACACCTCGCCATCGGCGCCCCCGAGGCCGCCCAGCGCTGTCTCGAACGCGCCCTCAGCGAACCGCCGGACGAGGCCGACCGCGCCGAGGTGATCTACGAGCTCGGCTGCTCCGCCCTGCTCACCGACCCGGCCTCCACCGTCAACCAGCTGGAACTCGCCCTGGAGGTGGAGGACGGCCTGGGCCCGGAGCTGCGGGTCGACGCCACCTTCCGTCTCTCCGAGGTGCTGGCGCACTCCGGCGAACTGGTCCGCGCCGCGCAGACCTGCCACGACGAGGCCCTGCGCACCCCGCCCGGGCCCGGCCGGCTCAGGCTGCAGGCCGCCCACTTCATGTGGGCCGCGTTCCAGCGCGACGAGGAGGACGGGCCGGACCGCTCCCGCCGGCTGAAGGAGCTCTCGCTGACCCTCGGCGAGCGCGACACCGCCGCCGAGCGCGCCGTCCTCGCCATGCGCGCCTGGGACTACACCCTGCGCGGAAAGCCCGCCGCGGAGGCCGTCGCCCTCGCCGACGAGGCCCTCGACAACGGCCGCCTGCCCGTCGAACTCGGCTGGACCAACACCACCTGGGGCTTCGAACTCCCCGCCCTGATCGGCCTCACCCTCACCTACACCGACGAACTCGCCCGCGCGGAGAAGCTGTTCTCCGACGCCGTCCTGGAGTTCGAGATCGCGGGATGGAGCGGCGCCCACCGCGGCTTCGCCTACTTCCTGATGGGCCTGGTCAGGTTCCGCCGCGGCTTCCTGCCGGAGGCGGAGGACTTCCTGCGCCGGGGCCTGAAGATCTCCGAACGGATCGCCCCCGGCCTCCCGCTGCAGTGGGACATCGTCGGCGTCCTCGCCGACACCCTGCTCGCCCGCGGCCGCACCACCGAGGCCTGGGAACTCGCCCAGCGCTACCACTTCCGGCCGCCGTACCACCCCACCGCCATGGTGCTGCCCGACGCACCCACCCTGTACGGCAAGCTGCTGCTCGCCCGGGGCGACACCGCGGGCGCCGCCGAGGCCTTCACCGAGGTCGGCGCCAGGCTGGACGAGCGCGGCTGGCACAACACCGTCTGGGCCCCGTGGGCCGGCCACCTCGCCGTGGCACTCGCCCCCACCGACCCGGACGCGGCCCGCAAGTACGCCGAGGCCGCGGTCGACCGGGCCCGGAGCTTCGGCTCCGCGTCGGCGATCGGCGCCGCCCTGCGACTGAACGCGATGATCAGCGAGGGCCGGCGCGCCGTCGAACTGCTGGAGGAGGCTGTCGCCCAGCTCGGTCAGTCCCCGGCCGGCTACGACCACGCGCACGCCCTGGTCGACCTCGGCGCGGCCCTGCGCCGGGTCGGCCGGCTGACCGCCGCCGGCGAGTACCTCTACCAGGGCATGGAACTCGCCCAGCACTGCGGCGCCGACGGGCTGGTCGCCAAGGCCCGTACCGAACTCGCCGTCTCCGGCCTGCGGCCCAACCGGCTGCGCACCCTCAGCAAGGACGCGCTCAGCCAGCCCGAGTGGGACGTCGCCCAGCTCGCCGTCCAGGGCGTGCCGCCGCAGCGCATCGCCGAGCAGCTGAACATCCAGCTCAGCCTGGTGCACCGCCGCCTCGCCGCCGTCCACCGCAAGGCCGGGGCCGGCCCCGACGGCCTGGCGGCCGCCCTCGGCCTGCCCGACCAGGAGCCGGGCGAGAGCGACTGATCCCGCGGCCGGGGCGGTCCGGCCGGAGCCGCACCGCTCCGGCCGGACCGGCCTCGCGCGCTGATCCGCCACGAACGGTCACGCACGGCCTAGGCTGCGGACAGGACCCAGGCGTGGTCGCCGCAGCCGCTCGGCCCGGTGACCGGTGAGGAGCAGGTCATGGCGGCGCAGGCCACCGAGGTACGACACGAGCCCTTCGAACCCAGCGGGGCGGGCGCGGCCATCGAGCGTTGGACCCTGAGCTGCGGCCCACTGCAGGCGAGCGTGCTCAACCTCGGCGCCACCCTGCACACCCTCACCGCCCCCGACCGCTCCGGCACCCCGGCCCAGATCCTGCTCAGCACCGACGAGCTGGACGCCGTGCTCGGCCCCGCGCGGCACTTCGGCGCCACCGTCGGCCGGTACGCCAACCGGATCGCCGGCAGCCGGATCACCCTCGACGGCGTGGAGCACCCGCTGCTCCCGACCGGCCACGGCGTCACCCTGCACGGCGGCCCGGACGGCTTCGCCAACCGGATGTGGGAGGCCGAACAGATCCCCGACGGTGTCCGCCTGCACCTGCACAGCCCCGGCGGCGACCAGGGCTTCCCCGGCAGCCTGGACGTCACCGTCTCCTACACCCTCACCGCGGACCGGCTGACCATCGGGTACCACGCCGTCACCACCCGCCCCACCGTGGTCAACCTGACCAACCACGCCTACGTCAACCTCGCCGGCGAGGGCAGCGGCGACATCCTCGGCCACCTGCTGACCCTGGACGCCGACTCCTACACCCCGGTCGACGACCGGCAGATCCCCTTCGGCCCGTACGAGCCGGTGGCCGGCACCCCGTTCGACTTCACCGCCGCACGCCCGGTCGGCAAGGGGATCGACGACGACCACCCGCAGCTGCGCGGCTCGCGCGGCTACGACCACAACTGGGTGCTGCGCGAGCGCCCCGCCGACGGCACCCCGGCCCGGGCCGCGCTGCTGGAGGACCCAGGCAGCGGCCGCACCCTCGAGGTGCTCACCACCGAGCCCGGCATCCAGATCTACACGGCCAACCACTTCGAGGGCGCGGTCACCGGCGCCGGCGGCACCCCCTACCGCCGGTACGCGGGCATCGCCCTGGAGACCCAGCACCACCCGGACTCCCCGCACCAGCCGTCCTACCCCTCGACCGAGCTGCGGCCCGGCGAGGAGTTCCGTTCCACCACCGTGCTGCGCCTCGGTACCGCCTGAGCTGCCCGGTCGGGCCGGAGCGCGCCGTATATTGGCGGGGTGGAGAGTTCCGACCCCGGTGTGCACAGAGCGCTCGCGGCCCCCGCGCGGCGGGTGTTGCTGGCGGCGCTGACCGAGGCGGCCGAGCCACTGGACAGCCGGCGCCTCGCCGAGCTGACGGGCCAGCACGTCACCACCGTGCGCCACCACCTGACCGCCCTGGTGGAGGCCGGGCTGGTCCGGGTGCACCGGGACGAGGCGACGGCCGGCCCGGGCAGGCCCCGGCTGCTGTACACGGCGGTGCCGGCCCGGGAGCAGCTGGCGGCCTACCAGGAGCTGGTCGAGGTGCTCGCGCTGGGTTACGGCACGGACCCCGGCGCCCGGGCCGAGCGGGCCGAGCGGGCCGGCCGTGAGTGGGGCGCGGCGGCCCGGCCGCAGGACGAGGTGCCCCTGGTGGCCCGGGTGATGGCGGAGGCGGAGCGCTGGGGCTTCGAGCCGGAGCTGCGGGCCGACGGCACCGAGGTGGCGCTGCACGGCTGTCCGTTCCTGCGCAACGCGGAGCGTCACCCGGAGGTGGTCTGCGCCGTCCACCAGGGTCTGCTGGACGCGCTGGCGGAGCGGGCCGGGGTGCCCGGCGCGCTCCGCCTGCACCCGTTCGCCGGGCCGCGGGTCTGCACCGTCTCGCTGGTCGTGCGGGAGGACTGAGCTCCGCTCAGACGGACGCCAGCCACAGGTCGGGCCCGAACACCTCGTAGCGGATCGAGGCGGCCGGCACACCGCGGCGCAGCAGCTCGGTCCGGGCGGTGCGCATGAACGGCAGCGGGCCGCACAGGTACGCGGTGAGGCCCGCGGGCAGCTCGACCTGGGCGAGGTCGGCCAGGCCGGTCCGGGCGCCGGAGGCGCCGGCCGGCTGCTCGTACCAGCGGTGCAGCTCCGCCTCGGGGAGGGTGCCGACCAGGTCCGCGAGCTGCTCGGCGTGGGCGTGGTCGGCGGGGGAGCGGTCGGCGTGCACGGCGACCACCCGGCGGGTCGACCCGGTCCGGGCGAGGTGTTCCAGCATCCCGGTGATCGGCGTGCAGCCGATGCCGGCGGAGGCGAGCAGCAGCGGGCCCTCGCCCTCCTCCAGGGTGAGGTCGCCGAACGGGCGGGAGACGGTGAGGCGGTCGCCGGCCCGCAGGTGCTCGTGCAGGTGGTTGGAGACCTCGCCGTCGGGGCCCTGTCCGCCGCGCACCCGCTTCACGGTGATCCGCCACTGCGCCTGGCCGGGGGCCGCGGACAGGCTGTACTGGCGTATCTGCCGGGCACCGTCCGGGAGGTGGACGGCCACGCTGACGTACTGGCCGGGGCGGAAGGCGGGTGCGGCGGAGCCGTCGGCGGGGCGGAGCGTGAAGGACACCGCGTCGCGGGACTCCTCGCGGCGGGAGAGCACGGCCATCTCCTGCCAGACCCGGCCCTCCTCGACGCCGGCCTCGCGGTAGAGGCGGGCCTCCAGGGCGATCAGCTCGCCGGCCATCAGCCAGTAGACCTCGTCCCAGGCCGCCGCGACCTCGGGGGTCACGGCCTCGCCGAGCACCTCGACGATCGCGGCGAACAGGTAGGTGTGGACGGTCTCGTACTGCTCACGGGTGATGCCGAGCGAGGCGTGCTTGTGCGCGATCCGGGCCAGCAGCGGGCCGGCGGAGCCCTCCTGCGGCTGCTGGACCAGCAGCGTGGCGTACCCGGCGATGGCGCCGGCCAGGGCCTGCTGCTGGGCGCCGCCGGCCTGGTTGCCGCGGTTGAACAGGTCGCGTTCGAGCGCGGGGTGGTCGGCGAACATCCGGGCGTAGAAGAGCTTGGTGATCTCTCCGATCGCGGCTCCGACGGCGGGCAGCGTGGCGCGGACGGTCGCGGTCGACTCGCGGGAGAGCACGGGTCCTCCAGGGCATGGCTGGGCTGGGTGGTCCTGCGGCGGTTGCCGCACCCTCAATATAGAGGATGGCTATCCTTTTAAATGGGAAAGGGGTGTCCGTTGACGTCCTTGCCGCAAGGCGCGCAAGGGCTGGGGGTGGCTGAAACCGGACGAAAATGGCCTGAAGGTGGCTACCTTGCGGCAACGCGGAGGACACGCGGCTGTAACGATCGCCGGATCTTGCAGAAACTTGCTGCAAGGGCTTTCCGATGCGATTGCATCGCTGTTACGTTCCTGCCCAAGCCCGACGGCCGCAACGGCGCAGTCGGCTGGGACAGCCATTATGCGCGGTCCTCCTCCCTCTCGGGCACCCCCACCTTTTAGGAGTTCTCATGCGGCGTGGCATCGCGGCCTCCGCTCTCGTTGCGGCCCT
Organism: Kitasatospora sp. NBC_00374; assembly: GCF_041434935.1. Classification (NCBI taxonomy): domain Bacteria; kingdom Bacillati; phylum Actinomycetota; class Actinomycetes; order Kitasatosporales; family Streptomycetaceae; genus Kitasatospora; species Kitasatospora sp. NBC_00374. The sequence goes on along the minus strand of NZ_CP107964.1, from coordinate 2,030,505 downwards.
TGCGGTAACGCTTGCAGCCTGTGGCAGCAGCGGCACCAGTGCGGACGGCAAGTCCTCCGGACCGGTCACCATCACCTACTGGGACACCTCCAACGCCACCAACGAGGCTCCGAACTACCAGGAGCTGGTCAAGAAGTTCGAGGCCGCCAACCCGAACATCAAGGTCAACTTCGAGAACGTCCCGTTCGACCAGGCCCAGAACAAGCTCCAGACCGCGATGGGCGCCAAGGGCGCGCCGGACGCCTTCCGTGCCGAGGTCGGCTGGACCCCCGCGTTCGCCAAGGCCGGCTTCCTGGAGCCGCTGGACGGCACCCCCGCGCTGGCCGACGCCGCCGCCTTCCAGCCCAGCCTGATCCAGCAGGCCAAGTTCGGCGGCAAGACCTACGGCGCCCCGCTGGTCACCGACACCCTCGGTCTGCTCTACAACAAGTCGCTGTTCGAGAAGGCCGGCATCACCAAGGCCCCCGCCACCTGGGACGAGCTGAAGGCCGACGCCGCGCTGCTCAAGGACAAGGCCGGCGTGGACGGCTTCTTCATGCGGGCCGGCGACGGCTACTACGCGATGCCGTTCCTGTTCGGCGAGGGCACCGACATGGTGGACGCCAAGGGCAAGAAGATCACCGTCAACTCGCCCGAGGCCGTCAAGGCGATCGAGACCTACAAGTCGCTCTTCACCGCCCCTGGCACTGTCAAGGCGGACGTCACCACCGACTCGTACGCCCACATGATGGACGCCTTCAACAGCGGCAAGGTCGCGATGGTCATCCAGGGTCCCTGGGAGATCACCAACGTCTACAAGGGCAGCGCCTTCGCCGACAAGGCCAACCTCGGCGTCGCCCCCGTCCCGGCCGGCTCCACCGGCAAGGCGGGCGCCCCCACCGGCGGTCACAACGTCTCGGTCTACGCCGGCTCCGACGCCGCGCACAAGGCCGCGGCCGAGAAGCTCGCGGGCTTCCTGACCTCCGCCGAGAGCCAGACCTTCCTCGCGCTGAAGAACTCCACCCTGCCGACCCGCGCCGACGCGTACACCGCCGAGGTCAAGGCCAACGCGGGCATCGCCGGCTTCCAGGCGGTCCTCAGCTCCGCCCAGCCGCGCCCCGAGCTGCCCGAGTACAGCTCGCTGTTCGGCCCGGTCGGCACCAACCTCGGCAAGATCGTCCAGGGCCAGTCGGACACCAAGGCCGGCCTGGACTCCACCGCCGTCGACTACGCGAAGCTCCTGCCGGACTTCACCAAGTAGTCCCCCCGGCCGCCCGGCCTGCGACACCGCAGGCCGGGCGGCCTCCCGCACGAACAGCAGCAGTCGCCGAAGCGAGGCGGCGGACCTCTCGAAAAGGTGTCAACAATGGCAGTCGCCGTGCAGGGCGCTACCGGCAAGGGCAGCCGCGGGCGCGAGCCGCGCCCCGGCTTCGTGCAGCGCCTCCGGATCTCGTACAGCAAGTACTGGTACGCCTACGCGATGATCGCGCCGGTCGTGATCGTGCTCGGTGTCCTGGTCGGCTATCCGCTGGTCCAGGGCGTGTACTACACGCTCACCGACGCCAACAGCCTGAACGTGGGCCGCCAGATCGGGGTCAACCACATCCCGGACAGCTTCCGGTTCGTGGGCTTCGACAACTACGCCGACGTGCTCTGGGGACCGGGCTCGTACGAGCGGTTCTGGTCGCACTTCGTGTGGACCGTCGCCTGGACGGCCATCTGCGTCTGCCTGCACTACTCGATCGGCCTCGGCCTCGCCCTGCTGCTCAACCAGAAGCTGCGCGGCCGCGGCGTCTACCGCATGCTGCTGATCCTGCCCTGGGCCGTCCCGACCTTCGTCACGGTCTTCTCCTGGCGTCTGATGCTCGCCGACGGCGGCGCCATCAACGGCATCCTCGGCACCCTCGGCCTGCCGGAGCCCGCCTGGCTCTCCGAGCCGCTGGCCCAGAAGGCCGCCGCGATCATCGTCAACACCTGGGTCGGCGTGCCGTTCATGATGATCTCGCTGCTCGGCGGTCTGCAGTCGATCCCCGGCGAGCTCTACGAGGCCGCCGAGATGGACGGCGCCTCGGCCTGGCAGCAGTTCCGGTACGTGACCCTGCCCGGCCTGCGCAACGTCAGCAGCACCGTCGTCCTGCTCGGTGTGATCTGGACCTTCAACCAGTTCGCGGTCATCTTCCTGCTGTTCGGCGCCGGCGCCCCGGACGCCCAGATCCTGGTCACCTGGGCCTACCGCCTGGGCTTCGGCCAGATGCCGCGCGACTACGCGCAGTCCGCCACCTACGGCGTCCTGCTGCTGTCCATCCTGATCGTCTTCACCAGCTTCTACCGCCGCTGGCTGGCCCGCACCGAGCAGGCGAACGGATGACGACCGCTACCGCACCGCAGGCCGGCGACCACCACGAGGCAGGTACCCCGATGACCGTCACCACCGAACGCCCCACCGCCGCGGCCCCCGCCGCCGCCCGCCCGGCCCGGGTCCGCCCCCGCGGCGAGCGCGGCCCGCTCGGCACCGCGCTGCTGCACGGCGCGCTGGTCCTGGCCAGCCTGATCGCGCTCTTCCCGGTGGTCTACATCGGCTTCGTCTCGCTCGGGCCCGGCGAGATGGACTACCTGCACCCCGGCGACATCTTCGGCAAGGCCAGCCTGGCGAACTACAGCAAGGTGCTGGGCGACACCGACTTCTTCAGCTGGTTCGGCAACTCGGTGATCGTGGCCGGCGGCACCACCGTGGTCGGCGTCCTGGTCGCGGCGAGCACCGGCTACGCGGTCTCCCGGATGCGCTTCCCGGGCCACCGCCAGCTGATGTGGACCCTGCTGCTGACCCAGATGTTCCCGATCGCCGTGCTGATCGTCCCGATGTACACGATCCTTGCCAGCCTCCAGCTGCTGGACAGCTACCTCGGCCTGATCCTGGTCTACTCGGGCACCACCGTGCCGTACTGCGCCTGGCTGCTGAAGGGCTACTTCGACACCATCCCGGTGGAGATCGACGAGGCGGGCCGGGTCGACGGGCTCTCGCCGTTCGGCACCTTCTGGCGGCTGATCATGCCGCTGGCCCGCCCGGGCCTGGCGGTGGCGGCCTTCTACTCCTTCCTCACCGCCTGGGCCGAGGTCGCCTTCGCCTCGACGTTCATGCTCAGCTCCGGCAAGTACACCCTCGCCGTCGGTCTGCAGACCTTCGTCAGCGAGCACGACCACCAGTGGAACCTGATGGCCGCCGCCGCCGTGCTCATCGCACTGCCCGCGGCCCTGGTCTTCTACCTCGTCCAGCGCCACCTGGTCACCGGCCTCACCGCCGGTGCCGCCAAGTCCTGACCACCGTCGGGCACGCGCACCACATCACGCCTGCTGCCGCGTACCGGCCGCCCGCACGGACGGCCGGGACGCTACCTACGTCCTGTGAGGGATGACAGTCCATGACCCAGAACCTGGCCGACACCTCCCGGCCCGCCGCCGCTCCGATCGCTGCGAACGCCGGTGCCTCCAGAGGCTGGTGGCGGGACGCGGTCATCTACCAGGTGTATCCGCGCAGTTTCGCCGACGGCAACGGCGACGGCATGGGCGACCTGCCGGGCATCCGCAGCCGCCTGCCGTACCTGCGCGACCTCGGCGTGGACGCCGTCTGGCTGTCCCCCTTCTACGCCTCGCCGCAGGCCGACGCCGGCTACGACGTGGCCGACTACCGCGCGGTGGACCCGATGTTCGGCACCCTGCTGGACGCCGACGGCCTGATCCGCGACGCCCACCGGCTGGGCCTGCGGATCATCGTGGACCTGGTCCCCAACCACTCCTCCGACCAGCACGAGTGGTTCCAGCGCGCCCTGCGCGAGGGCCCCTCCTCCCCGCTGCGCGAGCGCTACCACTTCCGCCCGGGCAAGGGCGCCGAGGGCGAACTGCCGCCCAACGACTGGGAGTCCATCTTCGGCGGTCCGGCCTGGACCCGCACCGTCGACCCGGACGGCACCCCCGGCGACTGGTACCTGCACCTGTTCGCCCCCGAGCAGCCCGACTTCAACTGGGACAGCCCGGCCGTCGCCGACGAGTTCCGCTCGATCCTGCGGTTCTGGCTGGACATGGGCGTGGACGGCTTCCGGATCGACGTCGCGCACGGCATGGTCAAGGCCCCCGGCCTGCCCGACCTCGGCTCGCACGACCAGCTCAAGCTGCTCGGCAGCGACGTGATGCCGTTCTTCGACCAGGACGGCGTGCACGAGATCTACCGCAGCTGGCGCAAGATCCTCGACGAGTACCCCGGCCAGCGGATCGGCGTCGCCGAGGCCTGGACCCCGACCGTCCAGCGCACCGCCAACTACGTCCGCCCGGACGAGCTGCACCAGGCCTTCAACTTCCAGTACCTGGGCACCCACTGGGACGCCGCCGCGCTGCGCGAGGTGATCGACGTGTCGTTGGACGCGATGCGCCCGGTGGACGCGCCCGCGACCTGGGTGCTCTCCAACCACGACGTCACCCGGCACGCCACCCGCTTCGCCAACCCGCCCGGCGGCACCCAGATCCGTACCGCCGGCGACCGTGAGCTCGGCCTGCGCCGCGCCCGCGCCGCCACCCTGCTGATGCTCGCCCTGCCCGGTTCGGCCTACGTCTACCAGGGTGAGGAGCTGGGCCTGCCCGACGTCACCGACCTGCCCGACGAGGTCCGCCAGGACCCGTCGTTCTTCCGCCAGGCCGGCCAGGACGGCTTCCGCGACGGCTGCCGCGTCCCGATCCCGTGGTCCGGGACCGAGGCGCCGTACGGCTTCGGCCCGACCGCCGGCGGCCCGAGCTGGCTGCCGCAGCCGGCGTCCTGGGCCGAGCTGAGCGTCGAGGTCCAGACCGGCGACCCGACCTCCACCCTGGAGCTGTACCGCTCGGCGCTGGCCGTCCGCCGGGAGCACCCCGCGCTCGGCGCCGGCACCGAGGTCACCTGGCTGGACGCCCCCGAGGGCGTGCTGGCCTTCCGCCGGGACAGCGCCGAGGGCTCCTTCGTCTGCACCGTCAACGCCACCGCCGAGCCGGTCCGGCTGCCCGCGCCCGGCCGGCTCCTGCTGGCTTCGGCCGAGGTGACCGTGGTGGACGGGGAGAGCGTCCTGCCGACGGACTGCGCCATTTGGTGGGCGGTCTGACGTGGTTGCAATAGGCTCTGGGATCGTGACTACGGCGCGACTCTCAGACATTGCGGCACAGGCAGGGGTCAGCGAGGCGACCGTCAGCCGGGTGCTCAACGGCAAGCCGGGCGTCTCGGCGGCCACTCGACAGACCGTGCTGGCCGCGCTCGACGTGCTCGGCTACGAACGGCCGACCCGCCTGCGCACCCGCAGCGCCGGCCTGATCGGACTGATCACCCCGGAGCTCAGCAACCCGATCTTCCCCGCGCTGGCCCAGGTGATCGAGCAGGTGCTGAGCCGGCACGGCTTCACGCCGGTGCTCTGCACCCAGTTGCCGGGCGGGTCCACCGAGGACGAACTGGTCGAGATGCTGGTCGAGCGGGGGGTGGCGGGCATCGTGTTCGTCTCCGGCCTGCACGCCGACACCACGGCCGACCACGACCGGTACGCCAGGCTGACCGGGCGCCAGGTCCCGTTCGTGCTGATCAACGGCTACAGCGAGAAGATCTCCGCGCCGTTCATCTCGCCGGACGACCGCACCGCGATGTGGATGGCCGTCCAGCACCTGGTCGAGCTCGGCCACGAGCGGATCGGCCTGGCGGTCGGCCAGCGCCGGTACGTCCCGGTGCTGCGCAAGATCGAGGGCTTCACCGCGGCCGTCCAGGAACTGCTGGGACGCACCGCCGAGCAGGTCCAGGAGCTGATCCAGCCCACCCTGTTCAGCGTGGAAGGCGGTGACGCGGCCGCGGGCGCCCTGCTGGACAAGGGCTGCACCGCGATCGTCTGCGGCAGCGACATGATGGCCCTGGGCGCGATCCGGGCGGTGCGCCGGCGCGGCCTGTCGGTGCCGCACGACGTCTCGGTGGTCGGCTTCGACGACTCGCCGCTGATCGCCTTCACCGAGCCCCCGCTGACCACCATCCGCCAGCCGGTCGAGGCGATGGCCACGGCCGCCGTGGACGCCCTGCTGGAGGAGGTCGGGGGGAACCTCGGACAGCGCGCCGAGTACATGTTCCAGCCCGAGCTGGTGATGCGCGGCTCCACCGGAGCGGTGGCCAACGGGCGGTAGCCCGGCCCCTTGTGCCCCCCTGCCCGTGCGAACAGCCCCGGAGAGAGTCTCTCCGGGGCTGTTGCGCACGTTCTCGGGGGTGGAGGGAGCTCAGCCCTCCTCGACGACCGGCCGTGGCTGGTTCAGTCGCTGCCCGTCGGCCGCGTCGCCGGTCCGCGCCTCGGTGCGCCGGGTGCGGTCGAGGTAGTCCCGAACGACCAACTCGACCGCGTCCTGCGGGCTCCTGGTACCGGACTGCAGCATCACCTCGATGGCCAGATCGGCGTCGAGGGTGATGGTGACCTTCGCCATGGCGTGCTCTCCCGGGTCGGTGGGCTCGCCGCAGCATAGGCCCGGACCCCCGGAGCCGACCAGGGTCTCCGGGGGACGGGGCCGCCGATCAGGTGTCAGATCCGGCCGGCGAAGTCCGGGGCCCAGTTGGCGATGGTCTCGGTCCGCACACCGGCGCTCGGGTTGGCGGCCTCGACGTAGGTGCCGTTGCCGACGTACAGCGCGACGTGGTAGACGCCCGAGTTGCTGCCGTTGTTGGACCAGAACAGCAGGTCGCCGGGCTGGAGGCTGTCCAGCGAGACGCGGGTGGAGGTGTCCGCCTGGTCCGCGGCGACGCGGGGCAGCGAGACGCCGGCCTGGCGGTAGGCCGCCTGGGTGAGGCCGGAGCAGTCCCAGCCACCGTCGCTGCTGCCGCCGTAGACGTAGGCCTGGCCGACCTTGGACAGCGCGAAGTTGATCGCCGCGGCCTTGGAGCCGGTCGCCTGGGTGGCGGCGGCGGGCTTGGCGGCGGTGCTCGCGGCCGGTGCGGCCGGAGCGGCGGGCGCCTCGGCGGCGGCCGGGGCGGCGGTCTGGACGCCGTCACCGAGGTCGAGGTGCTGACCCGGGTAGATGACGTGCGGGCCGGCCGTCAGGGTGGCCTTGTTCAGCTCGTAGAGCTTCTCCCAGCCGCCCTGGACGTGGTTCTTCTCGGCGATGTGGGACAGCCAGTCGCCGGCCACCACGGTGTAGTCGTGGCTGCCGTGCTCCTTGGAGCCGTTCCACTTCTTGCCGGACCACTGGTGGGTGCCCTCGGCGGGCGTGGTGCTCCCGGCCTTCGGCGCGGCGGCCTGGGGCGCGGCCGGCTTCGCGGCAGCCGGCTTCGGGGCGGCCTGGGTGGTGGTGGCCGCGGCGCCGGTGTCGATCTGCGGGGCCTCGCCACCCTTGGTCAGGCCGGCCTGGACGGAGCAGACCGGCCAGGCGCCGGGGCCCTGGGAGGCCAGCACCTTCTCGGCGACGGCGATCTGCTGGTCCTTGGTGGCCTGGTTGGCCTGCGGGGCGTACGCGGTGCCACCGAAGGCGGCCCAGGTGCTGGAGGTGAACTGGAGGCCACCGTAGAACCCGTTGCCGGTGTTGATGCTCCAGTTGCCGGACGACTCGCACTGGGCGACCTTGTCCCAGGTGGCCACCGAGGCGGCGGAGGCGGATCCGGCGGTCAGGCACGGGATGGTGAGACCGATGCCGACGACACCGGTGGTGGCGATGATGCGGCGGGCACGCTTGGAGGCGCTGATGGGCAGCATGAAGGTGCGTTCCTCTCCCACGCCTACGAGGTGAGCTGTCGGATTCGGGCTGGAGTTGCCCGGCCGCGCTGAGCACGGCTTCACCCCAAGCCCCGGACCGGTACCGAAATACCGCTCCCGGGCGACTTACCTGGTTCCCCCGCTCCTGCCCGTGGTGCGTTTCTGCAGTGCCAGCGCACCCGGCGGCAGGACTCGGCGTCCCGGGTGGCTGGGTCCGTGTGACCACGAACGTGGGAGGACATTAGGCAGACATAAGTTGAAACCGCAAATATGTGTGAGCGTCGTCACATCGTTCGCATCGTCCCTTCATGATCGATAAACCTCGATCGGACCGTTCATAATCGCTCGCTTTCGCGCAAAAGCCTTTAACGGATTGGGACTTGCCTATGCTTCAGTCGGAGAGTCGGAATCGAGGCCTGAATGAGGGCTGAGCGATCATGGAGTTCGAGCACAGACCGCCGGAGCCTGTGAACGGCGCCGACGGCGCGACGCCCAGGCCGGGACGACCCAGGTCACACCGGGCCGAACCGGACCATAAGGGGCGTATCGCCCGGCGCGCGCTGCTGATCTGGGGGGCCGTCGGAATCGTCGCGGCCGTCACCGGTGAGGAGCTGGTCCGTCAGACACCGGTCGGCTTCCGTCGGCCGCGCCCGGGCCGTACCGAGGCCGCCGCCTCCCCGAGCGGCCACCAGCACGACGCCACACCCGCACCGAGCGCCACGCCCGCGCAGCCCGCCCCACCGCCGCCGACCGTGGCGGAGGGCGGCCGCCGCTGGTCCGACCCGGCCGGCTGGGGCGGTGCCGTCCCCGGGCCGAAGTCGGCGGTGCGGATCACCGATCAGGTGCTGCTCGACGCGGACGCGTCGGTGGGCTCCCTGCTGATCGAGCCCACCGGCTCGCTGGTCTTCGCCAAGGAGCACAGCCTCACCCTCGACTCGGCCGGCAACATCGAGGTCCGCGGCAGCCTGGTCCTGGCCCCCGCCGACACCGCCGTGCACACGGTGAGGTTCCCGAACGTGGACGAGCGCAGGTTCAAGGGCGGCGGCATGACCGTCGTCGACTCCGACACCGGGCTCTGGGTCGGCGGCGCCGGGTACCTTCGCCTGGACGGCGCCGCCCGGACGGCCTGGGTGCGGGCCGCCGGAGCGCTCAAGGCCGGCGACACCGGCATCACCCTCGCCTCCGCCCCGACCGGCTGGAAGGCCGGCGACGAACTGGCCGTCACCCCGACCGCGGCCCCCGACGGCGAGGACTTCTCCAACCAGTACGACCTGTGCACGGTCCGTCAGGTCAACGGCAGCACGGTGCTCCTTGACGGCCCGTTGAAGCACGCCCACCCCCGGGTCGCGGTCGGCGGCGGCGTCACGGTCGGCGCCGAGGTGCTCAACCTGACCCGCAACGTCCGGATCGAGGGCACCGAGCAGGGCCGGGCCCACATCCACCTCACCAGCTCCCGCCGCGCGGACGTCCGGCACGCCGCGCTGCGCTGGCTGGGCCCGCGCGCCGAGGGCAGGGAGAAGTGGAACGGAAAGCCCGTCACCGAGCCGGTGCTGGGCCGGTACGGGCTGCACTTCCACATGCTGGCCGACGCCAGCCGGGGCACCGTGGTGGAAGGGGTGGTGGTCCGGGACGCGGGCAACCACGCCTTCGTCCCGCACATGAGCCACGGCGTCACCTTCCGCAGCTGCATCAGCCACAACACCTGGGAGGACGCCTACTGGTGGGACGGGCCGCAGGACACCCGGACCCCGCAGGGCCCGTCCGACGACATCGGCTACGAGTCCTGCGTCGCCTCCCGGACGGTCTTCGAGCCCAACCCGCGCGGCTACCGGCTGACCGGCTTCAGCCTCGGTGCGGGCACCGGGAGCAAGGCCACGGACTGCGTGGCCGTCGGCGTCCAGGGGGCCACCGGCGCCTCCGGGTACGAGTGGCCGGAGACCAGCGAGGGGGTGTGGACCTTCGAACGGTGCCTGGCCCACAACAACCTGGAGAACGGCATCTTCGTCTGGCTCAACGCCCAGCACCACCACACCGTGAGCCAGTTCGTCGCCTACCACAACGGCGGCTGGGGCATCGAGCACGGCGCGTACCTGAACGACTTCGACTACACCGCGAGCGTCCTGTACGGCAACGCGGCAGGCGGCGTGGCCGTACACGCGCTCGGCCGGGACAAGGGGACCGTCTTCGACGGCCTGCTGATCGACGCCGCCGGACAGTCCGACTACGCCGTCTCCACCGCCAAGCACCAGCTGGCCGGGCAGCCGGTGACGGTCAGCCGCTGCCGCCTGACCGGCTACCGGAAGGCCGGCGTGGCCTTCCGGGCGACCACCGACGGCGAGCCGGACGACATCCAGGTGCTGGACTGCTCCTTCAGCGGCAACGAGGTCTGGCTGGACCCGGAGTCACCCGCCCCCAAGCGGATCGTGCTGCGCAAGGCCGGGGACGGCCAGGCCGTCGAGGTGAGCAAGTCCGGGGGCGGCAAGGCCGCTCCGGCCGAGTGGAACGCCTCGGTCGCGCCGGTCAGCGTGCCGGACGGCCCGCGCCAGCCGGTCACCCCGTCGCTCAGGCTGAGCGACACGGCGGCCACGACGTCCCGCCTCACGGCCTGACCGCGGTACGTCCGGCGCACCACGAGAACCGGCCTCGGCCCCCGACGATGGGGGCCGAGGCCGATGTCGTGTGCGGACGCGTCCGGTCGGGGTCAGCCGGCCGGCTGCTCCTCGACCGGCTCCTCGACGGGCGCAGCCGGCGGCAGCTCCGCCATGTAGATACCGGCGATCAGCTGACCGACGGTCGGGTAGGCACCCAGCGGCGCGGCGCTCGGGCAGCCGGTCTCCTCGGCGGCCGTGGCCAGCAGCTCCGGGTCGGCCTCGGGGCCGATCACCAGCGGCGCGAGGGCGGGACGCTGCGAACCGGTGGCCCGCAGGTGCTCGACGGCCGCGACCACCGAACCCGGGACGTCCAGCGCGGCGGCCACCACGGGCACGGCGAGCCGGGCGGCCAGCAGCACGCCGGTGATCCCGGCGGCCGTGGCGGCCTCCTCGCCGCCGACGACGGTCAGCACGATGCCGTCCGCGGCGGTGGTGATCGCGAACAGCCGGGCCCGGTCGGCGCGGGCCAGACCGGCCTCGGAGAGCCGTACGTGGACGGCCTCGGCCAGCAGCGGGTGCGGGCCGAGCGCGTCGGTGACCGGGGAGCCGGCGGCGGCGGCGACCTCGGCCAGCTCGGCCAGCCGGCCGTGCGGGCCGGTCAGCAGCGGGACGACGACCGGCGCCGGGTACCCGGCGTTGGTGGCCTGCGCGAGCAGCTCGGCGACCGTAACGGCGTCCTGGGCGCTCTCGCTGACAGTCAGATAGGCGGCTGCGGCCTCGATGCCGGGCTGCTCGCTGCGCACGATCGACAGCAGCTCGTCCACCACGGGACGGGACTCCGGACCGGCATCGGCGGGCACCGCGAGCACGAGGGCCGGCGAACCGGCCGGGACCTCGGGGCGCTCAGGACGGCGGTGGCGCCCCCGCGCACGGGAGCCTGGCGTACGGACGGGCAGTGGCGCGCCCGGGATCGCTGCGGTGCTCATGGCGGAGATCGTAGGACATTCGCCCGACTTGGCTGCAGTCGGATCCCAGGACTGGGTGAAAGCTCCCAGGTCAAACGGGGCATTTTCGGTCAAATCATCCGCCTTCCCGTGCCGGGCTCCTGACGCTCCGGCGATTCCACCGTGACGCGGCTCACAGCGGCCCGAGGTGACTGCCCGTGAGGGCGCCGACCCGGCTCGAAGATCGACGCCGCGCTTTTCGCGGTGTACGGACGGTTATCGGGGCTGCTGTGCTTCGTTCCACTATGCCCCTGAATGTGCGGTCGGCCGGTGCGGTGTGAGGGATTCACGACTTCGGTAATGGCGTGCATCGGCACGGGCGCCATCCCGTGCTGATGCACGTGCAGCCGGGCTATCATCACGTCAGGTGAGGAGATCGCCGCTCGATCGGGGAGATTTCAATGCGTGAGGCTTTCAACGGCATGGCTGCTGCGGACCTCGACGGGGTGGTCTGGCAGAAGAGTCGGCACAGTAACTCCCAGGGGAACTGTGTGGAGTTCGCGGCGCTGCCCGGCGGAGACGTCGCGATGCGGAACTCGCGTTTTCCGGACGGTCCGGCCCTGATCTACACCCGGGCCGAAATCGCGGCGCTGCTGCTCGGCGTGAAGGACGGGGAGTTCGACCACCTCGGCGCGGGAGCGAACTGACGCCCCGGCCGACGGGCGCAGCACACAGAGCAGCAGGGGCGGGCTGGGCCGTCGTGGGCAGTCGCCACGGCGGCCTTGGTGTTTTCTCGGGAGTTCCGAGCGTGTTGACCGGCCCTTGACGCGGCCTGTCGTGGCGCCGTTCGGCGGCGCGGTCCCGGCGGCATGGCCGGGCGTCCCGGACGGAGGGGCGGTCCGGGACGGGTGAGGGCGGGTCAGGCCGACCGGCGGTGCCGTCCGGCGGCGGGGCCCTCGGGCGCCGCCTCGAACAGGGCCCAGACCACCTTCCCCGCGCCGGCCAGCGGGTGCCAGCCCCAGGAGCGGCTGAACGAGTCCACCAGGTGCAGCCCGCGGCCGGACTCCGCGACGAAGTCGGCCTCCCGGGCCACCGGCCCGGTGCTGCTCGGATCGCTCACCGCGCAGACCACCTGCGGCGAGCGGTGAACCAGGCTTATTCGGATCGGCAGCGCCGCGTCCGCGGCCTGCCTGGGCCCGGGCTGCATCGGCAGCCGCGCCGGCTCGGCCGCGCCCAGGGCGTGCCGGAGCGCGTTGGTCACCAGCTCGGAGGCGACCAGGGAGACGTCGTCGAAGAGCTCTCCGAGGCCCCAGCCCTGCAGCGTCGATCTCGCGAACTCGCGTGCGGTTCTCACGGCTTCGAGGCGAGGAGCGAGGGTACAGCTGACCACGTGGGGGTCGGTCGCCAGCGCCGTTCCGGTGCTCATGAAGAGCTCCTCCCATAAGGGGGCCGACACGGCTGGACCCGCCGGGGTCATGCCGGTCACCTCCGACTCGCTCGGCCGCGCGGCCGCTGCGCCCGACGACCACTCGCGCGCACGCGAATCCGGCTGCGCGAACGGCGCTGCCGGGTCCGGCGTGCGGATCGCGCATGTGGTCGAGGCGGAGCCCGCGGGATTGCCAGGGGTGTGCAGGTGCACGTGCACCATGGTCCTCTGCGCTCACTGCAGATGCAAGAGTCGATTCACGTGCAGTCGGGGTATTGGCATATGCAAGCGCCGGATGCACGTGCAAGATGGTGGATGTGATGCAGAACTGGTAGATCGTTGCACCAGTACAGGCACCGAGAGCGCTCAACTGATGGCAGACTGTGCGCTGTTTGCCCGAGGTGGAGGTTTCGACCGCATGACCACAGTTCAGCCCGGTGGTGGCTCGATGGTGCGCCGAATCCTCCTCGGCTCCCAACTACGCCGCCTGCGCGAAGGACGCGCCATCACCCGCGAGGACGCCGGCTACGCCATCCGCGCCTCCGAGTCCAAGATCAGCCGAATGGAGCTCGGCCGGGTCAGCTTCAAGGAGCGTGACGTCGCCGACCTGCTCAGCCTCTACGGCGTGCACGACGGCACCGAGCGCGAGGCCCTGCTCGGCCTGGTCCGCGAGGCCAACAAGTCCGGCTGGTGGCACAGTTTCACCGACGTGCTGCCCAACTGGTTCCAGACCTACATCGGTCTGGAGGAGGCGGCCGCCCTGATCCGCACCTACGAGGTGCAGTTCATCCCCGGCCTGCTCCAGTGCGAGGAGTACGCCCGCGCGATCTTCGGCCAGAGCCGCCCCGCGCTCGCCGAGGAGGAGATCGAGCGCCGGGTCAGCCTGCGGATGCGCCGCCAGAGCCTGCTGATGGACCCGCAGGGCCCCAAGCTGTGGGCCGTCATCGACGAGGCGGCGCTGCGCCGCCCGGTCGGCGGGCCCAAGGTCATGCGCGCCCAGGTCCAGCACCTGATCGACATGTCCGAGCACGCCAACGTGGTGGTGCAGGTGATGCCGTTCCGGTTCGGCGCGCACGCCGGCGAGAGCGGCGCGTTCTCCATCCTCCGCTTCCCCGAGCAGGACCTGGCGGACGTGGTGTACCTGGAGCAGCTCACCAGTGCGCTCTACCTCGACAAGCGGGACGACGTCGACGCCTACATCCAGGTCATGGAGCGGCTCTGCGTGGACAGCCTGACCCCGGGCCAGACCGTCGACCTGCTCGCCACCATCCTCAAGGACCGCTAGGCAGCCCTCCCGGGCCGGTGCGGGGGCCGGTCAGCCCCGCACCGACGGCTGCAGCCTGACCGGCGCCAGGGGCTGCGGCGGCACGCCCAGCTCCCAGGCCAGGCCGTAGCGGGCGAACAGGTCGGCCCGGATCGGCGCCAGCGGCGTCGACGCCCCCGGCAGCAGCACCCCGATGCAGGCGCCCATCAGCGCGCTGCGCAGCACCGCGTGCTCGGCCACCGGATCGGCCGCTCCCCAGTCGCTCAGCAACTCGCGCAGGATCCCGCCGAGTTGCTGCTGCTCCGGGTCCTGCACGAAGGAGCCGGCATCGGGCTCCAGGATCAGTGCGAGGTGGGAGCGCATCACCAGCGGGTGGTCGATCGCCACCTGGACCACCGCGTCGATCGCCCGGGCCAGCCGGGCGTCGGGGCAGGCCCCGGGCGGCAGTTCGGCGAGGGCGGCGGCCAGCTCCAGGTGCATCAGCCGGTGGGTGGCGGCCTGCATCAGCAGCCGTTTGCCGTCGAAGTAGTAGGACACCAGCCCGCGGGCCAGCCCGGCCCGTTCCGCTATGTCGCCCAGCGTGGTGCGGGCGTATCCCCGCTGGTCGACCAGCTCGATCGTGGCCCGGAGGATGCGGCGGCGGGAGCGTCGGCGCATCTCCTCATTGACCGATTCCCCGCGAGGTGCCATCGTGTCTGCTCCGTACGTTCATTGGCTCCCGGCCAATATACTGGCCGGGTCACCCGCCACAGGTGGGATCCGGGTACTTCCGGACATCGCCCCACGGCGGTACGCCGAGGTGCCGGCTCCACCAACACGGGGGTTTGGTGGAGCCGGCACCCGGATGAGCGGATCCCGCGGACTCAGCGCTCGGACAGCACCTGCCCCTCGGCCGCCTGCTCGCGCCCGGCCCCGGCCCGGTGGTCGGTGAGCGGCTCGTAGCGGTAGTCGGGTACCGGGGCCGGCGCCTTGGCCCGCCGCTCCAGCGCCGCGCCGACCAGGGTGACCAGCAGCCCGAGCGCCGCGATCCCGGTGACCAGCAGCAGCGCCGGCCGGTAGCCGTCCAGCTGGGCCTGCGGGCTCTCGCCGCCGCCGCTGCCCGCGGTGATCACGGCGGTGGTGACGGCCAGCACGATCGCGCTGCCGACCTGGAAGGCCGTGTTCACCAGACCGGAGGCCAGGCCCTGCTCCTCGTCCGCGACCCCGCTGGTGGCGTTGATGTTGACGGAGGGGAAGGCGAGCGCGAAGCCGATGCCCAGCAGCACCATGCTCGGCAGCACCAGGGCGACGAAGCTGCTGTCCTCGCCCAGCTGCAGGAAGTACGCGTAGCCGGCGGTCAGCGCCAGGACGCCGATGGGCAGCAGCCGTCCGGTGCCGAAGCGGTCGATGATCGCGCCCATCCTGGTCGCGGACAGCGCCACCAGCGCGCCGGCCGGGAGCAGGCCGAAGGCCATCTCCAGCGCGGACCAGCCGAGCAGCCGCTGCAGGTAGAGCGTGGTGATGAACTGGAAGCCCGCGTACGAGCCGAAGATGGTGAAGGCGGTCAGGTTGGCCCGGGCCACCCCGCCGTTGCGGAAGATGCCGAGCCGGACCAGCGGGTGGGCGGTGCGCGACTCGATCAGCAGGAAGGCGGTGGCGAGGACGGCCACCACGACCAGCGAGCCGAGGGTCCGCAGGCTCGCCCAGCCCGCGCTCTGGGCCTCGGTCAGGGTGAAGACCAGCAGCAGCAGGGCGCCGGTACCGGTGATCGCGCCGGCCACGTCGTACCCGGCCCTGCCACGCTCGGGCGCGGCCTGACGGGGGAGCAGGCGGATCGCGAAGACCAGCGCCAGCAGGGCGACCGGGACGGGCATCAGGAACGTCCAGCGCCAGCCGGCCGAGGTGAGCAGGCCGCTGAGCACCAGGCCGAGCGAGAAGCCGCTGGCGCCGCAGGTGGTGTAGATGCTGAGCGCGCGGTTGCGGGCCGGGCCCTCGGCGAAGGTGGTGGTGATGATGGACAGGCCGGCCGGCGCGGTGAAGGCGGCGCTGACCCCCTTGAGGAAGCGGGCGCCGATCAGCAGTCCGCCGTCGTCCACCAGGCCGCCGAGCAGGGAGGCGCCGGCGAACACGGCGAGTGCGACCAGGAAGACCCGCCGGCGTCCGAGCAGGTCGGCCGCGCGTCCGCCGAGCAGCAACAGGCCGCCGTAGCCGAGCACGTAGCCGCTGACCACCCACTGCAGGGTGGAGGTGGAGAGGTGCAGGTCCGCGCCGATGGAGGGCAGGGCGACGCCGACCATGGAGACGTCGAGGGCATCGAGGAACATCGCGGCGCACAGGACGACCAGGGTGCCCCAGAGGCGCGGGCTCCACCGGGTGTCCGACTGGCCGCCGACGGAGGCGGGATGGGCTGAGGTCATGACAGGAGACTACATGCATGTGCATTGACTGCAAGTGCATTTAATGTGGGTGCAATAAGTTCCTGTGCATGTGCTAGTCTGGCCGGGTGACTGAACTCGACACCGCCCCCGACACGGCCCTGGTCGCCGAGTGGCGAGCGCTGCTGGCGCGCCACGCGGCCGCCTCCTGCGCGCTCGACCGGGAGCTGGGGGAGCGGCACGACCTCGGCATGAGCGAGTTCGAGGTGCTGGAACGCCTCTGGGAGGACGAGCGCCGGCCCCGCGAGGCCGCGCTGCGGGTGCAGGACCTCGCCTGCACGGTGCACCTCAGCCAGAGCGCGCTGTCCCGCCTGATCGGCAGACTGGAGAAGGCCGGGCTGGTCGAGCGGGCGATGTGCCAGGCCGACCGGCGGGGCATCTACGTCGTCCTCACCGAGGCCGGCCGCGACCGCTACCAGCAGGCCCGACCGCTGCACCGCGAGATCCTGGCCCGCACCCTGACGGACGAGGACGCCCGCGGCTGCTGACGGGCTCCACCGTCCACGGCCCGGTCGGCGGGTGTGGCTAGAGCAGCGCGGACAGCCCCGGCCAGGCGGCGAGCAGGACGGCCGCGGCTGGCGCGGCGAGCGCCGCCAGGGTCAGCCGCAGCCGGTGGCCGGGCCGCAGCCGCGGCTCGCCCGCCAGCAGCCGGTCCACCCGGCGCGGGGACTGCGCGAGCTGCTGGGGTGTGCACGAACCGAAAACCCCGCGGCCGGAGTTGAGCTCGACCAGGGCGAGTGCCGTGGTCAGCCGGCCGTGCCGGCGGGCCGCCCGGTCGTCGGCGGCCAGTTCGACCAGCTCGCCGACCTGGTCGCGGAAGGCGCTGAAGACCCAGACGCCCGGGAAACCGTCGGCCAGTGCCTGCGCGCACTGGGACAGCCAGTGGTGCCTGGCCCGGACGTGGCCGCGCTCATGGCTGAGGACCGCCGCCAGCTCCTGCCCGGTCAGCTGCTGCAGCGCCCCGGTGGTGACCACCAGCCGGGCCGCCGGGCCGGGCAGGGACCAGGCTTCCGGCCGGACGTCCTCCAGGACCACCAGCCGTTCCCTGGCCCGCTCGGCCGCGCCGAGCCCGGCCGGCAGCTCGGGTGCGGACCGGCTGAGCCGGGAGTGCTGACGGCCTCGCAGCGTCCGCGCGGACCGGATCTCCCGTGCCAGCGACACCGCGGTCCACAGGCCGCCCGCCGCCAGCAGCGCGGCCCAGAGCCGGCCCCAGCCCGCCGCGCCCGCCAGGCCGTAGGCCTCCTCGACGCCGTGCGGCGCACCCGCGAACACCAGGGCGCGCAGCTCGGGCAGGGCGGCGGCGCAGGCGAGCAGCAGACCGAGTACGCAGCACAGCAGCACCGCGGCCACCAGGCACTGCCACACGCACAGGGCCAGCACCGGTTCGCGCTCGGGCCAGCGGGCCCTGGCCAGTCGGCCGGGGACCACGGTGGCAAGCAGCAGTCCGAGGAGCAGCAGGCTGAGCAGGGCCGTCATGGCAGTGGCTCCCCCCGGGGAGAACGGGCGCGCGGCAGTGCGCAGCCCCAACCTATGCGCCCGCCACGCCTCTTGGTGCTTCTTGCCGACAGCAGTGACCAAGACCACGTGTCGGGACCACGTGCCGGGACCACGTGCCGGAGGCCCGGCGGCGGCCGGCCCGGGTCAGCCGGTCGGTTCCTCGGACAGCAGCAGCATGCCGGACCGGACCTCGTCCTCGGTCACGTCGGCCAGTCCCAGGATGACGCCGGTCCCGCCGCCGGCCGGCGGCCCGAAGCACGCCCGCATCAGCGCGAAGGAGGCGACCGTCACCTGTCGGCGGACGCCCGGGCCGGAGAGCCAGAGGCGGTCGCCCGCGGCGACCTCGCCCCCGAAGAGCAGGGCGGTCGCCCCCAGACCGAGCTTCGGGTCGGTGAAGACTTGGTCCAGCTCCAGATGCACCATCGGTCGTGCGCTCCTGTCGGGCGAGTGTTCGAGGTCGTCGCCCAACGGTAGGACGTCACCGTCCGCGCGCGAGTCCGGCCGGGCCGACCCGGAGCGGGGGCTGTCACATCGTCAGCAGCATGGCGAACATCCCGATCCCCATGGCCACCCGGCAGGCCCGTCCGAGTCCGCCGTCGGCGGGGGCGGGCCGCGGGCCGGCCGGCGCGGAGAGCAGACGGCTGCCGCTCCACAGCGCGTAGCCGCCGAAGTAGACCAGCAGGACCCCGGTCACGGCCGGCAGCCCGGGGGCCGAGGTGTGGTGCGCGTGGGCCGGCGGGCTCCCCATCGCGAGCGCCATGTACACCATGGCGAGCGCCCCGATGCCGTGGTGCAGCCGGTGCGCGCCCGGCCCCGGCACGGACCTCGGTGCGGGCCCCGGCGCGGTACGCGCCAGCACCGGTCCGAGCGCGCCCAGCAGCAGCGCGCCGGCCGGCACGGTGAACAGCCAGCCCCAGAGCGGGCCGGGCAGCAGGGTCATCCCCGCCATGCCGAGGGCCATCAGGGCCTCGGCGGTGTCCGACTCCCGGTCCGGCCGGTGGCCCGCCGCTCCGACGCAGCCGGGGCCGCGCAGCCGTACCAGGCAGAGGGCCGCGGCGCCCACGGCCAGGGCGGCGACCAGCCAGGTGACCAGGGCCGGACCGTGCATGGACGCCCCCTCGACCGACGTGCAGACGGGTTCAGGGTCCACGGTCGCGGAGGCCCGGCATCCGCAGGCAGGGCGCGTGAGGGGCGCACTGGGGCTTGCACCCCGAAACGGCCGCCCGCTGTGCGAGGGTGGCGGGAGACGCGACGACAGGGGGGATCCGGATGGGAGCAGCGGGTGACGACAGCTGGGTTCTGTGGATCACCATCGCGGTGATGGTGGTCTCGGGTCTGGCGCTGGCGCTGAACACCGGCGGGGTGGCCGAGAAGTGCTTCCGGCTCGGCGCGCGCTCCTGGCGTCCGCTCGGCTCCGCGACCCCGGGCACGCTCCGGCGGATCGGCGCCTGGTGGGCGTCGCTGGGCGGGCTGATGGTGCTGGCCGAGGTCGTCCGGGTCGGCGCCGGCGGCTGACGCCGAGTGGCGTCCACCCCGTCCACCCCGTCCACCCCGTCCGCCGAGTGACGTTCACCCCGTCCGCCGGGGCGCGTCCGCTCCGGGAGCTCCGGGCCGCCGGCTCAGGGGGCGATCGGCAGCTGCCGCTTGTGCTCGGTGAGCCGGTAGCGGCGGACGACGGCCTCGAAGGCGGCCCCGTCGACCGGCTCGCCCTCCAGGAAGTCGTCGATGTCGTCGTAGGTGACGCCGAGGGCCTCCTCGTCCGGCTTGCCCGGGTCCAGGGTCTCCAGGTCGGCGGTCGGGGTCTTCCAGATCAGCTCGGCCGGCGCACCCAGGGCCTGCGACACGGCCCGGACCCGCCGCTTGGTGAGGCCGGTGAGCGGGACGACGTCGGCCGCGCCGTCGCCGAACTTGGTGAAGAACCCGGAGACCGCCTCGGCGGCGTGGTCGGTGCCCACCACCAGGCCGTCGTGGGCGCCCGCCACCGCGTACTGCGCGACCATGCGCTGCCGGGCCTTGATGTTGCCGTGCACGAAGTCCTGGTGGTGCGGGTCGCGGAAGACCGTGCCGCCGGCCAGCACCGCCTCCAGCGCGGCGTCGCAGGCGGGCTTCACATCGACGGTCAGGATCCGGTCGGGCCGGATGAACTCCAGCGCCAGCTGGGCGTCCTTCTCGTCGGCCTGGGTGCCGTACGGCAGCCGCATCGCGAAGAACGTCGCCTCCCGTCCGTCGGCCCGGACCCGCTCGACCGCGAGCTGGCACAGCCGGCCCGCGGTCGTGGAGTCGACGCCGCCGCTGATCCCCAGCACCAACGCGCGCAGGCCCGTGGAGAGCAGCCGGTCGGTGAGGAAGGCCACCCGGCGTTCGATCTCGTGGTGCACCTCGAAGGACGGGCTCACCTGCAGATCCCGGGCGATCTCCTGCTGCACGGCGGTGGACGCCAGGTCGGTCACGGTTGCTCCTCGGTCGGGCCCGCGGGGAAGGTCGGCAGGAGCCGCCGGGCCGGGGCCACCAGCGCGTGTCGGGGGACGGAAGCACTCTAGAGGAAGGCCGCGGAGCCCTGCGGCCCCTGTTCCCCGGCGGGCGCCGCGAACCGTCCCGCGCCGGTGGTCCGCCGGAGGAAGCGGCGGGTGCGCTCCTCCCGGGGATCTCCGAGCACCTGCTCCGGCGGCCCCTGTTCGAGCACCACCCCGGCGTCCAGGAAGCAGACCTGGTCGGCCACCTCGCGGGCGAAGTCCATCTCGTGGGTGGAGATCACCATCGTCATGCCCTGCTCCTTGAGGTCACGGACCACCCCGAGCACCTCACCGACCAGTTCGGGGTCGAGCGCCGCGGTGATCTCGTCCAGGAGCAGCAGCCGGGGCTCGGTGGCCAGCGCCCGGACGATCGCGACCCGCTGCTGCTGCCCGCCGGAGAGCCGGTCCGGGTACGCGCCGGCCCGGTCCGCCAGACCGAGCCGGGCGAGCAGTTCGAGCGCCTTCGCCTCGGCCTCGGCCCGTCCGACCCGGTGCACCCGGCGCGGGGCGAGGGTGATGTTCTGCAGCACGGTCAGGTGCGGGAACAGGTTGTAGGACTGGAAGACCACGCCGATCCGGCGCCGTACCGCGTCCTGGTCGGCCCGCGGGTCGGTGATCTCCTCGCCGTCCAGGAAGACCGCGCCGTCGTCGATCTCCTCCAGCAGGTTGACGCAGCGGATCAGCGTCGACTTGCCCGAGCCGGAGGCGCCGATCAGCGCGGTCACGGAGTGCGCCGGTACGGTCAGGTCGACGTCGCGCAGCACGGGCTGCCCGCCGAAGGCCTTGCGTACCGACTCCAGCTCCAGCACCGGTGTCGCGGTCGTGCTCACACCGCACCTCCTTGGTGTTCACGGCGGGCCGTCCGGGCGCTCACCCAGTCGGTGAACCTGGTCAGCGGGACGGTCAGGGCGACGAAGACCAGCGCCGCGACCAGGTACGGGGTGTAGTTGAAGGTCCGCCCGGTGATGATCTTGGCGGCGTAGACCGCGTCGATCACCCCGCCGATCGAGACCAGCCCGCTGTCCTTCTGCAACGACACCAGCTGGTTCAGCAGCGGCGGCACCACCCGTCGTACCGCCTGCGGCAGCACCACGTACCGCATCGCCTGGGCGTTGCTCAGCCCCAGCGAGCGCGCCGCCGCCCGCTGGCTCGGGTGCACGGCCTGGATGCCCGCCCGGAACACCTCCGAGACGTACGCCGAGTACGTCAGCACCAGCGCCGCCCCGCCCAGCAGCAGCGGATCGGCGGTGACACCGGTGAGCCGCAGCGCCGGCACGCCCGTGATCAGGATCAGCAGGCAGATGATCAGCGGCAGGCCGAGGAAGAAGTCCACGTACGCGGTGGCCAGCAGCCGCACCGGCAGCAGCACCGGCCCGCGCAGCGTGCGCAGGATCGCCAGCAGCAGCCCGAACACCAGGATCAGCGCCCCGCAGACCACCGTCAGCTCCAGATTGACCCACAGGCCCTCCAGCACCTTGGGCAGCGCCTCGCGGGCCCGCCGCGGATCGAGGAAGGTCTCCCGGGTGCGCTGCCACCCCGGCGAGGCGACCACCACCAGCCCGATCACCAGCGCGGTGACGGCGGTGCTCGCGCAGGCCACCAGCACGGCCCGGCGCGAGCGCCGCCGACGGTACGCCTCCCGCGCCAGCCGGCGCTCCGACGGCCGGTAGCCGTCCGCCGCCCGCCGCGCCGCCGTGGCCGGGCCGCTCACCTGAGCACCGGCGCGGAGACCGCGTCCGACAGCCACTGCTTCTCCAGGGCCGCGAGCGTGCCGTCGGCGCGCAGCCCCTCGACGGCCTGCCCGACGCAGCCGGTCAGCGCACTGCCCTTGTCCAGCACCAGGCCGAACTCCTCCGGGGCGGCGCCGGTGCCCTCCAGCTGCCCGACCACCTGGGCGTCCGTCACCTCGGCCCCGGTGACGAAGAAGGCGGTCGGCAGATCCAGGACCAGGGCGTCGATCTGACCGTTCTTCAGCGCGCTCTTCGCCAGGTCGTTGCTGTCGAAGACGGCCGGCTGGACGGACGGCCTGATCTGGTCCGTGACGGCGGCCAGGCTGGTGGTGCCGACCTGCGCGCCGAGCTTGGCGCCCTTGAGGTCCGCCAGGCTCTTCGCGGAGGCGAACTTCGAGCCCTTGAGCGCCACCACCGTCTGCCGCACCCGGTAGTAGCCGGGGGAGAAGTCCACCGCCTGCCGGCGCTCCTCGCTCACCGACACCTGGTTGACGTCGAAGTCGAAATCCTTGGCCCCGGGCGCGAACGCCTTGTTGAACGGGCTCACCACCCAGCTCACCCTCTCCTTCGGGTACCCGAGCCGCTCCGCCACCGCGTAGGCCACCGCGGCCTCGTACCCCTTGCCGTTGGCGGGGTCGTCACCGGAGAACCACGGCTCGTACGCGGGCTTGTCCGTCCCGACGGTCAGCGTGCCCGACTTCAGGGTCGCCAGCGCCCCCTTGGCGCAGGGCCCGGCCGCGGCACCGGTACCGGCGGCCGCGGAGTCCGCGGTGGACTGCGGCGCGCAGCCGGCGAGCGCGGTGGCGGCCAGCAGCAGCGCGGCCAGGACCGCCGGACGGGCGGCCGAGGGGACGGGAAGGGACGTCATGGCAGGACTCCAGAGCTCGGAAGAGGGAGCGGTCGCAGAGACGGGCGCCGGGGCCGGTGGGGTGTGCGAGGACCCGGCGGGGATTCCGGGGACGATCGTGCCCACCACGCGCCCGGCGGACACCGGACGGTCACCGGTGGCGGCGCTGCGGGGCGCGAGGCATGGTCGGCGTACGACCGTGCCTCCGGGGCGCCCCGGGAAGGTCAGGAACGGCAGCGACAGCGGGCGGCCGGACGACAGGAGCGCACCGGGAGGGGGCCGAGGTGGCAGACCGCCATCGAGTTCACCGCCGGGAGCATGCCCGGAGACTCGCACCCCGCCCGCACCGCTGTCCAGGACGTCCAGGCGGCCGTCCGCATCGCGGACAACCTCCTCCGTCTCCAGGACCACCCCCGCCCCCCCTTGAACAGGAGAACCTTTCGTATCTATGGTGGTCATGTCGAAATACTCCTGTCGAAGTGAGTCTCCAATGCAGAATCTTTCGCCGAAGCTCGCGGTAGCGGGCGACGCCACCGCCGCCGGCCCGGCCGGCCACGCCGCCTGGCTGCGCCTCAAGGACGCTGTCGAGACCCTTCGACCGCTGCAGTCCAAGGACGGCTCGATCGACCTGGCCGCCGTCCAGCGGCACACCGTCGACCCGCTGATCGAGACCGTCCTCGCCTCCGTGGCCGAGCTCGCCCCGCTGTTCCCGCACGACGCCGCGTACCTCACCGCCGTGCGGGCCGACCTCGTCAAGTGGGCCGACACCGGCTACCGCGAGCCCGACTTCCTCGACTCGCTGCTCGCCTTCCAGCCCGCCGAGCAGCGCGTCGACGGCCTCGACCACCTCGTGGTCTTCCCGATGTACACCCAGAACGGCAACCCGAACCGCAACCTCGAGGCCGTCCTGCTGAAGGTCGTCTGGCCGGACTGGCTGGCCGAGCTGGAGCGCGAGCGCTTCGACAACCCGATGTTCGTGCCGATCACCTTCACCGACTTCACGGCCGGCTACGACACCAACTCCGCGGTGCTCTTCCCGGAGACCGTCGCGGTCCGCCAGGCCCCCGAGCGCTTCACCTGGGGCGGCATCTTCTGCGACCGCGAGGCCGCCCGCTTCCGCGCCGTCACCACCAGCGCCGTCGACCTGCTCGGCCTGGAGATCCCCGCCGACGCCGCCGGCCTGCTGGAGGACCAGGACCGCGCCCAGCAGACCTTCGTCCTGTGGGACCTCGTGCACGACCGCACCCACAGCCACGGCGACCTGCCGTTCGACCCCTTCATGATCAAGCAGCGCAGCCCGTTCTGGATGTACGGCCTGGAGGAGCTCCGCTGTGACCTGACCGCCTTCAAGGAGGCCGTCAAGCTGCAGGCCGAGGGCTACGCCCAGGGCCGCGACGTCCAGTACGCGATCCTCTTCGACCGGATGTTCCGCTTCCCGGTCAGCGGCGACCGCGTCCGCAACTACGACGGCATGGGCGGCCAGCTGCTCTTCGCGTACCTGCACAAGCACGACGCGCTGCGCTGGCGCGACAACCGCCTCAGCATCGACTGGGACCGCGTCGCCGACGTCACCAACCAGCTCTGCGCGGAGATCGAGACCCTCTACCGCGACGGCATCGACCGGCCCAAGACCGCGCACTGGATCGCCGCCTACCAGCTGGTCTCCAAGTACCTCACCCCGCACCCGGCCTCCACCTGGGCCAAGGGCCCCGAGGCGCTGCCGCTCGACACCGTCGACGGCAAGGCCCTGAACAAGGCGCTGTGCGACGCCGTCCACCCGGACGAGTTCCCGCTCAGCATGTTCTACGAGGCCCTGTCCAAGAAGCTCAGCGGCGTCATCGCCGCCACCACCGGCATCACCGGCGCCGGCATTGAGGGAGTCGCCGCGTGAACACCCCCCGTCTCGAAGGCAAGGTCATCGCGGTCGCCGGAGCCAGCGGCCCGGCCGGCCAGGCCACCATGCGCCGCCTCGCGGCCGAGGGCGCGACCGTCATCGGCGCCGACATCGACCAGCGGCGGCTGGACACCGCGGTCGACTCGGTCCGTACCGCCGTCGGCGGCGCCAAGATCACCGGTCAGATCATCGACCTGCTCGACCCGCAGGAGGTCCACGACTGGGCCGACCACCTGGAGGCCGAGCACGGCCACGTCGACGGCCTCTTCCACCTGGTCGGCGGCTGGCGCGGCAGCAAGTCCTTCTTCGAGAGCCGCATAGACGACTGGGACTTCCTGCACGACACCGTCGTCCGCACCCTCCAGCACACCTCGCTCGCGTTCCAGCCCGCCCTGCTGCGCAGCGAGTCCGGCCGGTTCGCGATGGTCGGCGCTGCCGCCGCGCACAAGCCCACCGCCGGCGGCGCCGCGTACGCCGCCGCCAAGGCCGCCACCGAGGCCTGGACCCTCTCCATGGCGCACTCCTTCGTGAAGGAGACCACCGCCGACAACGGCGAGCCCACCGCCGCGGCCGCCATTCTTGTGATCAAGGCCCTGGTCAGCCCGGAGATGCGGGCCGAGAAGCCGGACGCCAAGTTCGCAGGCTTCACCGACACCGCCGACCTGGCCGAGACCCTCGCCGGTCTCTGGGACCGCCCCGCAGCAGAACTGAACGGACAGCACCTGTGGCTGACAGCCCGATGACCACCCCCCACACCGACGCCGTCCGGCGGCACGACCCCTCCGTCCGCGGATTCGCCAGCGACAACTACGCCGGCGTGCACCCCGAGATCCTGGCGGCGTTCGCGGTGGCCAACGGCGGCCACCAGATCGCCTACGGCGAGGACCAGTACACCGAGCACCTGCAGCAGGTCTTCCGGAGCCACTTCGGCGAGCGCGCCGAGGCGTACCCCGTCTTCAACGGCACCGGTGCCAACGTCGTCGCCCTCCAGGCCCTGCTGCCGCGCTGGGGCGCGGTCGTCGCCGCCGAGAGCGCCCACATCAACGTGGACGAGTGCGGCGCCCCCGAGAAGATCGCGGGCATCAAGGTACTGACCGTCCCGACCCCGGACGGCAAGCTCACCCCCGAGCTGATCGACCTCCAGGCCTGGGGCTGGGGCGACGAGCACCGCGCACAGCCGCTCGCCGTCTCGATCGCCCAGTCCACCGAGCTCGGCACGGTCTACACGCCCGACGAGATCAAGGCGATCTGCGACCACGCCCACGAGCGCGGCATGCTGGTCCACCTCGACGGCTCGCGCCTGGCGAACGCCGCCGCGGCCCAGGGTCTCCCGCTACGCGCGTTCACCACGGACGCCGGTGTCGACGTGCTCTCGTACGGCGGCACCAAGAACGGCCTGCTGTTCGGCGAGGCCGTGGTCGTGCTCAACCCCGACCGGGTCCGGGACCTGAAGTTCCTGCGCAAGATGTCGATGCAGCTCGCGTCGAAGATGCGCTTCGTCTCGGTCCAGTTCGAGGCGCTGCTGGCCGGCGACCTGTGGCTGCGCAACGCCGGCCACGCGAACGCGATGGCCCAGCGGCTGGTGACGGCCGTAAGCGAGATCGACGGCGTCACCGTGGTGCGGCCGGTGGAGTCCAACGCGGTCTTCGCGATCCTCCCCCGTGAGGTCAGCGAGCGACTGCAGAAGCGTTACCGCTTCTACTTCTGGGACGAGCAGACCGGTGAGGTCCGCTGGATGACCGCCTTCGACACCACCGAGGCCGACATCGACGCCTTCGTGGCGGCACTGATCGAGGAGCTGGGCCGGGCCTGACCCGCCTGCCCGAGCCCGGTTTGACGCGGGGCAGCCCGGAGCGTAATGTTCTCCGGGTTGCCCCGCGGCCGTTCGGAATCAGAGATGAATTCGATTCGGAGCCCGGGAAAACGGCCCGAGAAACTCTGCTAGAGTTCGGGAGCGCCGAAAGGCCGAAGCGAAATCCGATGAATGAAACTCCGGAAAACGGAGCGGAAAGCATCTGATAAGCTTGAAACACGAAAGAACGAAGCGCCCGGAGGGCCCGCTGGAAGGCGGTCCGAAGGAAGTGTCCGTTCCTTGAGAACTCAACAGCGTGCCAAAAGTCAACGCCAGATATGTTGACATCCCCGGCCGGTCCTTTCGGATCGGTTGGAGATTCCTTTAGTAACAAAACACTAGCGAGGACGCAGTGCGCGGGGCCGCCCTATTCCGGTGGTTGCCGTGCCGCTCAACGCGAGTGGTTACCGGATGACCGGTAGACATTCACGGAGAGTTTGATCCTGGCTCAGGACGAACGCTGGCGGCGTGCTTAACACATGCAAGTCGAACGGTGAAGCCCTTCGGGGTGGATCAGTGGCGAACGGGTGAGTAACACGTGGGAAATCTGCCCTGCACTCTGGGACAAGCCTTGGAAACGAGGTCTAATACCGGATATGACCTGTCCTCGCATGGGGGTGGGTGTAAAGCTCCGGCGGTGCAGGATGATCCCGCGGCCTATCAGCTTGTTGGTGGGGTAATGGCCTACCAAGGCGACGACGGGTAGCCGGCCTGAGAGGGCGACCGGCCACACTGGGACTGAGACACGGCCCAGACTCCTACGGGAGGCAGCAGTGGGGAATATTGCACAATGGGCGAAAGCCTGATGCAGCGACGCCGCGTGAGGGATGACGGCCTTCGGGTTGTAAACCTCTTTCAGCAGGGAAGAAGCGCAAGTGACGGTACCTGCAGAAGAAGCACCGGCTAACTACGTGCCAGCAGCCGCGGTAATACGTAGGGTGCGAGCGTTGTCCGGAATTATTGGGCGTAAAGAGCTCGTAGGCGGCCTGTCGCGTCGGATGTGAAAGCCCGGGGCTTAACCCCGGGTCTGCATTCGATACGGGCAGGCTAGAGTGTGGTAGGGGAGATCGGAATTCCTGGTGTAGCGGTGAAATGCGCAGATATCAGGAGGAACACCGGTGGCGAAGGCGGATCTCTGGGCCATTACTGACGCTGAGGAGCGAAAGCGTGGGGAGCGAACAGGATTAGATACCCTGGTAGTCCACGCCGTAAACGTTGGGAACTAGGTGTTGGCGACATTCCACGTCGTCGGTGCCGCAGCTAACGCATTAAGTTCCCCGCCTGGGGAGTACGGCCGCAAGGCTAAAACTCAAAGGAATTGACGGGGGCCCGCACAAGCAGCGGAGCATGTGGCTTAATTCGACGCAACGCGAAGAACCTTACCAAGGCTTGACATATACCGGAAAGCTGCAGAGATGTAGCCCCCTTGTGGTCGGTATACAGGTGGTGCATGGTTGTCGTCAGCTCGTGTCGTGAGATGTTGGGTTAAGTCCCGCAACGAGCGCAACCCTTGTTCTGTGTTGCCAGCATGCCTTTCGGGGTGATGGGGACTCACAGGAGACTGCCGGGGTCAACTCGGAGGAAGGTGGGGACGACGTCAAATCATCATGCCCCTTATGTCTTGGGCTGCACACGTGCTACAATGGTCGGTACAAAGGGCTGCGATGCCGCGAGGCGGAGCGAATCCCAAAAAGCCGGCCTCAGTTCGGATTGGGGTCTGCAACTCGACCCCATGAAGTTGGAGTTGCTAGTAATCGCAGATCAGCATGCTGCGGTGAATACGTTCCCGGGCCTTGTACACACCGCCCGTCACGTCACGAAAGTCGGTAACACCCGAAGCCGGTGGCCTAACCCGTAAGGGGAGGAGCCGTCGAAGGTGGGACCAGCGATTGGGACGAAGTCGTAACAAGGTAGCCGTACCGGAAGGTGCGGCTGGATCACCTCCTTTCTAAGGAGCACATAGCAGCTTCGGACGAATGTTCCGGAGTGCTCGCTCATGGGTGGAACGTTGACTATTCGGCACACACGGTTGAAGCCGTCAGTACTGTCCTTCGGGGCGTGGAACGCGAGTGGATGGCGGGTGTGTCGGGCACGTTGTTGGGTCCTGAGGGAACGGCCGGTTGGTCGTTGCTTCAGTGAGCCGGTCCTACTTGATGTCTGCCTGTTGGTGGGTTGATGGTGGGTGTCTGGTCGTTGTTTGAGAACTGCACAGTGGACGCGAGCATCTGTGGCCAAGTTTTTAAGGGCGCACGGTGGATGCCTTGGCACTAGGAACCGATGAAGGACGTGGGAGGCCACGATAGTCCCCGGGGAGCCGTCAACCAGGCTTTGATCCGGGGGTTTCCGAATGGGGAAACCCGGCAGTCGTCATGGGCTGTCACCCATACCTGAACACATAGGGTATGTGGAGGGAACGCGGGGAAGTGAAACATCTCAGTACCCGCAGGAAGAGAAAACAACCGTGATTCCGGGAGTAGTGGCGAGCGAAACCGGATGAGGCTAAACCGGAGTGTTGTGAGACCCGGCAGGGGTTGCCACTTCGGGGTCGTGGGAAAGTTCTTCAGTCGTCTGCCGGCGGCTGGGTGAGTCAGAAACCGTATGGGTAGTCGAAGGACATGCGAAAGGTCCGGCGTAGAGGGTAAGACCCCCGTAGACGAAACTTGTACGGCTCACTTGAGCTTCTCCCAAGTAGCACGGAGCCAGAAATTCCGTGTGAATCTGGCGGGACCACCCGCTAAGCCTAAATATTCCCTAGTGACCGATAGCGGATAGTACCGTGAGGGAATGGTGAAAAGTACCGCGGGAGCGGAGTGAAATAGTACCTGAAACCGTGTGCCTACAAGCCGTGGGAGCGTCGGATGTGCAGCTTGCTGTGTGTCTCGTGACTGCGTGCCTTTTGAAGAATGAGCCTGCGAGTTTGCGGTGTGTAGCGAGGTTAACCCGTGTGGGGTAGCCGTAGCGAAAGCGAGTCCGAATAGGGCGGTTGAGTTGCATGCCCAAGACCCGAAGCGGAGTGATCTAGCCATGGGCAGGTTGAAGCGCGGGTAAGACCGTGTGGAGGACCGAACCCACCAGGGTTGAAAACCTGGGGGATGACCTGTGGTTAGGGGTGAAAGGCCAATCAAACTCCGTGATAGCTGGTTCTCCCCGAAATGCATTTAGGTGCAGCGTCGTGTGTTTCTTGCCGGAGGTAGAGCACTGGATAGGCGATGGGCCTCACCGGGTTACTGACCTTAGCCAAACTCCGAATGCCGGTAAGTGAGAGCACGGCAGTGAGACTGTGGGGGATAAGCTCCATGGTCGAGAGGGAAACAGCCCAGAACACCGACTAAGGTCCCTAAGCGTGTGCTAAGTGGGAAAGGATGTGGAGTCGCAGAGACAACCAGGAGGTTGGCTTAGAAGCAGCCACCCTTGAAAGAGTGCGTAATAGCTCACTGGTCAAGTGATTCCGCGCCGACAATGTAGCGGGGCTCAAGTACACCACCGAAGTCGTGTCATTCACATATATAGGCCCAACGGCTGTGTGGATGGGTAGGGGAGCGTCGTGTGCCGGGTGAAGCAGCGGAGGAATCCAGTTGTGGACGGTACACGAGTGAGAATGCAGGCATGAGTAGCGATACAAGAGTGAGAAACTCTTGCGCCGATTGACCAAGGGTTCCTGGGTCAAGCTGATCTGCCCAGGGTAAGTCGGGACCTAAGGCGAGGCCGACAGGCGTAGTCGATGGACAACGGGTTGATATTCCCGTACCCGCTTTGAAGCGCCAACGTCGAACCTCTTGATGCTAAGCCCGTGAAGCCGGCCCGGAGTCTTCGGACAAAGGGACGTGGTGGAGCCGGTGACCCAACAGGGTAGTAGGTGAGCGATGGGGTGACGCAGGAAGGTAGTCCAGCCCGGGCGGTGGTTGTCCCGGGGTAAGGGTGTAGGCCGAGTGATAGGCAAATCCGTCACTCATTGAGGCTGAGACCTGATGCCGAGCCGATTGTGGTGAAGTGGATGATCCTATGCTGTCGAGAAAAGCCTCTAGCGAGTTTCATGGCGGCCCGTACCCCAAACCGACTCAGGTGGTCAGGTAGAGAATACCGAGGCGTTCGGGTGAACTATGGTTAAGGAACTCGGCAAAATGCCCCCGTAACTTCGGGAGAAGGGGGGCCATTCCTGGTGACGAGTCTTGCACTCCGAGCTGGGGGTGGCCGCAGAGACCAGCGAGAAGCGACTGTTTACTAAAAACACAGGTCCGTGCGAAGCCGTAAGGCGATGTATACGGACTGACGCCTGCCCGGTGCTGGAACGTTAAGGGGACCGGTTAGTCACATTTCGGTGTGGCGAAGCTGAGAACTTAAGCGCCAGTAAACGGCGGTGGTAACTATAACCATCCTAAGGTAGCGAAATTCCTTGTCGGGTAAGTTCCGACCTGCACGAATGGCGTAACGACTTCTCGACTGTCTCAACCATAGGCCCGGTGAAATTGCATTACGAGTAAAGATGCTCGTTTCGCGCAGCAGGACGGAAAGACCCCGGGACCTTTACTATAGCTTGATATTGGTGTTCGGTTCGGCTTGTGTAGGATAGGTGGGAGACTTTGAAACCCAAACGCCAGTTTGGGTGGAGTCGTCGTTGAAATACCACTCTGGTCGTGCTGGATGTCTAACCTGGGTCCGTGATCCGGATCAGGGACAGTGTCTGGTGGGTAGTTTAACTGGGGCGGTTGCCTCCTAAAGAGTAACGGAGGCGCCCAAAGGTTCCCTCAGCCTGGTTGGCAATCAGGTGTTGAGTGTAAGTGCACAAGGGAGCTTGACTGTGAGACTGACGGGTCGAGCAGGGACGAAAGTCGGGACTAGTGATCCGGCGGTGGCTTGTGGAAGCGCCGTCGCTCAACGGATAAAAGGTACCCCGGGGATAACAGGCTGATCTTCCCCAAGAGTCCATATCGACGGGATGGTTTGGCACCTCGATGTCGGCTCGTCGCATCCTGGGGCTGGAGTAGGTCCCAAGGGTTGGGCTGTTCGCCCATTAAAGCGGTACGCGAGCTGGGTTTAGAACGTCGTGAGACAGTTCGGTCCCTATCCGCTGTGCGCGTAGGAGTGTTGAGAAGGGCTGTCCCTAGTACGAGAGGACCGGGACGGACGAACCTCTGGTGTGCCAGTTGTCCTGCCAAGGGCATGGCTGGTTGGCTACGTTCGGGAGGGATAACCGCTGAAAGCATCTAAGCGGGAAGCCTGCTTCGAGATGAGCACTCCCACCTCCTTGAGAGGGTAAGGCTCCCAGTAGACGACTGGGTTGATAGGCCGGATATGGAAGCCCTGTGAGGGGTGGAGTTGACCGGTACTAATAGGCCGAGGGCTTGTCCTCAGTTGCTCGCGTCCACTGTGTTGTTCTGAAACAACGACCCCAGCCAGGTTTGGTCACATGGCTGGTGCGGTTGACAGTTTCATAGTGTTTCGGTGGTCATAGCGTGAGGGAAACGCCCGGTTACATTCCGAACCCGGAAGCTAAGCCTCAAAGCGCCGATGGTACTGCAGGGGGGACCCTGTGGGAGAGTAGGACGCCGCCGAACAATCTTTCAGAGAAGCCCCTCCCGGGTCACCCGGGAGGGGCTTCTCGCGTTTCCGGACCGGATCACCGGATCAGCTGTGGTGAGGCATCAGCAGCCGGAGGCCCACCTGTGCGACGAGATCTGGTTGTCGTAGCCCAGGTAGTCGACGGAGTCGCCGTCCATCAGGCAGACGACGAAGTTGCCGCCGTAGGCCATGGCTGTGTAGAACTTCACCGCCGGCATGCTGTCGGCATAACCGTTGTTCCAGGCCGAGGACGTACGGTCGTTGAAGTCGCCGCAGCCCGGGAAGTAGCGGTAGTCGTAGACGTTGTTGCCGGTCGCACAGTAGGCGCCGTTCTGCTCGGCGCGGTCGTACACGTAGACGTTGCCGTTCGGGGTGACGGCGTGCGCCGAGGCCGGGGTGCTTCCGGCGCCGACCAGCGCCGCCGCGGCGAGCGTGAGTGCGAAGGCGGCCTTCTTGATCTGCATGGTGCTCCTCAGGGACGTGTGTCGCGTCGGGCGCGGCACATCGGTGCCGTGGCGGTCTCGCCGCGGCAGGCAATGGGGGAAGGGTGGCTACGAGGTGGGCTCGGTGAGGCTGTCCACCCGGGAGAGGGCCTCCAGCTGGAGCCGGAGCCGGCTGTCGAGCTCGGCCCGGTAGCGCTCTCGGACCTGGTTTCCGTAGAAGCCGTCGAGCTCCCTGGCGGTGGCCGCCAGCCCGGTCCTCGTGGCGCATTCGGCCTCGGCGGTGGCGAGTTCGACCTCAAGGGCGTCGGCCTGGGACGGGGCGAGGCCCGCGGTGAGCTCGGGCAGTGCGTTCTGGATGGCCCCGGGGGTCGGATAGGGGTGGCCGGCGTCGGCCATGCACGCTGCCCACTGGGCCGCCGCGGCGGTGAACCGGGAGTCCTGCTCGACCTGCGAGCCGTACAGGGGCGCGAGGTTGGCGACCACCGTACGGGCCTCGAACCAGCGGGGCAGGTCCCGGTAGAGGAGTCGCTGGGCCTCGGCCGTGCAGCTGCTGTCGCTGGAGGTGAGCCGGGCACCGCCCGGGAGGGTGACGGACAGGCCGGTGGGCCGCTCTCCGTGGAGCGCTGCCCGCGCGGCCTGCTGCCGTTCCGGAGGCAGGCTCTTGAAGTACTGCTGTACGGGGCTCGCGTCCGCGGCCTCGGCCAGTCTCCGCCGGTCCCGGGTGCCGTAGCCGTGTTCGCGGGCCCAGGCGACGTCGTCGACGACGTAGCGGAACTCGCGGACGGCCGGTTCGGCGGCGGGCGGGGCGTCGTAACGGAAGCCGTGCTGCTGCATGCAGCGGGAGACCAGGAGTGCTTCGGTCCGTGCGAGCAGGGCCTGCTCCCCGGCCGTGATCTCACGTATCGGCTCGCGGGCGGGGCCCGACGGGCCGCCGCAGCCGCCGCTCAGGAGGGCGGCCGTGGCGGCCGTCAGCGCGACGGACACCAGGCTGGACCTTGCTCCGCGGACAGCTGGTCGGCGGTTCATCGGCTCTCCTCCGGAGGGGTTCTCGGTGCGTCCGGGAACATCCTCACAGCGGGGCCGGGCGGTCAGCCAAGCCTTTCGGCGGTACCCGAAAGGCCCAGCTCACCAGGGGTGTTGCTCAGTCGTCGAGGCCCTGGAGGAAGTGGATGAGGGCCTCGTTGACCTCCTTGGGACGTTCCTGCTGGGTCCAGTGGCCGGTGCCGGGGAGCCAGACCGTCTCCTGCAACCGGGGGACGTGGTGGTGGAGTTCGGCGAGGGCAGCCCTGGTGCGGGGGTTGGCGACCACCAGGTCGTGCTCGCCGGCGATGAGCAGGGCGGGTGGCTCCATCCGGGCGGTGTGCCAGGCGGCGGTGAGCTCCCAGTTGCGGTCCAGATTGCGGTACCAGTTCAGCGGGCGGGCGAAGCCGTGGGTGGCGAACTCGGCGGTGTAGAAGGCGATGTCGGCTTCGGTGAGCCAGTCCGGGAGCTCCGTCGGGTCGTCGAAGACGTCCAGGAACCCGCCGTCCCGGGGCACCAGCGGCAGCCCGGAGTCATGGAGTCGCGCGCGGCCGCCGAAGAGGCGGCGGAAGGTGGTCGGCAGGTCCCGGCCCAGCTCGGACTCGGCCGGGCCGGACTGCTGGAAGTAGACCATGTAGTGTGGGTCGCCCGGCAGTTGACGCAGTGTCGCGAGGGGTCGGTGGTCGCCGCGGGGGAGCGGCGGTACGGAGAGGCCGACCACGCCCCGGACCAGGTCGGGCCGCAGCAGTGCGGTGTGCCAGGCGACCGGGGCGCCCCAGTCGTGGCCGACCACCACCACGCGGTCGGCGCCGAGGGCGGGGAGCAGGCCGAGCGCGTCACCGGCCAGGTGCAGGATGCTGTACTGCTCGACCGCGTCGGGGCCGCCGGTGGCGCCGTAGCCGCGCTGGTCGGGGGCGACGGCGTGGTAGCCGGCTTCGGCGAGGGCGGTCAGCTGGTGCCGCCAGGAGTACCAGCTCTCGGGGAAGCCGTGCAGCAGCAGGACGAGGGGGCCGGTGCCGGCCTCCGCGATGCGCATGTCGAGGCCGCCGGTCGATCGGACGATGCGGTGCGAGATCTCGGGCATGGTGGTCTCCCCTGCTCGGAATGGGCCGCGGAGCGGCTGGCACCGTGTCAGGTCTACCTCAACCGGCCCGGTGGCGGAAGTCCGGGTGCCGCAGGGGAGCGGGTCGTCAGACCCCGGTGGAGCCCGCCCGGCGGGCTCCACCGGCGGACGGTCAGCGCTCGGCGCGGCGGGCGGCCTTCTCGGCGGCCTCCGCCTCGTCCTCGGCCTCGGCGACCTCCAGGGTCGGCGCGGTGCCGCCCAGGTGGGCCGGGATCCACCAGCTGTCCTCGGGTCCGGCGGGCTTGCCCGGGTAGTCGCGCTGGGCGCGGTCGAGCATCTCGGTCATCGCGGCGCGCAGCCGGCGGGTGACCATCACCGGCTTGTCCTCGGGGGTGAGCCGGATCGGCTCGCCGATCATGATGGTGACCGGGACGTGGCGCTTGGTGAGGGTCTTGGGGCGGCCCTTGGTCCAGAGCTGCTGGGTGCCCCAGAGGATCACCGGCAGCAGCGGTGCGCCGGAGTCGGCGGCCATCCGGGCGGCGCCGGTCTTGAACTTCTTCAGGGTGAAGGAGCGGCTGATGGTGGCCTCGGGGAAGACACCGACCACCTCGCCGTCCTTGAGCGCCTTGACCGCGGCCTCGTAGGCGGGCTGGCCGTCGGTGCGGTCCACCGGGATGTGCTTCATGCCGCGCATCAGCGGGCCGGAGACGGCGTGCTTGAAGACGTCGTCCTTGGCCATGAATCGGGTCTTGCGCTTGCCGCCCTTGAAGGCGCCGAGCCCGGCGAAGAGGAAGTCCAGGTAGCTGATGTGGTTGCTCACCAGCACGGCGCCGCCGGTGGCGGGGATGTTCTCCGCGCCGACGATGCTGATCCGTACGTCCAGCGCACGGAAGCAGGTGAGTGCGGCACGGATCACCGGCGGGTACACGAACTCTGCCACGTCAGCCCTACTTCCCACGGGCTGGTGCCCGGTCAGGTGGTACCCGGGGCGCAGGTCGGGGCCGTCCGAGACGCGGCACGCGGCAGCGGCCACGGGTGTGTTTACTCCGAGATGATCCCTCGAAGGGGTGCCTGCTGTCACCTGAGGGCGTCCGGAGCGCGGGATCCGCCTCCCGCCGGCCCGCTCAGCCGGTGGTGGCCCGGCCGGTGCCGAGCCGGGCGCGGCCGCGGCGCAGCACCAGGTACAGCTCGCAGCCGAGGCAGTAGCCGAAGGCGGCGTTCAGGAAGGCCGCGGCCAGGGCGAAGGCGGTCGCGGTCAGCCCGAGCCAGGGTGCTCCGCCGAGGTAGCCGGCGGTGCCGATCAGGCCGAAGGCGAGGCCGACGCCCTGGGCGAAGCGCGGCGGCCGGGCGTCCTCCAGTTCGCGGGGCGGGCCGAGCCGCGGCCGCAGCAGGGTGCGGTAGAGCAGGCCGTACGGCGAGTACTGCAGGCCGGCCAGCGCGCCCAGGGCGAAGACGGCGGTCTGGACGGCGAGCAGCGGGCCGCTGCCGGTGATCAGGACGGCGGCGAGCAGGAGGCTGGTGAGCGCGGCGGCGAATCGCGGCCCGCGCGGGTCGATCTGCATGGGTGGCTCCGGGTCGGCACGGCTGGTGGGCTGACGGCGGTGGGCGGTCAGCGACAGCGCGATGCGGTGGCCCGGCACAGGTCGACCACGCGGCGGGTGGTCAGCCGGAGCGGCCGGGCGGGGAGGGAGTCCACGCGGCGATGGTACGCGGCCGGGCCCTCGCCGGTCGATGCCGGGGCGCGGTGCCGCACACTGGACGGGTGACCGGGTTGGTGGTGTGCGGTGTCGTGCTCGCGGTGGCGAGCGCCTTCGGGCTGTGGCGCGCCGTGCGGGACGGAAGGCTGCGGGTGCGGGCGAAGGACGGTGCGGTGCGGGTGTCGGCGGCAGAGCTGGGCGCCGGGCTGGGGGAGCGGGCGACGCTGGTCCAGTTCTCGACGGCGTTCTGCCAGCCCTGCCGGGCGACCCGCCGGGTGCTGGCCGAGGTGGCCGGGATGGTGGACGGTGTCGCGCACGTCGAGGTGGACGCCGAGGAGCGGCTGGACCTGGTGCGGCGCCTGGAGATCCTGCGCACACCGACCGTGCTGGTGCTGGACTCCGGTGGGCGGGTGGTCCGGCGCGCGGCCGGACAGCCGCGCCGGGCGGACGTGATCGCGGCCCTGGGCGAGGCGGTCTGAGGGCGGTCTGAAGGCCCTTCCCGGGCCCGCGGGCGGGGGGTGCTCCGGAGCCACCGTCAGCCGTCGGCCTGTCAAGACCTTCAATCTCACAGCCGATCTGCCGCCCAGTCAGGTGGTATGCGGCGCGCACTGGGGCAGGATGGGGCGAAGACGGCAGTGCAGCCGTTCCGCACCCCTGCTCGCCTGGGCCGCTGTCCGGGCCCGGGTGGGGTGCGGAGCGGTCGGCCGGGGCCCGGGCAGCGCTAAGCTACTGGCCAGTAGTGACGGCTAAGCTACTGGCGAGTATGCTGCCAGGAAGTTCCGGCCGGGCTCAGGAAGACGCAGCCCGCGTGGGCCCGGAAGCCTGACTTCCGCCCCTTGCACAGCCGCAGCCGCCGGACGAGACCAGTACAGGAGACAGGCCGTGAGCTTGAGGATCGTTGTCTGTGTGAAGTACGTGCCCGACGCGACCGGTGACCGTCGCTTCGCGGACGACACCACCACCGACCGGGAGGGCGTCGACGGCCTCCTTTCGGAGCTGGACGAGTACGGCGTGGAGCAGGCGCTCCGGATCGCCGAGGCCTCCGGCGACGCCGAGGTCACCGTCCTGACCGTGGGCCCGGACGACGCCAAGGACGCCCTGCGCAAGGCCCTCTCCATGGGTGCCGACAAGGCCGTCCACGTCAACGACGACGACATCCACGGCAGCGACGTGATCGGTACCTCCGCGATCATCGCCAAGGCCCTGGACAAGGTCGGCTTCGACCTGGTCGTCTGCGGCATGGCCTCCACCGACGGCACCATGGGTGTCCTCCCGGCCCTGCTGGCCGAGCGCCTGGGCCTGCCGCAGGTCACCCTGCTCTCCGAGGTGTCGGTCGAGGGCGGCGTGGTCAAGGGCCGCCGTGACGGCGACGCCGCCACCGAGCAGGTCGAGGCCGAGCTGCCCGCCGTCGTGTCGGTCACCGACCAGTCCGGCGAGGCCCGCTACCCGTCCTTCAAGGGCATCATGGCCGCCAAGAAGAAGCCGGTCGAGTCGCTGGACCTGGACGACCTGGGCATCGAGGCGGACGAGGTCGGCCTGGCCGGCTCCTGGACCGCCGTCGAGGCCGTCGCGGCCCGCCCGGCCCGTACCGCCGGCACCGTCGTCAAGGACGAGGGCGAGGGCGGCAAGCAGCTCGCGACCTTCCTCGCCGAGCAGAAGTTCATCTGACCCGTTGGACGTGGTGGCTGCCGTACGCCGATGCGCGCGGCAGCCAGGAGATACAGGAGACATTGAGCAATGGGTGAGATTCTCGTTCTCGTCGACCACGCCGACGGTGTGGTCCGCAAGCCGGCCCTCGAACTGCTGACCCTGGCCCGCCGCATCGGCGAGCCGTCGGCCGTGGTCCTGGGCGCCGGCTCGGCCGCCGCCGAGATCGCCGCCAAGGCCGGCGAGTACGGCGCCGCCAAGGTGTACGTCGCCGACGGCGCCGAGTTCGCCGACCTGCTGGTGGTGCCGAAGGTCGACGCGCTGGCCCAGATCGCCAAGGCCGCCGACGCCGCCGCCGTGCTGGTCACCTCCTCGGGCGAGGGCAAGGAGATCGCGGCCCGGGTCGCGCTCCGCCTGGGCTCGGGCATCATCACCGACGCCGTCGACCTGGAGGCCGGCGACGGCGGTCCGGTCGCCACCCAGTCGGTGTTCGCGGCCTCGTTCCAGGTCAAGTCCAAGGTCTCGAAGGGCGCGCCGGTCATCACCGTCAAGCCCAACTCCACCAGCCCCGAGGCCGCCGCGGCCGCCGGCGCCGTGGAGAACGTGACCGTCGAGTTCACCGGCAAGGCCGCCAAGGTCACCGCGCGCACCCCGCGCGTGTCCTCGGGCCGCCCGGAGCTGACCGAGGCCGCGATCGTGGTCTCCGGCGGCCGCGGCGTCGGCGCCAAGGAGGGCTTCGGCGTGGTCGAGGAGCTCGCGGACGCGCTCGGCGCGGCCGTCGGCGCCTCGCGTGCCGCGGTGGACGCCGGCTGGTACCCGCACAGCAACCAGGTCGGCCAGACCGGCAAGCAGGTCTCGCCGCAGCTGTACGTCGCGGCGGGCATCTCCGGCGCGATCCAGCACCGGGCCGGCATGCAGACCTCGAAGACCATCGTGGCCGTCAACAAGGACCCCGAGGCGCCGATCTTCGAGCTGGTCGACTACGGCGTGGTCGGTGACCTGTTCACCGTCCTCCCGCAGCTGACCGGCGAGGTCAAGGCCCGCAAGGGCTGAGCTCCGCCCGTACCGCCGAAGGGCGCGGCACCCCACCCGGGGGCCGCGCCCTTCGGCGTTCCGCGGCCGGGCCGGGCCGGGCCGGGCGGGCTGTCGGTGGCGGGTGCCAGGATGCCCGCGAACCGCAAACGAGGAGCGCAGCACATGGGTACCTGGGACATCGGCCCCTTCGACAACGACACCGCCGCGGACTTCTGCGGCGGCCTGGACCGCGCCGACGCGGGCGAGCGGGCCGGGCTGGTCCGTGCGGCGCTCGACGGAGCACTCGCCTGCCCGGGGTACCTCGACAGCGACGAGGGAGCGCCCGCCGTGGCCGCCGCCGCCCTGGTGGCGGCGCAGGGCCCGGGCGGCGAGCCGCACCGCTCCGCCTACGGCCCCGGGGAGCCGCTGCCCGCCCTTCCGGCGGAGTTCGGGCCGCTCGCGGTCCGGGCCCTGGACCGGGTGGTCGCGGACGGGTCCGAGCTCGCCGGGCTGTGGGACGACGCCGGGCACGGCGAGCTCTGGCGGCGGGACATCGCCCGGCTGCGGGCCGTGCTGGAGCTGCTGTGACCAGGGAGGCGGCCGTGGCGCTGGTCGAGCGGATCAAGGCCGGCGGGGTCACCGACCGGCAGGTGGCCGCCTGGTCGCATGCCCTCAGACGCGGGCTGGGGCACCCGAGAGTCCTCGACCTGATCTTCCTGCACGAGCCCGAGCTGACGGCCGAGCAGGTCGTCGACGAGGCGCTCGCGTACCGGCCGATCGCGCTGTGACGCCGCCACCGCCCGCCGGGCCGCCGGTAGGCTCCCGGGCATGGGACTGCTGACGGCACTTGAGGGTGGCTTCGGAGACGCGGCGGACGCGCTGGTGATCGACGGCCGGGCGCTGTCGCGCGAGCACCTGCTCGGCGCGGCGGGGGCGGTGGCGGAGCGGGTGGCCGGCGCACCGGCGCTGGCCGTGCTGGCACGGGCGACCGCCGAGACGGTGGTGGCGGTGGTCGGCGGCCTGCTGGCCGGGGTGCCGGTGGTGCCGCTGCCGCCGGACTCCGGGCCCAGGGAGCGCGACCACATCCTGCGCGACTCGGGCGCGACCCTGCTCGCCGTACCCGCGGGGGAGGGGGCCGAGGACGTCGAGGCGCTCCCGGTCGACCTGACGGCGCGTTCGAGCGGCGCGTTCGCGGAGCCCGCGCCGGAGCGCACGGCCTTCGTCCTGTACACCTCCGGCACCACCGGCGCGCCCAAGGGGGCGCTGATCCCGCGCTCGGCGGTGGCCGCCGACCTCGACGCCCTCGCGGCCGCCTGGCAGTGGACGGCCGACGACACCCTGGTGCACGGCCTGCCGCTGTTCCACGTGCACGGCCTGGTGCTCGGGGTCCTAGGCGCGCTGCGTACCGGAAGCCGGCTGGTGCACACCGGCCGCCCCACACCGGCGGCGTACGCCGGGGCGCGCGGCAGCCTGTACTTCGGCGTGCCGACGGTGTGGTCGCGGGTGGCGGCGGACGAGCCGGTGGCCCGCGCGCTGGCCGGCGCGCGGCTGCTGGTCTCGGGCAGCGCCCCGCTGCCGGTGCCGGTCTTCGAACGGCTCGCCGCGCTCACCGGGCAGGCCCCGATCGAGCGGTACGGAATGACCGAGTCGCTGATCACCGTCTCCACCCGGGCCGCGGGTGAACGCCGCCCCGGCAGCGTCGGCCTGCCGGTCGACGGGGTGCGCACCCGGCTGGTCGGCGAGGACGGCGCACCGCTCCCGCACGACGGCGAGTCGGTCGGTGAACTGCAGGTCGCCGGGCCGACCCTGTTCGACGGCTACCTCGGTCGGCCGGACGCCGACGCCGAGTCGTGGACGGCCGACGGCTGGTTCAGGACCGGGGACGTCGCCGTGATCGGCCCCGACGGCTTCCACCGGATCGTCGGCCGCGCCTCGGTGGACCTGATCAAGAGCGGCGGATACCGGATCGGTGCGGGCGAGGTCGAGGCGGCCCTGCGGGACCACCCGGCCGTCGCCGACGCCGCCGTGGTCGGGGCCCCCGACAGCGACCTGGGCCAGGCCGTCGTCGCGTACGTGATCGCCGACGGCGCGGTGACGGGGGACCAGCTGACGGCCTTCGTGGCCGAGCGGCTGTCCGTCCACAAGCGGCCCCGGCGGGTCGTGCTGGTGGACGAGCTGCCGCGGAACGCGATGGGGAAGGTGCTGAAGAAGCAGCTGCTGGAGGCCGGGCCGGCGGCCCGCTAGCGGCCGGCGTGGAGAACGGCCGTCGGACCGGCGGAGCGGGCGGCGGAAACGACCGGCGCGAAGGCGTACGCATGGGGACCGGGCAGGCGCGGGTACCACCTGAGGTGGTGCGGGCGCCGGTGCGGGCGCCCGCCGCCCGGCGCGTCCGCG
The DNA here is from genome assembly GCF_041434935.1 of Kitasatospora sp. NBC_00374. Classification (NCBI taxonomy): domain Bacteria; kingdom Bacillati; phylum Actinomycetota; class Actinomycetes; order Kitasatosporales; family Streptomycetaceae; genus Kitasatospora; species Kitasatospora sp. NBC_00374. The sequence goes on along the minus strand of NZ_CP107964.1, from coordinate 1,988,993 downwards.
CCGGGGTGGGCCGACGACAGGGGGAACTGTGATCGTCTGGGTCAATGGCCCGTTCGGGGCGGGCAAGACCAGCGCCTGCCGCGAGCTGGTGGAGCTGCTGCCCGGGAGCCTGCTCTTCGACCCCGAGCTGGTCGGCGACGGGCTGCGCGCCCTGCTGCCGGCGGACCGGTTCGTCCCGGTCTCCGACTACCAGGACCTGCCGTCCTGGCGGCGGCTGGTGCCCGAGGTCGCGGCCGCCCTGCTCGCCGAGGTGCCCGGACCGCTGGTGGTGCCGATGACGCTGCTCCGGGAGGACTACCGGGACGAGATCTTCGGCGCCCTGGCCACCCGCGGGCTGGCCGTGCACCACATCGTGCTGGACCCAGCGGAAACGATCCTGCTCGACCGGATCGGGGCCCGCGACGACTACCCCGACCACCCGGAGCGCAGCGCCCGGGTCCGTGAGTGGTCGCTGGAACACCTGCCGCAGTACCGCCACGCCAGACGCTGGCTCAGCCGCGACGCCCAGCTGCTCGACACCGGCGGCCTGTCCCCGCGCCGCACCGCCGAGCGCCTCGCCGAGCTGGTCGAGGGCGGCCAGGCACGCTGCCCCATCGTGCGCAGCGACGACGCGACCGGGGACACCGTGGCCGCCGCCGTCCTGTTCTTCGACGAGCGGGACCGCGTCCTGCTGGTCGACCCGGTCTACAAGCCGTCGTGGGAGTTCCCCGGCGGCGTGGTGGAGCGCGGCGAGGCGCCCAGCGACGCGGCCCTGCGGGAGACCGCGGAGGAGCTCGGCCTGCACCTGGAGAGCGCCGCGCTGCGGCTGCTCGCCGTCGACTGGGAACCCTGCACCGGCCCCCGCCGGGGCGGCCTGCGGCTGATGTTCGACGGCGGCCGGCTGGACGCCGAGGCTGCGGCCCGGATCCGCCTTCCCCGCGACGAGCTGCGCTGCTGGCGGTTCGTCACCCCGGACGAGGCCGGGCGGTTGCTGCCGCCCAACCGCCACCGGCGGCTGCTCGGGGCGCTGGAGGCGCGCGCACACGGCACCCTGCGCTACCTGGAGGCCGGACTGCCCGCCGCGGTCGGCGCGGGCGCCGGCTGACGGGCCCGGGCGCCGTCCGGCAGGCTCTGTCGGATCGGCGCCCGGCCGGGCGCGCCCGGCAGGACCGGCCGGACAGCGCCTAGAAGTCCGGGGTCGCCCGCAGCGCGGCCAGGGCGGGCGGCACCTCCTGCGACGGGGCGAAGGACCAGCCGGGAAAGCCGCCCCAGGCGATCGAGGTGCGCAGGTACTCGACCAGGGTGATCCCGGGCCGGCCGCCGACGCCGTCGACCACCGGGTCGGCGCAGCCGTCCGGCAGGGCGAGGTCGAAGCTGGCGCCGCTGACGTTCGCCGTGTGCAGCTCGTCCGGAGAGCCCTGGTAGAAGCCGTCCACCGCGAGGTCGGGGTACTCGTCGGCGTCCTCCCGGTACTCCGCCCACTCCTCGCCCAGTGACTGCACCGACGGCAGCCAGAGCGGGTCGGGGTAGACCGCGACGGTGCGGCGGCGGGGGGCTCCGCCATGGTCGGGGTGCGACCGGTGGCCGAGGTCGAGGGCGGTGCAGTCGCCCACGAACGAGACGCCGCCCAGGACCCGCAGGCCCGCCTCGTACGCGGCCGGCAGCCGGCCGATCTCGTCGGCGAGCCGGTCGAGCTCGGCCAGGTCCTCGGCGGAGGGCCGCTCGCGGACCTGCCAGGCCGGGGCGAACCCGAGCCCGGCGAGCTGCTCCTCGATCCGGATGATGTGCCGGTCGGCCCGGAGCATGGTCCGTTCGGCGACGGCCACGACGTCCTCGCGCAGGGCCTCCGGCACCGGGCCGAGCGCGCGCAGCTCCGTCCAGACGGCCTCGTGCTCGCCGCCGGCGTACCGCTGGAAGTAGGAGGTCATGGCCCGCAGCGTAGCGATCGGCACCGACAGCGGGTGCGGCGGGCGGCCGGGCGGGGAGGATGGAGGCATGCCGTTCACGATGAGCCACCCGGCGGCGGTGCTGCCGCTGCTGCGCGGCGCCCGGGCGCGCGGGCCGCTGGTGGCCGCGGCGCTGGTCGCCGGGTCGATGGCGCCCGACCTGCCGTTCTTCGCGGACTCGCTGCTGCCGGGGGTGTACCGGTACGGCGGCCTGACGCACCGTTGGTGGGCGGTGGCGACGGTGGACGTCGCGCTGGCGTCCGGTCTGGTGGCGGGCTGGCACGGACTGTGGCGGGACGGGACGGCGGTGCTGCTGCCCGCCGCCGTGGCCGGGCCGCGGCGGGTACCCGCCCGGCCGGGGTGGGTGGCCCTGTCCGCGGCGCTGGGCGCGGCGAGCCACGTCGGCTGGGACTCCTTCACCCATCCGGGCCGGGCCGGTGTCCGGGCGTTGCCGGCACTCACCCGGACGGTCGGCGGTGTGCCGCTGTACACCGTCCTGCAGTACGGCACCTCGCTGGTCGGACTGGCCCTGGTGGCCCGGCACGCGACCCGGGCGGCCGCCGGGGCGGCGCGGCCGGTGCCGCGGCCCGGGCCCGGCCGGCCGGCGGCGGCCGCCGCGCTGGCGGTGGCCGCGGCGGCAGGGGCCGGGCGCCGGCTCGCGCGGCGCCGCGGCGGGGTGGTGGACGAGGCCTGTTTCGGCGCGGGCGCGGGAGCGGCCGTCGCGCTGGCGGCGGTCGGCGCGGTGGCGCGGGCGGGGCGTCGGCGGTGCCCGGACCCGCGGTGGCGGGCGGGGCGGGCCGGGACGGCGTCGGGGCCGTCGGGCGCTGCGCGGCAAGGGTGGTGACGGGCCGTGTGCCGGGGCGCGCGCCGGGGTGTCCGCGCACACCGAGTCGGGCCGGTGCCGGGGATCCGCTTGCGGGAGGCGTCTAACATTGGCCGATGTGACTGATACCGGTAGCTCGCTTGGGCAGGACCCGATGGAATCGACCGACACCGAGGCCGCCGGGCCCGACCCGTTGGACGGCGTGTGGGACGTGGTGGTGGTCGGCGCCGGCCCGGCCGGGTCCTCCGCCGCGTACGCCGCGGCCGTGCAGGGCCGCCGGGTGCTGCTGCTCGACAAGGCCGAGCACCCTCGCTACAAGACCTGCGGCGGCGGCATCATCGGCTTCTCCCGGGACAGCCTGCCGCCGGACTTCAAACTGCCGCTGCAGGACCGCATCCACGCCGTCACCTTCGCGCTGAACGGGAGGTTCTCCCGCACCCGGCGCTCCAAGCGGATGCTGTTCGGCCTGGTCAACCGGGACGAGTTCGACCTGCGCCTGGTGCAGGCCGCCGAGCAGGCCGGGGCCGTGGTGGTCACCGGCGTCACGGTGACCGGGGTCGAGCCGCAGGACGGCGAGGACGGCCGGACGGTCTTCGTGACCACCGCCGACGGTCGCCGGGCCGAGGCCCGCGCGGTGGTCGGGGCGGACGGCTCGGCGAGCCGGATCGGCCGGCACGTCGGGGTGGGCTTCGACCAGATCGACCTCGGTCTGGAGGCGGAGATCCCGGTCCCCGAGTCGGTCTCCCGCGCCTGGGCGGGCAGGATCCACCTGGACTGGGGCCCGCTGCCGGGCTCGTACGGCTGGGTGTTCCCCAAGACGGACTCCGGCACGCTGACGGTCGGTGTGATCTCGGCCCGCGGCGACGGGGAGCGGACCAAGGAGTACCTGGCGGAGTACATCCGCCGGCTCGGCCTGTCCGGCTTCACCCCGAGCGTCGAGTCCGGCCACCTGACCCGCTGCCGGGCGGAGGACTCGCCGCTGTCCCGCGGCCGGGTGCTGGTGGCCGGCGACGCGGCCGGGCTGCTGGAGCCGTGGACCAGGGAGGGCATCTCGTACGCGCTGCGCTCGGGCCGGCTGGCCGGCGAGTGGGCGGTCAAGGTCGCCGAGGCGGACGGCGGGGCGGACGTGCGCCGGCAGGCGCTCAACTACGCCTTCGCGGTCAAGGCCGGGCTGGGTGTGGAGATGCGGGCCGGCAAGGTGATGCTGGCCGCGTTCGAGCGCCGGCCGCAGGTCTTCCACGCGGCGGTCTGCCTGATCGAGCCGGCCTGGCGGGCCTTCGCCCGGGCGACCCAGGGGCACACCACCTTCGCTGAGGTGATGCGCGACCACCGGGCCGCGCGCAAGCTGGCCTCGATCGCCGGCCGCTGACGCCCGCGGCCGGCGTACGGACCGGGCCCCGGGGTGCTGCACCCCGGGGCCCGGTGCGCTACTTCAGCCCGTCGTCGAGCGCGGTGATCAGGGTGCCGGACGGCGTGTCGCCGGACATCTCCCAGATCATCGCGCCGAGCAGGTTCTTCGACTTCAGGTAGGCGGTCTTCTGGGCGATCGCCCACGGGTCGTCGAAGCTCCACCACTGCCCGCCCGGCCCGGTGTAGGCGTAGGTGGCGACCGACTGGGTGTCGTGGTGCACGGTCAGGCCCGGCACGCCGGTGACGAGGTTCTGGTAACCGCGGGTGCCGGCCTCCTCCGCGAACTGGCCGGGCGCCGCGCCCGCCGCCGCCTGCCACTCGCCGCTCGCACCGCCCTCGGTGACGCTCTGCCAGCCGCGGCCGTAGAACGGGAACCCGATGGTCAGTTTGCGCGGGTTGACCCCGGCGGCGAGGTACGTCCGCACCGCGCCGTCGATGCTGAAGTGGAAGCCGTACGGGTCCTGGGTGTCGGGGTAGAGGTTGGCCTGGTGGCCGGTGCGGTTCGGCTCCCAGGAGTTGTCGCTGCCGGCGCCGTGGAAGTCGTAGCCCTGGATGTTGGCCACGTCCAGGTACCGGAAGATCGTCGAGAGGTCCCAGCCCTGGCCGATCTTGACCGGGTCGGCCGGGGTGAACGCGGTGAGCAGCCGGTGCGGGCCGCCGAGGGCGTCCAACTGCCGGCGGAACTCGGCGAGCAGCAGGGTCAGGTTGGCCCTGTCGTTCGGCGAGTAGTGGTTGCCGGCGTGCCCGTCGGGGGAACCGGGCCACTCCCAGTCCAGGTCGATGCCGTCGAAGACGCCCGCCGCGACACCGTCGCCGCCGGCGCCGTTGTAGAGCGGCAGATTGCCCTTGATCCAGGTGTCCACGCAGGACTTGACGAACTTCTGCCGGGAGGACTCGGTGGCGGCCGCGTCGGAGAAGTACTTGGAGTACGTCCAGCCGCCGAGCGAGACCACCACCTTCAGGTCGGGGTACTTGGCCTTGAGCTTCTTCAGCTGGTTGAAGTTGCCGCGCAGCTTGCCCCAGCCGTCGTCGGCCACGCCGTCGACCGACTGGGCGGCGCTGAACGGCCGGGCGTAGTCGGCGTCCGCGTCGCCCGCTCCGGTGCCCTGGTCCGGGTCCTGCGGGTTGGCGGTGGTGCCCTTGGTGACACCGGCCAAACAGGTCAGGTTGACCGGGTCGATGTTCTCGAAGGCGTAGTTGACCACGTTCAGCCTGGCCGCGCTGCCGGAGGTGTCCAGGTTCCTGACGAAGTACTGGCGGCCGTAGACGCCCCACTGGGCGAAGTACCCGACCCGGCTGTACTTGCCGGGCCCGGCCAGGTCGCCGGTGGTGACGGCGAGCGCGTTGGAGGCGGGGGAGGTGTTGTCGGCGGCGTCCCGGGCCCGGACGGTGAAGGTGTAGGAGGTGGCGGGGGAGAGGCCGCCGGCGGTCGTGGTGGTGCCGGTGACGGTCTGCACCAACGCGCCGTCCTGGTAGAGGTCGTAGGCGGCGACCCGCTGGTTGTCGGTGGCGGCGTTCCAGGCCAGCGCCACGCTGCTGCTGGTGACGCCGGTGGCGCGCAGCTGGCCCGGTGCGGTCGGCGGGGTCGGATCGGTGGCCGGGTCGACCGTGCGCGCGGTGACGGCGGGGCCGGCCGGGCCGGTGGTGCCCCGGGTGTCCCGGGCCCGGACGGTGAGGCTGTAGGTGGTGGCGGGGGCGAGCCCGGTGACGGTGGCCGAGGTGGCCGGGCCGGAGGCCAGCACGGTGGTGCCGGACAGGACCTCGTACCCGGCGACCGGGAAGTCGCCGGGCGCGGCGGCCGGCCAGCCCAGCGTGACGGTGTGCGCGGTGGTGTCGGTGACCTGCGGGGTGCCGGGCGGGCCGGGCGGGACGTCCGCGCTGCCGTCGCACTTGTCGCCGTTGATCCGGCAGTTGGTCGGCGCGGCGATCGGGCCGGTGGCCACGAACCAGAAGCTGTACGGCTCGGTGGTGGCGTGCGGCTGGACGGTGGCGTTGTAGTACGCGTTGACGGCGCTGACGTGGCGGCCGCTGACGGTGGCCGTGCCGTTGTAGCTGCTGCTGACGGTGACCCCGGCGGGCAGGTCGAACTCCAGCGTCCAGCCGGTGACGGCGGCGGCGTTGTCGTTGTGCACCACGAGGGTGCCCTTCCACCAGGAGCCGTTGTCGGCCGTGGTGAAGGACGCGGTGAGCCGGCCCGCCGCGTGCGCGGGGCCGGCGGCGAGCAGGGCGAGCGGCAGGACGAGTGAGGCCAGCAGGGCCAGGAGTCTGCCCCTGGCGAGGTGCCTCGACCGAACGAGCATCGGTGCTCCCTGTGTGGTGTGGGGGATCCGTACAGGGGTGCCGGGGAGCCAATCGCAATGTAGGTGGACCGGGCGGTTCCGTCAACAGGTCCAGACCACAACGGAGTTGGCGGACCGTTCGGCGGCGGGTGGATCAGTCGCAGAGCCGGTCGCCGAGCGGGCTGCGCGCGTACAGCACCATCCGGCCGTGCCGGGCCCGGGTGACCAGGCGGGTCGCGGCCAGCACCGCCAGGTGCTGGCTGACCGCACCGGGGGTGACGCCGAGCCGGCGGGCCAGCTCGGTGGTGGAGGACGGCTCCGACAGCAGGGCCAGCAGCCGGGCCTTCGGCGGGCCGACCAGCTGCTCCAGGGCGCGGGCGGCGGGCGGCGGCTGGACGGAGCCGCCCAGGGTCCCCTGGCCGCGCGCCGGATAGGTGATGGTCGGCGGGTGGTCCTCGCCGATCGAGGTGATGGCGCCGCGGGCGAAGCAGGTCGGCAGGAACACCAGGCCGCGCCGGCCGACCACCACGTCCACGTCCCCGCCGCCCCAGTCCCGGCGGATCGTCAGCACGCCGTCCTCCCACAGCAGCCGCCCGTCCAGGTCGCCGAAGAGCGCCGCCGCGCCGCGCTCCGCCAGGACCCGGGAGCGGTGCACGATGTCCGCGCGCAGGACCGACCTCGCCCGTGGCCACCACTGCGGGCTCAGGCACTGCTCCCAGTACTCCTCCAGGGCGTCCGCGATCCGGGCCAGCAGCCGCGCCGGGTCCGCCAGTCCGTCCGCCAGCGGCTGCGGGATCCGCCGGTCGTGCGGCAGGAAGGTCCGTACGAGCTGGCCGCGCAGCTCCTGCGGCGGCAGGGCCCGCACCTCGGCCAGCTCGGCGCGGATGTCCGGGAACGGCACGGCGGGCCGCGGAGTGAGGAAGTCCGGGACGTAGCGGTTGGTCGCCACCAGCGAGCGCAGCAGCACGCCGTCGACCTGTTCGAAGGCCGGCCGCATCCGCTCGAACCACGGTGTCTGGTGCACGTAGACCCCCGGGTGCGTCCACATCCGCAGGCTCAGCACCGTCTCCTGGAGCGGCGAGCAGGCGAACGAGGCGGCGGCCAGATCGGCCAGTCCCAGCCGGAAACGGTGCATTCGATCCCCCATTGTTCAGCCCCGGCCTAAATGATTACGGCCTGCCTCCCGGGCCGGGATGTGATCCTTCCATGACCGCCAGCACCGCCGGCCGCGCCGGCCTCACCGCCCTGCCCGCACGCCTGCTCCACCCCGACCCGATGGTGCGCAGGCTCACCCTGATCACCTTCGTCAACACCCTCGGCAACGGCCTGTCGATGACGCTCGGCGTGCTCTGGTTCACCCGGATGCTCGGCTTCGGCGCCGCCCAGGTCGGACTCGGGCTCACCGCCGCCGGGCTCTGCGGCGTCCTGGCGGGCGTGCCCGCCGGGCGGGCGGCCGACCGGTGGGGGGCCAAACGCGTCCTGGTCGCGCTGGTCACCGTGGAGGCCGTCGGCACCGCCGGCTACACCCTGGTCGACTCGTACGCCGTGTTCGTCCCGCTCGCCTGCCTGGTCGCCGCCGCCGACCGGGGCTCCGCGGCCGTCCGCAACGCGCTCTACGCCGAGGTGCTGCCCCCCGACGGCCGGGTGGCCGGCCGGGCCTACCTGCGCTCCGTCACCAACATCGGCATCGCGCTCGGCGCCTGCCTGGCGGCGATCGCCCTCCAGGTCGACACCCGTGGCGCGTACCTGGCGGCGCTGCTCACCGACGCCGGCTCCTTCGTGGTCGTGGCGGTGCTGTTCGCCGTGCTGGTCCCGGACACGGCCCGGTCGGCCGGCGCCGCCGACGCGGCCCGGAGCGGGCCGAACCCGGCCCTGCGCAACCTGCCGTTCCTGGCGGTGACCGCCCTGAACGGCGTCCTCACCCTGCAGTTCGCCATGCTGGAGGTCGGCGTGCCGCTGTGGATCGTCCGCGAGACCGAGGCGCCCCGCGCCATGGTCGCCGGCTCGATGCTGGTCAACACCGTGCTGGTGATCGCCCTCCAGGTCCGCGCCACCCGGGGCATCGAACGGCCCGCGGCGGCCGCCCGGGCCTTCCGGCACGGCGGGCTGCTGGTCGCCGGCTCCTGCGCGGTGCTGGCGCTCGCCCACGGCGTGCCCGCCGTCGTCGCCGCCCTGCTGGTGGTCGCGGGCGTCGGCCTGCAGGCGCTGGGCGAGGTGCTCGGCCAGGCCGGCACCTGGTCGCTCAGCTACGACCTGGCGGGCGAGGGCGCACACGGCGCGTACCAGGGCGTCTTCAACACCGGGCAGTCCGCCGCCCTGATGCTCGGCCCCGCCCTGGTCACCTGGCTGGTGATCGGTCAGGGCCTGCTGGGATGGGCGGTCCTCGCCGCCCTCTTCGCCGCGGGCGGCCTGGCGATGGGCCCCACCGTCCGCTGGGCCGAGGGCCTCTCCCGGGGCCGGACGGAGCCGGTGCCGGCGCTCTGAGCCTCAGCCGCGGGGCCGCGTTGGACGGCGAAGCCGCCCGTCACCGCACGGGCGGCGGGCGGCTCGGCGGCGGCGAGCAGCCGGGCTTCGACCGGCATGGCGGTCCTCCGGGTCGGTGCGGCGCGCCACCCCGGGCGGGCGCGACCGGGGTGGCGTCAGCGGACCACCTCGGGCAGCGGGCGGCGGTGCGGCAGGTCGGCCGGCCGGACGTCCTGCTCGGGGCCGGCCGCGCGCAGGACCACGTCGAGCACGCGGTCCGGGTCGCAGGCGTAGCCGCCGCTGGCCCAGGCGCAGTTGGCCTCGACCACGGCCCAGCCGCCGCCCGCGAGCAGGCCCACGTCGACGGTGACGGCACTGGGCAGGCCACCGCAGGCCAGCACGTCTGCGGTGAAGGCCAGCACCTGGGCGCGGTGCGGGTCCTCGTCCAGCGGGGCGACGTCGAGGCGGCCGTCGGCCAGGTAGCGGCTGCCGGTCAGCACCTCGCCGTCGAGGACGAACAGCCGGTACTCGCGCCGGAACGCGACGATGTCGCTGACCAGTACCGGAAAGTCGTCGTCCAGCGCGTCCGGGCCCGGCAGGCCGCTTCCGTCCGGGTAGATCCGGGCCGCGAACAGCTTGTCGTTCGGCGGCTTGACGAAGGCCGGCCGGCGCAGCAGGCGGGCCTCGGCCAGGGTGGTGCACTCGACGGTGCGCCGCGTCAGCTCGTACGGCAGCGCGGGGAGCCAGCCGGCCGGGTCCACCAGTGCGGCGATGCCCAGCTCCCGGCCGACCGCGTCCGCGAACAGCGGGCCGCCGTACAGGTGCGCCGGGCGCAGGCCGCGCAGTTCCTCGGGGACCTCCCAGCGGGTCGCGGTGTGGGCGCGGATCCCGCGTCGGCGGGCGGCGGTGAGCAGCTGCAGGCCGGTCTCGTTGATCCGGGGCGCGAGCAGCAGGAGGCGGTCGGTCATGGTGTCATGCTGCCGGAGCCGACCCGCCGCCGACCAGCGGGTTTCCGGTGCTCCCTGGCCTCGGCGGACCGCCTCGTGCGAGAGTCACCACCGTCCGACCCACCCTCAGCCGGAAAGCAGGCAGCCGTGATGACCCGCGAAGTACCCTTCGTCCGCATCTCCACCGCCGACGCGGTCACCACCCTGGAGCTGGACTCCCCGCACAACCGCAACGCCCTCTCAAGCCGGCTGATGGCGGAGCTGGCGAAGGGGCTGGCGGATGCGGCCGCCGATCCGGCGGTACGGGCCGTGGTGCTCGGCCACACCGGCAAGGTGTTCTGCGCCGGCGCCGACCTGTCGGAGGCCACCGGCGACGACCCGACGGTCGGCCCGCGCGGCCTGGTGGACATCCAGCGCGCCATCGTGGACTGCCCGAAGCCGGTGATCGCCGTGGTCGACGGACACGTCCGGGCCGGCGGTCTCGGCCTGCTCGGCGCGGCGGACCTGGTGATCGCCGGGCCGGCCTCCACCTTCGCGTTCACCGAGGTCCGACTGGGCCTGGCAGCCGCCGTGATCTCGCTGCCGCTGCGGCCCAAGCTGGACCCGCGGGCGGCCTCCCGCTACTACCTGACCGGCGAGACGTTCAAGGCCGCGGAGGCGGCCCGGATCGGCCTGGTCACCGAGGCCGCCGAGGACGCGCAGGCGGCGCTCAAGGCGGTGCTGGAGGCCGTCCGGCTGGGCTCGCCGCAGGGCCTCGCCGAGTCGAAGCGGCTGGTCAACATGGACGTGGTCGCCTCCTTCGAGCGGGACGCGCAGGAGCGGGTCGCCCAGTCGGCGCGGCTGTTCGGCTCGGCGGAGGCGCAGGAGGGCATGCGGGCGTTCCTGGAGAAGCGCCCGGCGCCCTGGGCGCGGTGACCGGCGGGCCGCCTCAGCTCCAGCGGATCGGTGAGCCGTCCTGCCACAGGTCGAGCACCGAGAGGTCCCCGGACGCCTGGATCCGGTCGGCCGGCAGGCGGTTCCAGAGCATCAGGTAGAGGTCGTGGGCCGGGCCGCCGACGGTGCAGTCGGCCGGGCCCGCGCCCTCGGTCACCACCACCGGGTCCTGGCTGATCGTCACCAGCCAGGCGGCCGGGCGGTCGGTGGGCCGGACCAGCAGGGTGCGGGGCCGCTCGCTGCGGAGCCGGCCGTGCGGCCGGGGCGTGAAGCAGGTGAGCAGCTCCGCGATGCCGTCCTCGGCGAACGCCGGGTCGGTCGGCGTCGGTACCGCGAATCCGCCGGCGGGCCCGGCCGCGGACTCGGCGTCCACGCGGTGCACGGCGGTCTCGTGCGCCTGCCGGCGGGCCCAGAAGGCCAGCGGGGAGGGCGCGGGCAGGAAGGTCCAGCAGGCCAGGTCCGCCGGGGCCTTCTCCAGCTCGGCCACCAGCGCGGCGTGGCCGTCCCGGAACCAGCCGACCAGCGCGCGGTCGTCCGGTTGCGGGCCCCAGGCGGCCTGTGAACCGGCCTCGTCCAGGGGGCGCCGGCGCCCGTCCCGGACGTGGGCGGCGGCCCAGCGGTGCACCTGGCCGGTGTGCAGGACGAGGTCCCGCAGCCGCCACTCGGGGCAGGTCGGCACCGGGGCGCCGAGGTCGGTGCGGTCGGCGGCGTCGGCCAGCAGGGCGCCCTCGCGGCGCAGCGCGTCGATGTGCTCGGAGATCTCCACGCAGGGCAGTCTGCCAGCGTTCGGATGTGATGTTGATCCCTCGCCCGGCCGACGCCGGGCCGGTGGCGGATACGGTATCCGCATGCCGATCACCCGTACGCTCCTGACCGCTGCCCGCTCCCGAGGCCGCCGTGCCGCCGGGCGGCTGGTGCACCGCGGGTGGCGCTGGGTGCAGGAGGTCGGCGCGGTGTCCAACCGGCACCCCGGCCCGTACCGCTTCGGCGAGTTGGGGGACGGCAGCAAGCTGGCGTTCCCGCTCGGCACGGTCTTCAACGAGCAGTCGATCGCCATCGGGCCGTTCTGCATCATCGGCGAGCGGGTCACCATCTCGGCGGGCTTCCTGCCGGGTCTCGACCTGGGCCCCGAGCCGATCGTCCGGATCGGTGGCGGCTGCGTGATAGGCCGGGGCAGTCACCTGGTCGGCCATCAGTCGATCGTGCTCGGGGACAACGTGTGGACCGGGCCGGGCGTCTACATCACCGACCAGGCGCACGAGTACCGGGACACCGAGCTGCCGATCGGCAAGCAGTGGCCGCGCAACGAGCCGGTCGAGATCGGGGCCGGCTCGTGGATCGGCACCGGCGCGGTGATCCTGCCCGGCGCCCGGATCGGCCGCAACGTGGTGGTCGCCGCCAACGCCGTGGTGCGCGGGGAGATCCCGGACCACAGCGTGGTCGCGGGAGCCCCGGCGAAGGTGGTCCGCAGCTGGACCGAGGACGAGGGCTGGCAGCCGCCGATCCGCTACGACGCCCCTCGCCCGCTCCCGGAGGGGGTCACCGCCGAGCAGCTGCGGGCGCTGGTCGGCTGGGACCTGCACCTGCCCGGCGAGCAGTAGCCGGACGGCGGCGCGGCCGGGCTCACTGCAGGCCCTGCCACCCCCAGCGCGGAGTGGGGCCCGGGTCGCCGAGGTCCTGTCCGACGGGCTCGGCGGACACCTCGCGAGCGATCCTGGTACCCCAGTCGAAGTACTCCATCACCCGTGTGCGCAGCAGCTCGTCGTCCGGCAGCTCCCGCGCGACGGCGACGCCCATCAGCTCCATCCAGCGGCCGCGCTGCTCCTCGGTGATCGACAGCCCGAGGTGGGCGCGCAGCAGGGCCTGGTGGCCGCCGAGTTCGGCGGTGAACCCGGCCGGACCGCCGAAGATCTCGCCCAGCCAGACGGCGACGTGCTCGATGTGGGTGCGGGTGAAGTCGGCGAAGACCGGCGCGAGCACGGGGTCGGCCAGCACCAGGTCGTAGAAGGTGTTGCTCAGCCGCCGCAGCGCGTCGATTCCGCCGACGGCCTCGTACAGGGTCCCGGTTGGCTCGGGCACGGGGTCCTCCTCAGGGTCGCTGTCACCAGCATCCACCGTCCGACGATCCGTCAGGCCGCTTTGTTCCCCCGCGTCCCACCGTTCTCAGCCGGCGGAACGCCAGGCGTCCGCGACCAGCTCCTCCAGCGTCGAGCGCTCCGGGCGCCAGCCCAGTTCACGCCGGATCAGTGCGGTGTCGGAGACCAGGCGCGGCGCCTCGGGCTGTGCCGGGCGGTGCACCACCGGCACCCGTCGGCCGGTCACCCGCTCCACCGTGGCGATGATCTCCAGCATGCTCGCCGGGGTCGCCCCGACGTTGTAGGTCGGGCCGGGCCGGGGCGCCTCCAGCGCCAGCAGGTAGGCCCGGGCCATGTCCTCGACGTGCACGAAGTCCCGCACCACGCTGCCGTCGCCGTTCAGCTCCAGCCGCGGGTACCGGCCGGCCGCCACCGCCAGCGCCTTCGGGATGATCCGGGCCTCGTCCACGTCCCCGGTGCCGGCCGCGTTGAAGCAGCGCAGCACCACCGCCTCCACCTCGTCCTTCGCCGCCCGCTCCCGCAGGAGTTCCTCGGCGGCGAGCTTGGACGCGCCGTACGGGTTCCCCGGCGCCGGCGGGGTCGACTCGTCGATCGGCCGGCGCCGCTGCGCCCCGTAGACCGCGGCCGTCGACCCGAAGACCACCCTGGTCCGGCCCGGCTGCCCGGCCAGCGCGTCCAGCAGGGCCGCCATCCCGCCGTGGTTGACCTCCCAGTGTGCCTCGGGCCGGTCCACCGACTCCCGTCCCCGCGTCAGCGCGGCCAGGTGGCAGACGCCGTCGACCCCGGCCAGCGCCGGCTCCAGCGCGGCCCGGTCCCGGATGTCGCCCTGCCAGACCCGGGCCACCGGGAGGTCCGGCCGCGCCTCGGCGCGCCGGGTGAACGCCCACACCTCGTGCCCCGCCGCGGCGACCTGCCGCACCACGGCGCCCCCGACGAACCCGAACGCCCCGGTCACCAGTACCCGCACGCCCCACCGCCCTCCCACGGCCGGCGCAGCCGGCCGACACCCCTCGCAGACCCGTCGCGCACCGGCCGCCACGACCACCCCATGATGACCGGCGAGGCCGGCCGGCGCGGAGTCCGGGCGGCCGTGCCGGTGTCCCTCAGCCGAGCCGGCGCAGGGTCACCAGGGCGGCCACGCCGTCGACCCGCAGCAGGTCCTCGGTGCCGGCGGGCAGCAGTGCCGCGTCGAAGCGCTCCAGCCGGAGGTCGGCGGTGCCCAGCGCGGCGCTGCCGGCCAGGCAGACCAGCAGCAGCTCGGCCCGCCCGGGCACCCGCAGCTCGCGCTGGTGGTCGGTGATCTCCACCTCGGCGGCGGCCCGGCCCCGGCGGGTCATCACGTTGAAGTCGACCACCGGGCCGTCCAGCAGCCGGCAGTCCGTGGCGGCGTCGCCGGCGAAGGCGAACGGCCGGAACGGCTCGGCCAGCCGGTGTTCGGTGCCGTCGACGGTGAGCGCCATGCCCGCGCCCTCGACCACGGTGATCACCCGGTCGACCTCCTCGAACCGGGAGAACGGGCCGCCGGCGCCGACCTCGGCCAGGCTCACCCGCCAGGCGAAGTCGGTCATCCCCGAGCCGGCCGGGAAGCCCGCCACCTCGCGGGTCACGCCGCCGCCGTTCAGCCAGGGGGTGGCCGTCCGGTCGCCCGCCCGCAGTACCTTGATCGTCGCCATCTGTCCCGTCCGTCCCGCTCGTGCTCTCGGCCGCATCCTGTCACGTCCGGTGCCGCGGGCCGTCGGTCGCCGGCCGGGCGGGCGGGAAACGCGGAGGTCCCGCCCCGCGCGCGGCGGGGCGGGACCTCGGCGGGGCGTCAGCCGATCGGGACGACCTTTTCGGCCTGCGGGCCCTTCGGTCCCTGGGTGACGTCGTACTCCACCCGGTTGCCCTCCTCCAGTGCCTTGAAGCCGGAGGTCTGGATGGCCGAGAAGTGGACGAACACGTCCGGGCCGCCGTTGTCCTGCTGGATGAAGCCGAATCCCTTGTCGGCGTTGAACCACTTCACGGTGCCAGTAGCCATCGGTACGTGTGTCTCCTTCGCTGCCACCGCGTGTGCCGGGCACACGCGCCCGTCGCAGCCCACTGCTGCCGGGACCGGGCGGTTTCCATCCTCCCCGGGCCGGGCCGTTCCGGCCGTCAGGCGGTCGGTGTGTCGCGTGGTGTGTCCCGCCGGGTACGGACGGTGTGCGGGCGGTTGCCGCCGGCCAGCGCGAGCAGTGCGGCCAGTGCGGAGGTCGCGGCCACGGTGGTGAGGGCGACGGGCAGGCTGCTGGCGTCGGCGAGGAAGCCGATCACCGGCGGGCCGATCAGCATGCCGGCGTACCCGAGCGTCGAGGCCGTCGCCACGCCCTGCGGCCCGCCGGCCGCGCCGGCCTGCGCGATCGCGAGCGGGAACAGGTTGGCCAGGCCGAGGCCGACCAGCACGAAGCCGCCCAGCGCCGCCGGGACGTTCGGGGCCAGGGCCGCCAGCAGCATCCCGCCGCCGGCGGTCAGGCCGCCGGCCAGCATCAGCCGGCGCTGGCCGAGGCGGACGGACAGCCAGGTGCCGCCGACCCGGCCGGCCGTCATGGCGAGCGCGTAGGTGGCGTACCCGGCGGCGGCGAGTCCGGCGCTCGCGTGCACGTCGTCGGTGAGGTGCAGGGTCGCCCAGTCGGCCAGCGCGCCCTCGCCGTACGCGGTGCACAGGGCGGTCAGGCCGAGCAGCAGCACCAGCAGGCGGACGTGCCGCCCGGGGGACGGCGACTGCGCCGGGTCGGTCGCCGGCCGGGCGGTCGGGGCCGGTCCGGCGTCCGGGGCGCGCAGCAGGACGACGCCCGCGCCGGCGGTGACCGCCAGCCCGAGCAGCCCGCCGAGGGCGAGTGCCCAGGCGGTGCTGAGGGTGCCCGCGAGCAGCCCGCCGACCGCCGCGCCGAGCAGGCCGCCGAGGCTGTACCCGGCGTGGAAGCTGGGCATGACCGGGCGCCGGAGCTGGGTGACCAGGTCGACGGCGGCGCTGTTCATCGCGACGTTCGCGGCGCCGTAGCCCGCGCCGAAGAGCAGCAGGACGGCGCCGAGCGAGGCCACCGAGTGGGTGTGCGCGGGCAGCGGGACGGCCAGCGCGAGCAGGGTGAGCGAGGCGACCGTGACCGGCCGGCTGCCGTACCGCACGCAGAGCCGGCCGACGATCGGCATGGTGGCCACGGCGCCGGCCGAGACGCAGAGCAGGGCGAGGCCGAGCGCGCTGTGCGAGGCGGCGACCTGGGCCCGGACGTCCGGGATCCGGACCACCCAGGCGGCGAAGAGGAAGCCGTCGACGGCGAAGAACGCGGTGAGGGCGAGCCGGGCGGCGGACCACGTGGTGGACGGGTCGGCGGACGAGGCGGCGGACGGGGCAGGGTGGGCGCCGGTGGCCTCGGGGGTGCGGCCGAGCGGGTGGTCGTGGGTGCGGTGCGGGACGGAAGTTTTGTTTATTGGCGGCACAAAGTCAGAATAGGGGAGTGCCGCACTCACCGACAAGCCAGTTCGCCGCCCACGAGCCCAGGCGCCGCCCCGTACCGGACCGGGGACGCACCCTGCTCGGCCCGGCGCTGCGCCTCGTCCACACCGGA
This sequence comes from Kitasatospora sp. NBC_00374, assembly GCF_041434935.1. Classification (NCBI taxonomy): domain Bacteria; kingdom Bacillati; phylum Actinomycetota; class Actinomycetes; order Kitasatosporales; family Streptomycetaceae; genus Kitasatospora; species Kitasatospora sp. NBC_00374. Next base: position 1,972,533 of record NZ_CP107964.1, on the reverse strand, counting down.
CAGGCCCCCACCCGCTCGGCGCTCACCAGCGGCCTGGACGTGACCAGGGCCACGGCCGGCGCCGTCACCGCCGAGCTGGAGGCGCTCGGCCTGATCACGGTCGACTCCCGCCCGGCCGGGGGCGGCCGCGGCCGGCCCTCGCACCGGCTGGCCGTCGACCCGGCGGGCCCGGTGGTGGTCGCCGCCCAGCTCCACGCCGACGGCGTGAGCGTCTCGCTGGCCGGCCTCGGCGGCCGCCTGGTCGAGCCCGTCCACCTGCCGCTGCCCGCCGCCACCGACCCGGTCCGGCTGCTGCGCGCCGTCACCGAGACCGGCGCCCGGCTCGCCGCCGACAGCGACCGCCGCTGCCTCGGGATCGCCCTCGCCCTGCCCAACCCGGTGACCGAGCCGGACGGGACCGCGCTCGCCGCCCTGCACTTCGCCTGGCCGAGCGGCACCCCGGTGGCCGACCTGTTCGCGGCCGAGGTCGCGCGGGCCGACTTCGGCCCCGGCGCGCCCGCCGAACTGCCCAGCGCCGTGGCCAACGACGCCAACCTCGCAGCCCTCGCCGAACACCGCCACGGCGCCGGCCGCGACGCCCGCCACCTGCTGCTGGTCACCTCCGGCCACCGCGGCGTCGGCGGCGCCCTGGTCATCGACGGCCGCCTGCACACCGGCAGCGCCGGGCTCGCCCTGGAGGTCGGCCACCTGACCGTCGACCCGCAGGGCCGCCGCTGCCCCTGCGGCAACCGCGGCTGCCTCAACTCCGAGACCGACCCCGACGCCCTGCTCGCGGCCGCCGGCCGGACCGCGGACCCGGCCCGGCCGGTCCTCGCCCAGGCCCGCGAGCTGGCCCGGTCCGCGGCGGTCAACCCCGCCGCCCGCGCCGCCGTCGAGCACGTCGTCGACCGCCTCGGGCTCGGCCTGGCCGGGCTGGTGAACATCCTCAACCCGGACCGGATCGTGCTCAGCGGCCTGCACCTCGACCTGCTCGCCGGTGCCCCCGAACGGCTGGCCGCCGTGGTCGCCGACCGCTGCCTGTGGGGCCGCAGCGGCCGGATGCCGATCGTCCCCGCCCAGGTCCGCCACGCCGGCCTGGTCGGCGCCGCCGAACTCGCCTGGGAGCCCTACCTCGACGACCCCCAGGCGGCCGCACCGGCCTGACCGCGAGGGCGGGCGGCGGCGTAGTCTCGGAGCGCGGCGGCGGCAGGGCCGTTCGGGAGAGGTCCGGAGGAGCGATGGCGTACCTGCTCGACCATGTGGTGCTCTGGGTGGCGGACCCGGTGCGGTCCGCCGCGTTCTACCGGGAGGTGCTCGGGCTGGAGCCGCTGCGGCTCGCCGAGTACCGGGCCGGTGAGGCGCCGTTCGTCAGCGTCCGGGTGACCCCGTCGACCATCCTCGACCTGACCCCGCGCAGCAGCGCGCCGGCGCTGAACGCCACCCCGGGGGCCGAGGGCAGCGCCGGGCATCCGGTCAACCACGTCTGCCTCGCGATGACCGCCGAGGAGTACGACGTCCTGCGCGCCCGGCTCGCCGCCGGCGGGCACCGGGTGACGCCCGACCAGGCGGACCTCTACGGGGCCCGCGGGCTCGCGCCGCGCTCCTGCTACTTCCCGGACCCGGACGGCAACATCATCGAGGCCCGGCACTACGACCGGTAGCGCGGGCCGGCTCCCACAGGGCGTACCGCAGCGGGGGCGTGGAGAAGCGCACGATTTCATCAACCGGCATCGACGCGACCGGTTCCAGGCGCAGGATGCACCGGGTGAGGATCAGGCCGGCCATCTGGGTGCAGAAGTTGCCGGCCCTGCGGTGGGCGTCCGGGCCGCCGATCCGGGCCGCGATCTTGTCGATCATCTCCCGTTCGATCACCTCCTTCACCAGCGCGGCCAGCGCCGGGTCCTGGGCCGCGCCGCCCAGCATGGCGCGCAGCGGCGCACCGGCCTCCGGGTCGTCCCAGACGGTGAGCATCGCCCGCAGGGCGCGCTGCGGGAACGTCGCCAGGTCGCCTTCGAGGGTCTGCGCGAGGAGCTCGGCGGGGTTGGCGGCCAGCGCGAGGCAGGCGCCGAACAGGCCCTTCTTGGAGCCGAAGAAGTAGCTGACCAGGGCGAGGTCCACGCCCGCCTCGGCGGCGATCGACCGCAGGGTGACCGCGTGGTACCCCTCGGCGAGGAAACGGCGGCGCGCGACGTCGAGGATCTGCGCCCGGGTGTCCGGGCTGCCGGCCCGCCGGCCCCGGCGCGGCGATTTATTCATCACGGTTGAAATGCTAGTCGCGTCGCCGCCAGCCTGGATCGCAGGCCACCGGAACAGCCCGGCAGCCGTCACCGGGAAGAAGGTCAACCATGCCTGCCGTCAAGCCGCCCGACCCGTCGGCCGCCACCGGGCAGCCGGTCCGCCACGGCGCCGTCCTCCTCGTCACCTGCCTCGCGCTGGCGACCGTCGTCGCCGCGATGGCCTCGCTCAACGTGGCCCTGCCCGACCTCGGCCGGGAGACCCGCGCGAGCCAGACCCAGCTGTCCTGGATCATCGACGCCTACAGCCTGGTGTTCGCCGCGCTGCTGCTCCCGGCCGGTGCGATCGGCGACCGCTTCGGCCGCCGCCGGGCCCTGCTCGCCGGCCTGGCGATCTTCGGCGGCGGCTCCGGGCTGGCCGCCCTGACCACCGACCCGACCACGCTCGTCGCGCTGCGCGGCGTCCTCGGGATCGGCGCCGCCCTCGTCATGCCGGCCACCCTGTCGACCATCACCAGTACCTTCCCGCGGGCCGAGCGGACCAGGGCGGTCAGCGTCTGGGCGGCCGTCGCCGGTGCCAGCGCGGTGGTGGGCCTGCTCGCCTCCGGCACGCTGCTGGAGCTCTGGTCCTGGCGCTCGGTGTTCCTGCTGAACGTCCTGCTCGCCCTGGCGGCCCTGGTGGGCACCCTGCTGTTCGTCCCCGAGTCGGCGGAGTCCGACGCCCCGCGGGTCGACGTGGCCGGCGCCATGCTGGTGGCGGCGGGCCTGGCGGCGCTGGTGTACTCGGTGATCGAGGCCCCGACCCGCGGCTGGGGCGACCCGGCGACCCTCGGCGGACTCGGTCTCGGCCTGGCCGTGCTGGCCGGCTTCGTCGCCTGGGAGCTGAGGCAGCGTCACCCGCTGCTCGACCCGCGGCTGTTCCGCAACCGCCGCTTCGCGGCCGGGTCGATCTCGATCACGCTGCAGTTCTTCGCCTTCTTCGGCTACATCTTCGTGGTGATGCAGTACCTGCAGCTGGTCCGGGGCGACAACGCGCTGGTCGCCGCGGTGAGCGTGCTGCCGATGGCCGTCGCGATGGTACCGGTCTCCCGCCTCAGCCCGGCCCTGACCGCCCGGTTCGGCGCCCGCCGGCCGTGGATCGCCGGCCTGCTGCTGATCGCCGCCGCGCTGGCCGTCCTGGCCGCGCTGGACGGCGACAGCCCGTACGGGCTGGTCGTCGCCGGGCTGCTCCCGCTCGGCGCCGGCATGGGCCTGGCGATGACCCCCGCCACCACCGCCGTCACCGACGCGCTGCCGCGCGCCCTCCAGAACGTCGGCTCCGCCACGAACGACCTGTCCCGCGAACTCGGCGGCGCCCTCGGCATCGCCGTCCTGGGCAGCATCCTGAGCGCCACCTACCGGAGCCACCTGGACCTGCCGGGTGTGCCCGCGCACCTCGCCGACCAGGCCCGCTCCTCCCTGGCCGCCGCGAGCGGCGCCGGCGGGGCGGTGGCCGAACAGGCCAGGACGGCGTTCGTGGACGGCATGCAACTCGCCCTGCTGGGCGGCGCCGCCGCCACCGTGCTCGCGGCGCTCGTGGTGGCCCTGCTGCTACGGCGATCCGGACCGCCCGCGGACGCCGGCCGGGACGGCGCTGGCGCGGCGGCCACCCGGGCCACCGTGGTCCGGATGCCGGAGCGCGTCGACAGCTGACGGCACACCAGAACGAGCGGCGCGCCTCGGGGGAGGGAATCGGGAGGTGGGGCGCCGGTGTTCGCCCCGGCATGAACGACTCGCACTCCGCGGAGCTCCTCCGCTACGCCGCATTCACCGCCGACCCGGCCGGCGGCAACCCCGCCGGCGTGGTGCTGGACGCCACCGGCCTCGACGCCGCGGACCAGCTCGCCGTCGCCGCCGACCTCGGCTACTCCGAGACCGCCTTCCTCACCCCCGCCGCCGCGGGCGGCCGCGCCTTCGCCGTGCGGTACTTCAGCCCCAGGGCCGAGGTGCCGTTCTGCGGACACGCCACGGTGGCCGCCGCCGTCGCCCTCGCCGAGCGGATCGGGGCCGGGGAACTGCTCTTCGAGACCAAGGCCGGCCCCGTGCCGGTGCTGGTCGAGGCCGGCCCCGACGGCGTCCTGGCGGCGACGCTGACCAGTGTCGAGCCGCACGTCGAGCCGGTCGCCGCGGCGGACCTGACGGAGGCGCTGGCCGCACTCGGCTGGAGCGACGGCGAGCTCGATCCTGCCTTCCCGCCGCGGGTCGCCTACGCCGGCGCCCGGCACCTGGTGCTCGCCGCGGCCACCCGGGCCCGGCTCGCCGAGCTCTCGTACGACTTCGAGCGGCTGGCCGCGCTGATGACCCGGCTCGACCTGACCACCCTTCAACTGGTGTACCGGGAGTCCGAGCACGTGTTCCACGTCCGCGACCCGTTCCCGGTCGGCGGCGTCGTGGAGGACCCCGCCACCGGCGCGGCGGCCGCCGCCCTCGGCGCGTACCTGCGGGAGGTGCACGGCGTCCAGGAGGCGGAGCTCACCCTGCACCAGGGCGAGGACCTCGGCCGGCCGGGCGTCCTGCGGGTGGAGCTGCGCGCCGGCGACCCCCGGATCCGGGTCAGCGGCACGGCCGTCCCGATCGGGCCGCGCCGGGGCTGATCCGCCCGCACACCACGCGCACACCAAAGGCGCCCTACGGTCGGCGGCGGTCCCACCGGCCCGGTGACAGGATCTCGTCGAGCACGTCCGCGACGATCCGGTGGACCGTGGCCTCCAGCGCCGGGGCCCCTGTCGCCGGAGCCCCTGCCGCCGGTTCCCCGATGCCGGCGGCGAGGGCGTCCGACTCCCGCCGCCGAGCCCAGTCACGTGCCCTGCGGATGCGTTCGAGCAGCTCGTTGGCGTTGACCTCAGACATGCCCCGACGCTCCCACCGGCCCGCCGGGCGGGGGCGCCGACATGCTCCGGGCCGCCGCGAGGTTCACCCCTTTCCCGCACCCGGGCGCGCCTGGCCGTCGTGTACTACGGGAGGAGTAGCCGCGGCCACGCCGCCGGGCTGACGACCGACCGGCGGCGCCGCGGCTAGCCTTCCGGGCATGACGGATCCGCAGCCGCCCTGGCAGCCTCCCTGGGTACGAGCCGCCAAGGCCGGCTGGCCGGTGGCGCTCGCGGTTCTGGTGGCCGTGGTCCAGGTGGCCGGCTCGGCCGCCGCCGCCCGTCACCAGCCCGACCGCGACCCGCTGGACGCCTTCGGCTACGCGCTGCTGCTGCTCGGGCCCGCGCTGCTGGTGCTGCGCCGGCGGTGGCCCGCGGCGGTCACCGTCGGCGCGACGGCGGTGACGTTCGTCTACGTCGTCGCGGGATACCCGTACGGGCCGGTGTTCCTCAGCATGCTGGTGGCCTTCGGCTCGGCGGTGCAGCTCGGCCGGCGCCGCGTGGTGTGGGTGTGTGCGGCCGCGGCCTACGCCGCCCACCTGCTGATCGGGTACGTGGTGCCGGCCGGCTGGCTGGGTGCTCCGTCCGGCGCGCCGCGGGGCTGGCAGGAGCTGGGCGTCGCCGCCTGGCTGCTGCTGGTCCTGGCCGGGGCCGAACTGCTGCGCTTCCGCCGGGAGCGGATCGCGGCCGTGCGGGAGGCGGCGGCGCAGGCCGAGCGGCGCCGGGTCGACGAGGAGCGGCTGCGGATGGCCCGCGAGCTGCACGACATCCTCGCGCACAGCATCTCGCTGATCCACCTCCAGGCCGGGGTCGCGCTGGAGCTGATCGACAGCCGGCCCGAGCAGGCCCGCAGCGCCCTGGTGACCATCAAGGCCGCCAGCAAGGAGGCGCTCGGCGAGGTCCGCCAGGTACTCGGCGCGCTGCGCGGCCCGGCGGGCGCCGCGCCGCGCAGCCCGGCCCCCGACCTGGGACGGCTGGACGAGCTGGTCGACCAGGCCCGGCACGCCGGGCTCGCGGTGACCGTCCGCACCGTCGGCCCCGCCCGCCGGGCGCCGGCCGGTCTGGGCCTGGCCGCCTTCCGGATCGTCCAGGAGGCGCTCACCAACATCCTGCGGCACTCCGCGGCCCGGACCGCCGAGGTCCTGGTGGACTGGCAGGACACCGGCCTGCGGGTGCGGATCGAGGACCCGGGGCCGGCCGGCGCGGGCGATGCGGACGGGTCCGGCACCGGGCTGATCGGCATGCGCGAGCGGGCGTCGGCCCTCGGTGGCACCCTGGCGGCGGGGCCGCGCGGCGCCGGGTTCCGGGTCGAGGCCTGGCTGCCGATCGCGCCCGGTGCCGCCACCGAGAGCGAGGCGAAGTGATCCGGGTCCTGCTGGCCGACGACCAGCTGCTCGTGCGGGCCGGCTTCCGCGCCCTGCTGGAGGCGCAGCCCGACCTCGCCGTGGTCGGCGAGGCCGACGACGGCGAGCAGGCCGTCCGGCTCGCGGCCGAACTGCGCCCCGACGTCGTGCTGATGGACATCCGGATGCCCCGCCTGGACGGCCTGGAGGCCACCCGCCGGATCGGCCTCGACCCGGAGCTGGCCGCCGTCCGTGTCGTGGTGCTGACCACCTTCGAGCTCGACGAGTACGTCTTCGAGGCGCTGCGCTCGGGCGCCGCCGGCTTCCTGGTCAAGGACACCGAACCGGCCGACCTGGTGCGGGCCGTGCGGGTCGCCGCCGCCGGTGACGCCCTGCTGTCGCCCGGCGTCACCCGCCGTCTGATCGGCGAGTTCGCGGCCCGGTCCAAGCGGCCCGCGGAGCCGGCCGACGCGGTCCTGGCCGTCCTGACCGACCGGGAGCGCGAGGTGCTGGCCCTGGTCGGCCTCGGCCTGTCGAACGAGGACATCGCCCGCCGCCTGGTGGTCAGCCCGTTCACGGCCAAGACCCACGTCAGCCGGGCGATGGTGAAGCTCGGCGCGCGCGACCGGGCGCAGCTGGTGGTGATCGCGTACGAGTCCGGGCTGGTCCGTCCGGGCTGGCTGGGCTAGCCGGCCGCCGGGGCCGGGCGCCCTCCGCCGGGCCCCGGGGACGGACACGATGCGCGCAGGTCCCGGCCGGTCCGGTTGGTCCGGCCGCGGGGGGCGGATCGGCCGGTGACAGGATGGCGTGATGACGACGAACCTCCCGGACCCCGGGTTCTGGTCCGGTGCCGGCCCCCGCCACGGCGACCTGCGCGCGGCCAAGGAGCTGGTGTACGACCCGTGCGGGTTCCACTGCTCGCCGCCGGTGGCCGAGCCGGAGAGCGCCGACTACGGGGCGCACGCGTTCACCCTGGACGGGCGCGGGATCCGGTTCCGTACCGGCCGGACCACCCCGGCCAAGGTCGGCCAGTTCGTCACCGTGTGGCAGCGGTCCGCGGACGGCCCGATCCGGCCGTTCGACGCCGGCGACGGGGTCGACCTGGTGGTCGTCAGCACCCGTGACGGCGGGCGGTTCGGGCAGTTCGTCCTGCCCTGGGAGGTGCTGCGCGAACGGGGCGTCGTCGCGAGCGGGGGAGCGGGCGGCAAGCGGGGGTTCCGCGTCTACCCGCCGTGGGCCGCGACCGCCAACCGCCAGGCCCGCGGCACCCAGGCCTGGCAGCTGGAGCACTTCCTGCCGATCGGCGGGGACGGGCCGGGGGACGGGCCGACCGATCTCGCCCGGGCCCGCGCGCTGTACCACCGCTGAACCCGCCCGGCGGATCCGCCCGGACGACGACCGGGCGCCACGTGCTCGATGGGCACCCGTGCCGCTCCGCGGCCGCGCGCCGCCTCGTCCCCGTAGCGGTCCTGCCGGTAACAGGCGCCGGCCGTGGTTCCTCCCACCGCTCGCGGTCCTGCGGGCGCAGTGCGCCGGTCTCCCTCACGGGCCCGTCCTGGCACGGCGGCTGCCCGCCGCGGTCCGTTCCGACGCGCCCCCGCGCGCCCGGCTACTCCCGGGGGAGTAGGGCGGGTGCCGCTGCCCGTACGACGCGCCGGGGGCGGTCGGGGCGGGAGGCTCGAAGGGCCCGGGAAAGCCGGGAACCGAGCCTGCCGACAAGGGAGATGGACCGCCATGTACACCCTGCTTGCCGATGCCGACGGACACTGGCCCGGCCCGTGGATCCTGCTGATCCCGCTGTTCTGGCTGGCGGTGGTCGCGGTGGTGGTGACGGTCGCCCGCCGGGCCGGATGGCGGCGCGGCTGCGGCGACGGGCCGCTGGCCGTCCTCGGCCGCCGCTACGCGAACGGCGAGATCGACGCCGACGAGTACCGCGCGCGCCGGGTCGTGCTGACCGAGAAGCACCAGGGCGGTGCCAAGTGAGCACCGTCGTCGGGCTCCGGGCCGCCGCCCGGGTGGAGGGCGCGGTCAAGGAGTACGGCTCGGGCGACACCCGGGTCCGGGCGCTGGACGCGGTGACGGTGGACTTCCCGGCCGCCCGGTTCACCGCGATCATGGGGCCCTCGGGCTCCGGCAAGTCGACCCTGATGCACTGCGCCGCGGGCCTCGACACGCTGACCGGCGGCCGGGCCTACCTCGGCGACACCGAGCTGGGCGCCCTCGACGACCAGCGGCTCACCCGGCTCCGCCGGGAGCGGATCGGCTTCGTCTTCCAGGCCTTCAACCTGCTGCCCACCCTGACCGTGCGGGAGAACGTCACCCTCCCTCTCGACCTCGCGGGCCGGGCCCCGGACGAGGAGTGGCTGACCACCCTGATCGAGGTGGTCGGCCTGGGCGGGCGGCTGCACCACCGGCCGGGCGAGCTGTCCGGCGGCCAGCAGCAGCGGGTCGCCGTCGCCCGGGCCCTGGCCGGACGGCCGGAGGCGGTCTTCGCCGACGAGCCCACCGGCAACCTGGACTCCCGCACCGGCGCCGAGGTGCTCGGCCTGCTGCGCCGCGCGGTGGACGCGATGGGCCAGTCCGTGATCATGGTCACCCACGACCCCACCGCCGCCGGCTGGGCCGACCAGGTGCTGTTCCTCGCGGACGGCCGCCTGGTCGACACCATGGACGCGCCCACCGCCGACCGCGTCCTGGACCGGATGAAGGACCTCGACCGGGGTGAGGGCCGGTGACCGCCGCCGCCCCGCGCGCCGCGGCCGCCCGGAACGCCACCCTGCGGATCGCGCTGCGCTCGCTGCGCGCCCACCGCCGCCGACTGGCCGGGACCTTCCTGGCCGTGCTGCTCGGTGTCGCCTTCCTGTCCGGCACGATGGTCCTCGGCGACACCCTGCGGGCCAACTTCGACACCCTGTTCGCCGACGCCGAGCGGGGCACCGACGCGGTGGTCCGCAGCGCGGACGTGCTGGACGCCCCGAACACCCCCGGCGGGGTCCGCGCTCCCGTCGACGCCGCGCTCGCCGACCGGCTGCGCGCCGTCGCGGGCGTGGCGGCCGCCGAACCCGCCGTCCAGGGCGGCGGACAGCTGGTCGGCAAGGACGGCCGGCCGGTCGGCGGCCAGGGGCCGCCCACCCTCGCGGGCAACTGGCTCGCCGACGGCGGGCTGAACCCCTACCGGCTGGCCGAGGGCCGGGCCCCCGCCGCACCGGGCGAGGCGGTGCTCAATCGGGGCGCGGCCCGGGCCGGCGGACTGCGCGTCGGGGACACGGCCGTGCTGCGCACACCGGACCCGGTCCGGATCACCGTCGTGGGGATCGCCACCTTCGGCGCCGGAGCCGACGGCATGGGCCCGAGCACCTTCACGGCGCTGACCCTGGCGGACGCCCAGCGCCACCTGACCCCGAAGGGCGAGGGCCAGGCGAGCTCGATCCGGGTGCGGGCGGTCGACGGCCTGTCGCAGCGTCAGCTGGTGGACCGGCTGCGGCCCGTCCTGCCGGCCGGTGTGGAGGCGCTGACCGGCGCGGACGCCACGGCGGAGAGCACCGCGCAGGTGTCGGGGCGGTTCCTGACCATGTTCACCACCCTGCTGCTGGTCTTCGCCGGGATCGCGCTGCTGGTGGCGACCTTCACCATCCACAACACCTTCGCCATCGTGGTGGCCCAGCGGACCAGGGAGAACGCCCTGCTCCGAGCCCTCGGCGCGAGCCGCCGCCAGGTGCTGGCTGCCACCCTCGGCGAGGCCCTGGCGGTCGGACTGCTGGCCTCGGCGGCCGGCCTGCTCGGCGGGATCGGTATCGCGGCCGGGCTGAAGGCGCTGTTCTCCGCGGTGGGCTTCTCGCTGCCGACCGGCGGCATGGTGATCGGCGCGGCCGCCGTCCTGCTGCCGCTGCTGGTGGGTACCGCGGTGGCGGTCGGCTCGGCCCTGCTGCCGGCCGTCCGGGCCGGGCGGACGGCGCCGCTGGCGGCGCTGCGCGACACCGCCGTGGACGACGCGGCGAGCGGCCGGCCGGCCCGGCTGCGGGCCGCGCTCGGGTCCGTCCTCACGGCCGGCGGCGCGGGCCTGACCGTGTCGGGCGCGGTGGACGGACCCTCCGTGCTGCGGACCGCCGGCGGCGCGGTGGCCGTCCTGGCGGGCCTGGTGGTGCTGGGCCCGGTCGCGGCGGCGCTCGCCGTCCGCGCCATGGGCGCTCCGCTCGCGCGGCTGCGCGGGGTGACCGGGGTGCTCGCCCGGCGCAACGCCGCGCGCAACCCCCGGCGGACCGCCGCCACCGCCACCGCGCTGATGGTCGGGGTCGCGGTGGTCGGTATGTTCACCGTCTTCGGCGCCTCGATCCGGGCCACCATGGACGACACCGTCGCCCGCTCCTTCGCGGGCGACCTGGCGGTCACCGCCCCCGCCTTCGGGGCCGGCGGCAGCGGGGTCAGCCCGAAGCTCGCCGACGCGCTCGACGGGCTGCCCGAGGTCCGCCGGGCGGTCGCGCTGGGCCGTGGCGTGGCCCGGATCGACGGCCACGGCCGGACCCTGGACGTCGCCGACCCGGCGCGGCTGGACTCGGTGGTGGCGCTCGGCCGGGTCGACGGCTCGCTGGGCGCGCTGGGCACCGACGGGCTCGCGGTGTCCCGGACCGAGGCGGCCGGGCACGGCTGGCAGGTCGGCACCACGGTGACCGTCGCCTTCGCCGACGGCGCCCAGCCGTTCACCGTCCGGGCCCTGTTCGACGGCGGCGGGGTGGCCGGCGACTACCTGATGACCCCCCAGGCCTGGTCCCCGCACCGGGGGCAGGACAGTGCCAGCCTGATCGCCGTCGCGCTGCGTCCCGGCGTCGCGCCCGCCGACGGCCGGGCGGCGGTGGAGCGCACGGCGGCCGCGTACGGCGGCCCGCAGGTGCAGACCCGGGAGGAGTACGCGGCGAGCGCGGCCGGCGGTGTCGACATGATGCTCTCGGTCGTCTACGCGCTGCTGGCGCTCGCGGTGCTGATCGCGCTGCTCGGCATCGCCAACACGCTGACCCTGGCGGTGCACGAGCGGACCAGGGAACTGGGGCTGCTCCGGGCGGTCGGACAGACCAGGGGAGCACTGCGGGCCATGGTGCGGTGGGAGTCGGTGCTGGTCGCGGCCTTCGGCACGGTCGGCGGCCTGGGGCTCGGGGTCTTCCTCGGCTGGGCGCTGGTCCGGGCCTCGGACGGCGCGGGGACGGGTTCCTTCGCCGTCCCCGCGGGGCAGTTGGCGGTGGTCCTGGTGGCGGGGCTGGTCGCGGGTGCGGTGGCGGGCCTGCGGCCGGCGGCCCGGGCGGCGCGGTTGGACGTCCTGGCGGCGATCGGGGCCGAGTAGCCGCCGGCGTCCGCTTATCGGGCCCGCGCCGCCGGTCGGTGCGGGCCCGATAAGCGGAAGCTGGATCCCCCGTTAATGTTACTTATCGTAGTTGATTGTTACACTAGGTAGGAGTGAGGCACGGGGCGGCCGAGGCAAGGGAGAGAGCGCGATGGTTGTGCAGACCACGGATGTGGACCGTTCGGACAGTGACTACCGGGCGTGGCTCAAGGAGGCGGTGCGCAAGGTCCAGGCCGACGCCAACCGCTCCGCCGACACCCACCTGCTGCGCTTCCCGCTCCCCGAGGACTGGGGGATCGACCTCTACCTGAAGGACGAGTCCACCCACCCCACCGGCAGCCTCAAGCACCGGCTGGCCCGCTCGCTCTTCCTCTACGGGCTCTGCAACGGCTGGATCAGACCGGGCAAGCCGGTGATCGAGGCCTCCAGCGGCTCCACCGCCGTCTCGGAGGCGTACTTCGCCAAGCTGATCGGCGTGCCGTTCATCGCGGTGATGGCCCGCAGCACCAGCCGCGCCAAGATCGAACTGATCGAGTTCCACGGCGGCCGCTGCCACCTGGTGGACAGCGCCGCCGAGGTGTACGCGGTCTCGGCCCGGCTGGCGGAGGAGACCGGCGGCCACTACATGGACCAGTTCACCTACGCCGAGCGCGCCACCGACTGGCGGGGCAACAACAACATCGCTGAGTCGATCTTCGCCCAGCTCCGGCTGGAGCCCCACCCCGAGCCGGCCTGGATCGTCGCCACGGCGGGCACCGGCGGCACCTCCGCCACCATCGCCCGCTACGTGCACTACCTGCAGCACGACACCCGGATCTGCGTCGCCGACCCGGAGAACTCCTGTTTCTTCGACGGCTGGGTCAAGCACGACCCGGACACGACCTGCGCCACCGGCTCCCGGATCGAGGGCATCGGCCGGCCCCGGATGGAGCCCAGCTTCGTCCCCGGCGCCGTCGACCGGATGATGAAGGTGCCGGACGCCGCCTCGATCGCCGCGATGCGGCTGCTGGAGCGGGCGATCGACAAGAAGGCCGGCGCCTCCACCGGCACCGGGCTGTGGAGCGCGCTGCGGCTGGTCGCCGAGATGCGGGCGGCGGGGCGGCGCGGCAGCGTGGTCACCCTGATCTGCGACCCGGGCGACCGCTACCTGGACAAGTACTACTCCGACGCCTGGCTGGCCGAGCAGGGCATCGAGATCGCTCCCTACCTGGAGTTGATGGAACGTTTCCTCAACGGCGAGACGGCCGAGCTGGCCTGAACCGGTCGGGCCGGTCGGGGCCGGTCGGGGCCGGCCGGACCCGCCGTCGGCCGGCCTACTGCTCCGGCTCGTCCCCGCCCGCGTCCTCGGCCGGCTCCACCCCGGCCAGGATCAGCTCGCGGACCTGTTCCCGGGCCGCCTCCGCCGCCTCCGCGGGCAGGCCGGAGTCGGTCACCCAGGTGTCCACCTCCGACAGCTCGGCGAAGCTGGACAGGCCGATCGTGCCCCACTTGGTGTGGTCCGCCACCAGCACCGTCCGGCGGGCCGAGGCGATGAAGGTCCGGTTGGTCTCCGCCTCCGCCAGGTTCGGCGTGGACAGGCCGGCCGCGGCCGACAGCCCGTGCGTCCCGAGGAACAGCACGTCGAAGTGGAGCGAGCGGATCGCCCGGTCCGCCACCGGCCCCACCAGGGCGTCCGACGGGGTCCGGACGCCGCCGGTCAGCACCACCGTGGCCGCCTGTCGGCTCTGCTGGCGCTGCGCCCGGTCGAAGACGTCCGCGACCCGGACCGAGTTGGTGACCACCGTCAACTGCTCGATCTCGGTGAGGTGGTGGGCCAGCGCGTAGGTGGTGGTGCCCCCGGAGAGCGCGATCGCGCTGCCCGGCTGGACCAGCCGGGCGGCGGCCAGGGCGATCTCCTCCTTGGCGGTGAGCTCCAGCGCGGACTTGGCCTCGAAACCGGGCTCGTGGGTGCGGGCGGCCTCGGTCGGCACCGCGCCGCCGTGCACCTTCTCGATCACGCCGGCCCGCGCCAGCGCGTCCAGGTCCCGGCGGATGGTCATGTCGGAGACGTTGAGCTGCCGGGTCAGTTCGTTGACCCGGACACCGCCACGTCGCCGGACCTCGTCCAGGATCATCGCCCGGCGCTGCTCCGCGAGCAGGTTGCTGCTGTCGGCCACGTGGTCACCCCTCCGCTTCGTTCCCGTTCATCCTGCCACGCCCGGGCCGTCCGCCGGAGGCCGGTCAGACGGGCAGGTCGGCGGGGACCAGCAGCTGGAGCTCCTCGGTGGAGGGGTCGGACAGTTGGGCCACTCGCATCGCATGGCGCTCCACCATGGTCTCGAACACCTGCCGCGCGGTCCGGCCGTTGCCGAAACCCGGCCCGCGGTCGATGCCGGCGAAGTGGACCAGCAGGGCGCCCTCGGTGGCCGCGGCCATGGCGTACTCGTGCTCGGCGCACTGGGCGCGGGCGATCTCCAGCAGCTCGCCGGCCGAGTAGTCGGGGAAGGTGACGGTACGTGAGAAGCGCGAGGAGAGGCCGGGGTTGGCGGCCAGGAAGCGCTCCATCTCGGCGGTGTAGCCGGCCACGATCACCACCACCTCGTCGCGGTGGTCCTCCATCAGCTTCACCAGGGTGTCGATCGCCTCCCGGCCGAAGTCCCGTCCGCCGTCCTCCGGCGCCAGCGCGTACGCCTCGTCGATGAACAGCACCCCGCCCCTGGCCTGGTCGAAGGAGGCCTGGGTGCGGATCGCGGTGGAGCCGATGTGCTCGCCGACCAGGTCCACCCTGGCGACCTCGACCAGGTGGCCGCGCCGCAGCACCCCGAGCGAGGCCAGGATCTCCCCGTACAGCCGGGCGACGGTGGTCTTGCCGGTGCCGGGGGCGCCGGTGAAGACCAGGTGGCGGCGGGGCGAGGGGGCCTTCAGCCCGGCCCGCTCGCGGCGGCGGCCGACCGAGATCAGGTCGACCAGGGTCCGCACCTCCTGCTTCACCGTGGCCAGGCCCACCAGCGCGTCCAGCTCGGCCAGTGCCTCGTCGGCCGGGCGGCAGTCGGGGATCGGCGCGATCGCGCCGGCCGGCGCGGTCAGCGGGCCCGGGCCGGCGGCGGCCCGCGCGACGGCGAGGGCTCCGGCGGCCGCCCGAGGGGCGGGGAGCTCGGCCGGCGGCGGGGCCACGTCGTCCGAGACGCAGGCCTCGGCGACCGGGCCGGGCTCGGAGAACTCGAAGCCGGCCCGGGCGTTGTGCTCGGCCCGGCAGCGGGTCAGGCTGGTCCGGCAGCCGTCGATGATGTGGAAGCCGAAGCCCTTGCCGTGCGAGACCCGGCACTCCTCGAAGCTGCCGAGGCCCTGGGCCGAGACGTACACCGCGGCGTCGCTGCTGGCGCGGACGGTGCAGCCGCGCACCACCGGGTCGGCGCCCTTGGTGACGATGATCCCGGTGGAGACCTCGGCGATCTCACAGTCCGTCAGCCGGCCGCCGCTGCTGTGGTCCCGGAACCACAGCCCGGTGCCGGCCTGCTGGATCCGGCAGGCCGTCAGATCCACGGTGGCGCCGCCGCTCACCGAGACCGCGGAGCTGCGGATCCGGCTGAAGGAGCAGTTCTCGGCGCGGGCGGTGGAGCCGCGGTCGAGGACGAAGAGGGCGTCCGGCAGGTCGCGCAGGGTGCAGTCGGACAGCTCGACCCGGGCGCCGTCGCTGACCCAGAGCGCCGGGTAGTCGCCGGTGGCGGAGTGGATCTCGCTGGCGGTGGCCTCGGCGTGGGTGCCGGAGTCCCAGACCGACAGGGCGCCGCGGCCGAAGGAGTGCACGGTGCTGTGGTGCAGGCTCAGCCGGGAGCGGCCGCGCAGGTCGGCGGCGTTCTCCGGCAGGTCGTGCAGCCGGCAGCCGGTGAGCGCCAGCTCGGCCCCGGTGTCCAGGGTGAGGCCGTTGCCGGTGACCCGGTGGATCTCGCAGTCGGTCAGCCGCCCGGCCGCACGGGACTCCGCCTGCACCCCGCTGCCGCGCACCTCGTAGATCTCACAGCCGGTCAGTTCGGCGGTGGAGCCGTGGTCGGCGAGCAGCAGGCCGGCGCCGCCGGCGTGGTGGATCCGGGAGCGCTCCAGCCGGGCGGTGGAGCCGCCCAGTACGGCCATCCCGGCCTGGCCGGCCTGGGCCAGTTCGCAGTCCTCCAGCAGGGCCCGGGCCTCGCCGCGCAGCCGTACGCCCAGGCCGGCCGGGTTGGCGACGGTGCAGCCGCGCAGGGTCGCGCCGGCCCCGGCGGTGACCTCGACCCCGACCGCGGAGCGGGCCTCGATCCGGCAGCCGGTCAGCTCGGCCGCGCCGTCCTCGCCGGTGACCAGGACGGCGGGGACGGCGCTGTCGCCGGCCTCGATCACCAGGCCGCGGACGCCGGCGGCGGCCGTGACGGTCAGCGGCACCCCGGCCACGGGCAGCAGCCGGACGGTGCCGGGGCCGTCGGCGGCCACCAGGGTGACGTCCTTGTCGAGCAGCACGGTCTCGCGGAAGGTGCCGGGCCGCAGGGTGAGCGTGTCACCGTGCTCGGCCGCGGCCAGGGCTTCGCCCAGCGTCTCGTACTCCCCGGCGCGGCGGCGCCAGCGGGAGCCGCTGTCCTGCGTGACCCGGACCCTGTGCTCAGCCATGACGGTCTGTCGTCCCCACCTTCGTCGAGGCCTGCGTGCCGCCCCACCGTAGCGTGCTCCGTCCGTCCCGCCCGGCCGCTCGCCCGGTTCAACGAGTGACCGGGTGAGCGGTTCCGGAACGCTCTAGCCCTGGCCGGCCGCGGCGGGCTCCGGGTCCGGGGCGAGGAGCGGCCCCCGGGCCAGTACGGTGACCTCGTCGCCGAGCCGGACGGTGCCGAGCAGGTCGCCGCCGACGCCCTCGGGGCGCTCCGGGACCAGGTTGATCCCGAAGATCAGCTTCTGGCCGATCCGGTGGTGCCGGCCGAGCGCCCGCAGCGGCTCGGGGCCGCGTCGGACACCGCTCTCCTGGTCGGTGGTGGTGACCACGCAGCGGGCGCAGAGCTTGGCGACCCGGAAGGTGAGTTCGCCGATCCGGATCCGCTGCCACTCCTCCTCGGCCCAGGCCTCGGTGCCGTCGACCACCAGGTTGGGGCGGAAGCGCTCCATCGGCAGCGCCGCGCCCTTGACCGGGTCGTCCGGGTGGTCCGCCGCGATCCGGCGGTTCAGCTCGGTCAGCGAGCCGGTGGTGGTGAGCAGGAACGGGAAGCCGTCGGCCATGCTCACGGTCTCGCCGGGCCGGCCGTACTCGGCCTTGACCGGGCGGCTGCGGTCCGGGCGGTCGAGGTGCACCAGGCGGACGTCGCCGAGCCGTTCGGCGAACCAGAGCCGGGCCTCCTTGGCCGCCTCGGCGGCGTCGAAGACGGTCCCGAAGATCTCCACCTCGGCGTGCGGGTCACCGCGTTCGACGCAAGGCGCGGCGATCTCCGTCCGGGCACCGTCGGGGGCGGTCACCAGCAGGCCGCCGTCGGCTGTCGGGACGGCCCGGTAGCGGGCCAGTTCGGGCAGGTCGCGCTGGGTGACCGCCCGGCCGCGCTCGTCCACGAGCATCCAGCGCCGGTCGTCGGCCAGCCCCCACGGTTGGACCCGGGCACTCTGCGGGCTCAGCCGGTAGGTGGACTTGACGGGGTACAGATGGAGACCGGTCAGCTGCGGCATGGGGCCATCCTGCCAGGCGGTGCGCGGGTGCGGCGCGGGTGGTCGCTGATCCGTCAGACCCGCGGGGGACCCGCGGCGGGTGTGCAAGGGCCGCCCGCGCTCCGCTCTCTCGTGCGGTGTGCGGGCGGCCCCGGAGGTCGACCCTTCGCCCTGCTCCCTGCTCCGGCGCCCCTCGTTCGCCGAAGTCGGGGGCCGGGCTCAGCCGGCCTGGGGGTACTGCGGGTACTGCGGCTGGCCGTACTGCTGCGGCACCGGGCGCACCGGGGCGACCGGCGCGGCGGGCCGCAACTGGTTGCCGCCGAAGCTCTGGTCGCCGAAGCTCTGCTGCTGCGGGGCCTGGGCGAAGGTGTTCTGGCCGCCGAAGCTCTGCCCGCCGAAGCTCTGGCCGTTGAAGCCATGCCCGCCGAAGCCCTGTGGGGCCTGGGCGAAGCTGTTCTGGCCGCCGAAGCTCTGCCCGCCGAAGCCGCCGGCCGGCTGGCCGCCCTGGCTCTGGTAGGTCGGCGGCGCCTGCTGGAAGCTGGGCGCCGAGGCGTAGCCGGTCATCGGGGCCTGCGGCGCCGGGTACATCGCCGGGCCGGGCTGGGCCGGGATGTGGCCGGTCATCGGGGCGCTGCTCGGGCCGGGGCCCAGAGCGAGCCGGGCCGGGGGCAGCGCGGGCAGATTGCTGACCGGGCTGTCGAAGGAGGGCGCGTAGCTGCTCTGGTAGGAGGAGCCGTAGCCGCCGGTGGCCGGGGGCAGCGCCGCCGGCACGTTGATGGGCGCGATCTGCGGGACACCGCGTTCCGCGACAAGGCTGTCGTAGATGGGCGTGCCGGAGCCGAAGGACGGAGAGGGGTAGCCGACTCCGTCGTAGGAGCGGGGCGAGGTCATGGGGCATACCGTAAGCCCACAATGTGCCTGCTGAGGAGAGCGGGAGGCAGGGGAGTTCAACTGTTTACACAGTCTTCGCTCGCTTAAAAGGGTCAAATCTGGGCGGATCCGACATCTTGCCGACCGATTCCAGCCATCCGAGGTTCCTGACGAGTAGTCGAACGCGAATCGAACCGGTCATGGCGCCCGGCCGTCCGCCGGACCCCGCCGTCGGAGGGTGCGGAGCGGGCCCGCGCACCCCGCGGCCGCCGGCCAGGGCCGGCGGCCGAACGGGAATGGCGCCTGGTCAGCGGCTCTGTGCGGGCTTGGTGGGCTGGGCGGGCAGCCCGGTCCGGTCGCCGAGCTCGCTGGTGCAGAACGAGCAGCGGTGGGCGGCGGCCGGAATGCGGCTCAGGCACTCGGGACAGTCCGTCTTGGCGACCGGAGCGGGCTTGACCGGCTCGAAGCGGCTCTGCAGCCGCCCGACCGGGACCACCACGGCGAAGTAGATCACCGCGCTGACCAGCACGAAGCTGATCAGGGCGTTCAGGAACGCGCCGTACGGGAAGGTGGTGCCGCCGATCTCGAAGGCCTGCTTGGAGTAGTCGCCGACCGCGCCGGTGGCGACCCCGATCAGCGGGGTGAGGAAGGCGGTCACGAACCCGGTGACGACGGCGGTGAAGGCCGCGCCGATGACGATGCCGACCGCGAGGTCGACGACGTTTCCACGCAGCAGGAAGCTGCGGAAGCCCTTGAACACCGAGTGCTCCATATCCGTACGGCGGCAGGCCTCGGTCGGGCCCGTCGAGGGACCGGGCCGACCGGCCCGGCGCGACATCCTCCCGGGCCAACCGGCTTGCGGTCCAACCGACTTCACCTGAATCGGCTAAGCCTCGGGCCGGTGTTCCCGGTTCGAACCGCTGTGCCGCCGCGGGCCGGGGGCGCAGGGCGGCACAGCCCCGCGGCTCAGCTCGCGGCCGCGCGCAGGCGCTCCCCGTACGGCTGGACCCGCACCACGGCCTCGGCGACCCGGCGGACGGTCACCGCGTCCATCTGGGTCCACAGCGGCACGGTGAGCACCGAGTCGGCCAGCCGGTCGGTCACCGGCAGGGACTCGGCCTGGCCCAGGTGGGCGTAGGACTGCTGGCGCTGCACCGGCGGGTGGAAGTAGCGCCGGGTGTCGATGCCCTCGGCCTTCAGCGCCGCGGCCAGCTCGGTCGAGCTCAGTCCGAAGGCCTCGGCGTCCAGGATCAGCGTGAGGTCCTTGAACGTCGACACGTCGCCCTCCTCCGGCAGGGCGAGCCGCAGTCCCGGCAGCCCGGCGGTGGCGGCCGCGAACTCCGCCACCAGCGCGCCGCGGTGGGCGACCCGCTCGGGCAGCCCGGCCAGCCAGGTCAGGCCGACGGCGGCGTGCAGCTCGCTCATCCGGGCGTTCAGGCCGGGGAAGAGCGTGTTGTAGTCACCGGGGTTGCCGTAGTCCCGGCCGTTGCGCAGGGTCTGCGCGAGCGCGGCGTCGTGGGTGGCGACCAGGCCGCCCTCACCGGCGACGGCCACCTTGGTCGGACTCATCGAGAAGACCTCGGCCAGGCCGAAGTTGCCGACCGGCACCCCCCGGCGGCGGCTGCCGAAACCGTGCGCCGAGTCGTACACCAGCGGGACCCGTGCCGCGTCCGCGACCTCCTGCAGCGCCTCGACCTGGCAGGGGGTGCCGTACACGTGGGTGGCCATCAGCGCGGCCGGCCGGTCGGCGGCCTTCAGGCGGGCCTCGGCGTCGGCCACGTCCAGGGTGATGTCCTGCTCGCGGGCCTCGGCGAACACCGGGGTGCCGCCCGCCCAGTGCGCGGCGTGCGCGGTGGCCGAGAAGGTGAACCCGGGCATCACCACCGGTCGGCCACCGCCGACGCCGGCCGCCTGCAGCACGAGCATCAGACCGGCGGTGCAGTTGGAGACGGCCACCACGTGCGGTACGTCGAGCAGTTCGGCCGCCCGCTGCTCCAGTTCGCGCACGGTGGGGCCGTTGGTGAGCTGGCCGCTGTCCAGGACGGTCCCCAGGCGGCTCAGCAGGGCCTCGCGGTCCGGTACCTGCACGCGGGTCAGCGGCAGTCCGTCCGGGAAGGCCGGGGTGCCGCCGAGGGCGGCGGGCAGTGCGAGGTCGGTGGTGGTCATTCGGTTCGATCCCCCCTGGGTCGAGGTGGTGAGTCCGGGCCGCCGACGCGAGCCGGATGTTCGTGCGGGACGGACCTGGCCGCCCGTTCGCCCCACTGCCCGGGCTGCACCCGCCACAGCGGCGGCCGGGAACGTCGGACGGTGGCGGAGCGCGAGCTCTCCGGTCTGGGCACGGCCAGCAGCACCAGGAACAGTGGCAGGACCTGGACGCGTTCGCGCGACAGGATGCCCATGTTGTTGATGGTCGAGAAGGCCCAGCAGAACAGCAGCGTGTAGACCACCGAGTAGGCGATGTAGGAGCGTTGCAGGAACAGTCGGGGCAGCTGGCGCAGATGCGGCCAGCTGCGGATGAACATGATCAGCAGGGCGAAGCACTCGATCGACTGGATCAGGTTCTGGATGTTGGAGGCCTCGAACGGGAACGGCCGGAACAGCACGCTGATCACCGCCATCGGCAGCCCGGCCGGATTGAGGCTGAACTGGGGCGCGGCGTCCTCGGGCGGGGCCGAATTGATCATGGACGAGCCCTGCGAGGTCCGCCGCGAGGTCTCCGACAGCACGTGGTTGAGGCTGTCACCGTTGGCGCCCTCGGTGCCGAAGAACGTGGAGACCTGTTGCAGCATCAGCATCACGCCGGCCCCCATCACCACCACCGACAGGACGGTGCGCAGCGGCCCGAGCGCGCTGACCTGCTGCGGCCGCTTGCGCAGCACGTACGCCACCGACAGCCCCGCGCCGGCCAGCACGGTCACGTGCGGGCGGACCATCGCGGTGCCCAGCGAGCCGACCGCGATGCAGACGAAGGCGCCGAAGCGGCGCTCCAGCAGCCGGGCCACGCCGTAGGTGGTCAGGCCCAGACAGAGCATCATCCAGGCGTCCTTGCCGATACTGGACGGCCAGAACAGCAGCGAGGGCAGGAAGAAGACCAGCTTGGCGTAGCGCCGGGAGTCCGCCTCCGGGAAGGCGATCTGCACCGCCCGCCAGAACAGCAGCAGGCCCCAGAACCCCATCCAGGAGAACACCAGGAAGCCGCCGATCAGGGTCGGGCCGGTGATCGCGTAGACCACTCCCGTGACGATGATGACGAAGCCGGTGCCGGCCACCTTCATGCCCAGGTCGTAGTGGACGCCCTGGCTCAGCAGATCGGTGTTGTCCAGGTAGAGCGCGAGCGCGCTGCCCTTCTGGTGGTACATCTTCGCGTCGGCCGCGCCGCCGTAGAGCACGAACGCCATCAGGTAGCGCGGGAAGGCGCAGAACAGCTTCGCGCCCATCGCCAGCATCAGCAGCTTGAAGATGCCGCGCTCCGGGTTGGCGGCGGCCACCCGGGCCAGGATCGGGGTGCCGATCGCCATCAGCGCGGGGGCCACCAGCAGTGCGCCCCAGGTGTCGTAGCTGGTGTGCACCATCGCCACCACGAACAGCGTGACGTACCCGATCACCAGGGTCACGGCCACCACGGTGGGCCAGTGCACCTCCCTGGCCAGGGCGCGCAGGTCCGGCCGCCCTTCGGCGGCTCCCGGACGGTCCATCAGAAGACCTCCAGGTCGCCCAGGCTGAACCGCCAGTCGGCCAGCGCGCGGCCGGCCGGCAGCGGGCCGCGCGGGCCGCGGGCCGCGAGCGTCATGCCCGTCCGGGGCGCGGTCAGGTAGCCGCCGCGCAGCGCCGCGGCGGCGGCCTCGGTGCCGGAGGCGAGGTGGGTCGCGGCGTGGTCGCAGCCGGCCGCGGCGGCGGCCCGCAGCAGCCGGGCCGCGGTACCCCGGTCGCCCGGGCGGACGATCACGTCGGCGAGGGTGAACTCGGTCAGCGGGCCGCGGCGGCGGGGCCGGCCGAACGCGATCCCGGCCAGCTCGCCGCCGCGCTCGCAGGTCAGCACCCGGTAGTCCAGCCCCGGGGCGTCGCCGTAGCGCCAGCGCAGGAAGCGCTCGGTGCGCAGGACGGCCTGCCGCGGGTCGGCGGAGTCCGCCTGGGCGCGTTCGGCGAGCAGCTCCGGCAGGCCGGCGGGCGGCTTGCCGAACCAGTCGGCGGCGGTCGGCAGCTGACAGCGGATCGGCCGCTGTACCGCCGTCGTCCGGCGGCCGAGCGCGGCCCGGGCGCCCAGCGCGAACGCGGCCGGACGGGCGATCCGCAGGGCGATCGGCACCCGGCCGACCACCTGCCAGCCCATCCTGAGGTAGCCGGGCAGGCTGTTGCCGTTCGGTGTGTTGAAGACCAGCTCGGTGTCCTCGGCCACCTCCTCCAACAGGCCCGTGGTGAGCCGGCGGAAGATTCCCCGGCCCTGGAAGTCGGGGTGGGTGGCGGTGTCGACCGGGCGGACCGCGCGGACGACCCGGCCGCCGGCCTGCCACTCCCAGCGCAGGAACAGCCGGACGCCGGCCAGGCGGCCGTCCGGGGTCTCGGCGAGCAGCCCGGGGCTGGCGCCGAACGGGTTGCGCCGGTGCTTCCAGTCGAAGAAGCCGGCGCTGCGGGTGCCGGTCGGGCCGCCGGCCAGGGAGGCCGTCAGCAGGTCCAGCACGGCCGGGGTGTCGGCCTCGGTGAGCGGACGGACGGTCAGCCCGGCAGCGGCTGACGGCTCGTCGGACGGGGTGGTCACGGGGGTGGTCGATCCCTTCCGGTGGGCCGGGCGCTCAGCGCTCCAGCACCTGCGCGTACACCTGCTCGATGGCCTGCTGGGCCCCGGCCACGTCGAAGGACTTCGAGCGGTCCCGGGCGGCCGCGCCGAGCCGGCGGCGCAGCCCCTCGTCCGCCACCAGCCGGCCCAGGGCGCCGGCCAGCGCGGCCGGATCGCCCGGCGGCACCAGGAAGCCCTGCTCGCCGTCGTCCAGCACCTCAGGCATCCCGCCCACCCGGGTGACCACCGACGGCAGCCCGCTGGTCATCGCCTCCATCAGGGCGACCGGCAGGCCCTCCTGACGGGAGCTCAGGGTGAACACGTCCAGGCCGGTCAGCAGTGCGGGTACATCGGCCCGGGAGCCGGCGAACACCACGCCCTCGCCCGCCTGTGCCTTCAGCTGGGCCTCCAGCGGCCCGGCGCCGATCAGCACCAGGGCCGCCTCGGGCCGCTCGGCCCGCAGCCGGGCGAAGGCGGCCAGCAGGGTGGCCTGGTCCTTCTTCGGGGTCAGGTTGCCCACCGTGCCGATCACCACCGCCTCGGCCGGCAGGCCGAGTTCGGCCCGGGCCGCGGCCCGGGCGGCCGGGCCGGTGGGCGCCCCCGCGAGGTCCGGGCCGTGGTGCACCACCGTCACCCAGTCCGGCTGCGGCCGGCGCCGGCCGATGGTCGAGCCGACCGCGTGCGAGACCGCGATCACCGCGTCGTTGCGCCGGTACGTCAGGGCGTTGGCCCAGCGGGTGGACGTCCGGTACCGCTCCCAGACGTTGTGCTCGGTGTGCACCAGCCGGGGCCCCCGGCGGCCGGACGAGAGCAGCCGGGCCGCCACCGCCGGGATCGGCATGTGCGAGTGCACCAGCCCGTACCGGCGCTCGGCCAGCAGCCGCCGCAGCCGGAGCGGCCAGAGCGCGCCGGGGGAACCGCCCAGGCAGTGGGTGCGCACCCCGGCCTGCTCCAGCGCCGGGACCAGCGCGTCCTTCCAGGGCAGCACGTAGGCGACCTCGATCTCGTACCGGGAGGTGTCCGCGTGCCGCGCGCAGTTCACCAGCAGCTGCTCCGCGCCGCCCCGGCCCAGGCCCTTGGCCAGCCAGAGCACCCGGGTCCGGCCCGGCGGCGTGCTCACAGGTCCTCGTTGAGGCGCAGCTGCATGGTGGTCTCGACCGGGGCCTCGGACGCCCGGCGCCGGGCCCAGCTCGGCCCGGTCGGCGGGTCCGGGTCCTCGGCGGCTCTCGGTGCGGGGGCCGGCTGCGCGCCCGCGCCCGCGGCCGGTGCGGCCGGTGCGGCCGGGCGGGCGGTCGGCGCGGCGACCGCGCGCACCGCCTCCCGGGCCCGGCGGCCGGACGGGCCGTCGGTGCCCAGCAGCGCCACCCCGGCCACCGGCACGCCGGTGCGGGAGAGCAGTTCGCTGACCCGGTCGGCCTGTTCGGGCTTCACATTGCCGGCCATCACGGTGACCAGCACCGCGTCGGCGTGCTGCACCAGGTCGTAGGCGTCGTTGGCGTGCAGCAGCGGGGAGCTGTCGATCAGCACCACGTCGGCGTGCCGCCGGGCCCGGCGCAGCACCTCGCCCGCGCGCAGCACCAGCGCCGCCGGGTACGCGTTGGTGTTGCCGCCGGTGATCAGCCGCACGCCCTCCACGTTGGTGCGGCGGATCAGGTCGTCCAGCTTCGGCAGCTGCTCGCCGCTGAGCAGTTCGGCCATGCCCGGACCGTCACTGATCCCGAAGTGCACGTGTGCCTGCGGGCTGCGGAAGTCGCAGTCCAGCACCAGCACCTCGCGGCCGGTCTCGGCCAGGGCGGCGGCCAGGTTGGCCACCGTGGTGGTGCGGCCGTCGCCGCTGCGCCCGGACATCACCAGGATCACCGGGGACGGGTCCGCCAGCCGGCGCGACACCCGCTCGGCCTGCGAGATACCGCCCTCGCCGAACTGCGCCGACAACGAGGCCGGGCCGGTCAGCAGCAGGGTGGAGCGCAACGAGCGGTAGGCCTCGGCGCCCGGGTCGGACGGCCGGGCCACCACCAGCGGCTCGCGGGTGCGGCGCAGCCGGCGCGACAGCAGCGGGACCTCGCCTATCACCGGGAGGTTGAACGCCTCCTCGGTGCTGTTGCGGCCGCGCAGCCGGGTGTCCATCCGGCTCAGCATCAGCGCGGCCACGACGCCGAGCGCCAGACCGAGCACCACGGCCAGGGTGAGCCGCAGACCCCGGCTGGGGGAGCTGAGCAGGCTGCCGCCGGACTCCTTGGCGTCGATCGAGCCCCACTGCTGGATGGCGTCGGTCTGCGAGGTGGAGCGCAGGGTGGCGATCCGGTCGAGGGTCTTGGCGATCTGGCTGTTGGCGGAGTCGATCTGCACCTTGAGCCGGGCCTGGTCGGCGCTGTTCGCCTTCGGGAAGGCCCGGTTGAGCTCGTCGACCTGGGCCTGCTGCTCCTTGAGCTGGTCCTGGGCCCGCTTGATCTGCTCGTCGGCGCTCTTGAGGGTCTCGGACGCGTACCCGTTGATGGTGGCCTCGGCCAGCGCGCCGGCGAGGTCCATGCAGGACTGCTGGGTCGGGCCGGTGGTGGTGAAGGTGAGCATCTGGGCGCTGGCCGCGGTGACCGTCCGGCGGCTGGTCACCGAGGCCGCCGGGATGTTGAGCTTCTTGGCGGCGGCGTTGGCGACGTCCGAGCCCTGGGCGTAGGACAGCACCTGGTCGGCCTTGACCACGTCGCCGGCCCCGGCGACCGGCGTTATGGCCGCCTTGCACTGCCATTTGGCGGTGTCCACCGCATCGCTCGCCGGGGTGAGCAGGAAGCCCACCAGCAGGGCGGCCGCGGTGCAGCCGGCCAGCAGCCGCCAGTAGCGTCGCAGGACGGTGAAGTGGTTAGCCGGTTCCACCGGTCGGATCCCCTCGCGTTCGTGGTGCAGGCGCCTGGCGTGGCGGTCGGCCCGCACCCGCCAGGCATCGGCGGCGCGCACTGGTGCGGGCCTGCCCGGCGGGCCGGGCGCGGTTGGGACGGATCAGCCCGTGGGGCCTAACGCCAAGGCGCTGTGGATGGTTCGTGACACCGGCCGGCCCCGCTGCTCGCGGCCCGGCCCTCCCGGGAACGGCGTCGGCCGCGAGGATCCGTCCGGTGACGGATCCCGCGGCAGGTGTTCCGGAATCGGCTGTGGTGTCATCAGCCCCCCTGACGGCATCGCACTTCCGGGCGTGGTCGGCCCGGAGCGTGCCCGGCATCGTCCCCCCGACGATCCACAGGCCCCCGAGTGTCGATGCTTGCCGTCCCGGACCTGCGGCGCAAGCGCTTTCACCAATCTCGCGCAGGCCGTTACGTCGCGCTTGGCCCGGGGCTGGTGGTTACGGCTGATTTGTCCGTCATTGACGGCGCATCAGAGCGTACGCCGGTGCAGCGACCGCTCGTAGAACTCGACCATCCGGCCGGACACGTGGTGCAGGGTGAAGCAGGTCAGGAAGCGGGCCCGGGCCGCCTTCACCCGCACCGCCGCCGAGGCCGCGTCGTCGAGGGTGTCGATCAGCGCCGCCGCCAGCGCCCCCGGACGCTCCGGAGGCACCAGCGCGGCGTAGTCCTCCGAGCCGACCGTCTCGCGCAGCGCCGCCACGTCCGAGCAGACCAGCGGCACACCGACCCCCATCGCCTCCATCGCCGCGCTGCCCAGCCCCTCCCAGCGGGACGGCACGGCGAACGCGTCGGCGGCGGCCATCAGGTCGAAGACGTCCCCGCGCGCACCGAGGAAGCGCACCTGCCCCGCGCCCGCGGCCTCCGCGAGCCGTCTCAGCCGCGGGGTCTCGGACCCCTCGCTGCCGGCCAGCAGCAGCACCGCCTCCGGCGTGTGCCGGCGCACCGCGGGCCACGCCTCCAGCAGGACGTCCAGGCCCTTCTGGTACTGCTGGCGGGCCGCCGCCAGTACCACCGGCACGTCGTCCGGCAGCTCCAGCGCCGCCCGGACGGCGGCCCGCCGCTCCGCCGTCACCGAGCCCAGCAGCTCCGGGTCCCGCCCGCGCGGGACCACGTCGATCCGGTCCCGGGAGACCCGGAGCCGGCCGGCCATCGCCTCGGCCACGTGCTCGGTCAGGGCGTGGAAGCGCCGGGTGCCCTGGGCGGTCACCGCGTCCACCGCCTGTGCGGCCCGCACCTTCCACGGGTTCAGCCCACGGGCGTGCAGGTGCTCCGGCCCGTACGACGAGTTCACCAGGCTGGACACCACCGGGGTGCCGGCCGACAGCGCGGCCGCCCGGCCCAGCACGTCCGACTCGTAGAGCGTGGTGTGGACCAGCTCGGGACGGCGTTCGCGGACCAGGGCGCGCAGCCCGGCCATCCGCCCGGCCCGGCTCGGCCGGTGCACGCCGAACACGGTGGCCCCGGCGGCGGTCAGCTCCGGCTGGAAACCGCCCGGGGACTCCTTCAGATACGCGACGTCGAGCCGGACACCGGCGCGGACCAGCTGTGGCGCCATCGCCACCAGCCCCTGCTCGGCACCACCGACCCGGCTGACGCTGTCGATCACATAGAGCACATGCACAGCCGCAACCCCCCGGGGGAACCCCTGGGCACTGCCGACCTCCCTGCCGACCGCGCCCTGACTGCGGCTCAGCATTCCAGGCCGGAAGGGGTGTCCGCCAGGGATTCGCCGAGGTCGCGATCCGGCCGGGCCGCGGCAGGGCCGCCGGGCACCGGCGCGCGCCCCTCGTGCGGGGGCCGGCGCCGCCGCCCGCTTCGGCGAAACGGGCTGCGCGCCGACACGGCGCTGTGCCAGGGTCGACCCCATGTCAGCCGCCGTGTCAGCGCCGCCACGTGTCCTCCACCTGATCACCGACCCGAGGCGGCGAGGGGCCCAGAACCTCGCCCGCGACCTGCACGCCGAACTGCTCCGGCGCGGCCGCCCGTCCGCCCTGTGCGCCCTCCAGCCGCACCCGGACGCCCCCGCCGACTCCGACACCCCGGTCCTCGGTCCGTCCCGGCACCACCCCGCCACCCTGCGCGCCCTGCGTGCGGCCGCGGCCCGGGCCGACGTGGTGGTCGCGCACGGCTCCAGCACCCTGCAGGCCTGCGCGGTCGGCCTGCTCGGCACCCGCACCCCGTTCGTCTACGTCAACATCGGCGACCCCCGGCACTGGACGGCGAGCCTGTCCCGGCGGCTGCGGGTCGGCCTCTTCCTGCACCGGGCCGGCGCCGTCTCGGCCATCTCCGACGGCGCCCGCGACGTCCTGCTGGAGCGCTTCCGGCTGCCCGCGGCCAAGGTCCGCACCATCCCCAACGGCCGCCCCGCCGACCGCTTCACGCCCGCCGCGGACGACGCCGGGCGCCGCCGCGCCAGGGCCGGACTGGGCCTGCCCGCCCACGGCCTGCTGGTGGCCTGGATCGGCGCACTCTCGCCGGAGAAGCGTCCGGACGTCGCCCTGGACGCGCTCGCCCTGCTGCCCGACGTGCACCTCGCGGTGGCCGGCGAGGGCCCGCTGCGGGCCGCCGCCGAGGCCGCCGACACCACCGGCCGCGTCCACTTCCTCGGCCACCTCGACGACCCCGCGCCGCTCTACCGCGCCGCCGACGCACTCGTCCTGAGCAGCGACAGCGAGGGGGTGCCCGGTGTCCTGATCGAGGCCGCGCTGGCCGGGCTGCCGGCCGTCGCCACCGACGTCGGCTGGGTCCGGGACGTGGTGCGGGACGGCGTCACCGGCGCCCTCGTCCCGCCCGGTGACCCCGGGGCGCTCGCCGAGGCCCTCGGCAAGGTCCTGGCCGGTGACCGCGCCGGCCTCGCCGCCGCCGCCCGCCGGCACGCGCTGGACCACTTCGACCTGGCCGCGGTCGCCGACTCCTGGCAGGACCTGCTCGACCGGGTGGCCCGCCGCCGCTGACCGGCCCGGCGCGCACCGGGCCGCCGCCGGCCGGGTGCTGGGCCGATCGGGCGAACCCGCCGCGTCCGGCTCGATCCGGCCGCCGCCGACCTGGCAGGCTGCCGGACGTGAACTCGCTGCTGCGCTCCGCCGTTCTGCTGACCGTGACCGCCGGCCTGTTGGGAGCACCCTCGGCCGCCGCGCTGCCCGACGCCCCGCACGAGGGGCCGCACACCACCCGGCCCGGGCTGCCGCAGCCGCTGCGGGCCTCGGCGACCCGGGAGGCGGTGGAGTTCTTCTGGTACGACTGCTCGCACTCGGTGAAGCTGGAGGCACCGCTCTCCCGCTGGGCGGCCCGGCACCAGGGCGAGGTGACGCTGCGCCGGGTCCCGGCGATCTGGGTCGGCAGCCCGCAGGAACGGGTGCAGACGGCGCACGCCAGGCTGTACTACACGCTGGAGCGCCTCGACGCGGTGGACCGGCTGCAGGAGCGGGCGTTCCGGGCGGTGCACTCCGAGGACGCGGATCTGACCACCGAGGACCTGGCCACCGCGTGGGCCGCCCGGCAGGGTCTGGACACCGCCGCCTTCCGGCGCGCCTACCGTTCGTCCGAGGTGGACCGGGAGGTCGCCGCCGCACCGGCGCTGTTCGCCCGCTACGAGGTGAACGAACTACCCACGGTGATCGTGGACGGCCGGTACCGGACGGCGCCGAGCACGGCCGGCGGGGTGGACGCGATGCCCGCCGAGCTGGACCGACTGATCCAACAGCCGTGACCGCCTGACCAGGATCATCTTCACCGAACCAGCCACCGCCGTGCACACTCTGTGCCATTGTGGACATCGGGGCCGCGCCGTCCGTTTTGCGCGGCCCGTTCACATCGGCACCGGAGAGGGCGGGAGTCCGTGGGGGGACAAAGCGCGCAGGTCACAGACGAGCGCGACAGCCGAACCGAGGCGAGAGCGGGTCTTGCGGCCGGTCCGCCTGCGGATCTGGTGTTCAAACGACGGCTCAGGCCCCTTCAGGTGGCTCAGGAGCTGTGGGGCGCAAGGGAGTTGGTGCGCGCCCTCGCGGAGCGCGACCTCCGCGCCCGGTACAAGCAGGCGGTCCTCGGATTCGCCTGGGCGGTGCTCACCCCGCTGGCGCTGTGTGCGATCTTCACGCTGGTCTTCCACCAGGCGGTGAAGATCGAGACCGGTGACGTCTCGTATCCGCTGTTCGCCTATGTCGGCCTGATCGTCTGGCAGTTCTTCAGCAACACGATGAACCAGGGCGCCGTCAGCCTGGCCAACAACCTCAGCCTGCTCAACAAGGTGTACTGCCCGCGCGAGGTCTTCCCGCTGGCGACCATGCTGGTGGCGAGCGTCGACATGCTGATCGGCATCGGCGTGCTGGGCATCCTCTTCCTGGCGACCTGGACGGCGCCGGCCGCCACCTTCCTGTGGGTGCTGCCGCTGGTGGTGGTCCAACTCGCCTTCACCTACGGTGTGGCGCTGGTGCTCTCGGTCGCCGTGGTCTACCTGCGGGACGTCCGGCACCTGCTGCCGATCATCACCCAGATGGGGGTCTTCGCGACGCCGGTCGCCTACCCGCTGAGCCGCATCCCGCTGAAGCTGCAGGAGATCTACTGCGGCATCAACCCGCTCGGCGCGGTGATCGAGGGCTACCGCCGGGCCCTGCTCTACGGCCAGGCCCCGGACCTGCGGCTGACGCTGATCGCCGCCGCGAGCGCCGCGGTCTACCTGGTCGGCGGCTACCTGGTGTTCAAGAAGCTGGAGACGGGGATCGCCGATGTCGCGTGAGTGGGAGCTGGGCACCATCCGCACCGAGCAGGTGTGGAAGCGCTTCAAGGCCGACCAGCAACGGATGCTGCTGCGCGACCGGGTGGAGCAGATGGCCCGCAAGCTGCGCGGCGGCCGCGGCGAGGAGTGGCGCTGGGCGCTGCGGGACATCAACCTGCACATCGAGCCGGGCGAGTCGGTCGGCCTGATCGGGTCCAACGGCTCGGGCAAGTCGACCCTGCTGAAGATGCTGACCAGGGTGATGTACCCGTACGCCGGCGTGATCGACGTCCGCGGCCGGATCGGCGCGCTGATCGAGATCCGGGCCGGCATCCACCCGGACCTCACCGGCCGGGAGAACATCTACCTGTTCGGCGCGCTGCTCGGCCTCAAGCGCCGTGAGGTGGCGGGCCGGTTCGACGACATCGTGGAGTTCGCCCGGCTCGGCGGTGCCATCGACCGGCAGGTGAAGTTCTACTCCTCCGGCATGCAGATGCGGCTCGGCTTCGCGGTCGCCGCCTACCTGGAGCCGCACGTGCTCCTGGTCGACGAGGTGCTCGCGGTCGGCGACGCGGTGTTCCAGCAGCGCTGTCTGGACCGCATGCGGGAGGTCGCCGAGCAGGGCACCACCATCGTGTTCGTCTCGCACGACCTTCCGGCCGTCCAGTCGATCTGCCGCCGCGGCATCTGGCTGGAGCAGGGCACCGTCCGGGTCGACGCCGGGATCAAGGACGCGCTGGCCGGGTACCGGGACTCGATCGAGGCCCAGTCCGAGGCCACCACCCGCACCGACGAGCCGATCCAGCTGCTCAAGCACGAGATCCGCGGTGACGGCCGGGAGAACCTCACCACCGACGAGCCGATGACGGTCGAGCTCACCCTCGCCGGCGACTACCGCGGCGACGCGACCCTGCACCTGGGCGTCAGCGAGGGCACCTCCAGCCCGATCTTCCAGATCAGCCACGAGGTCCGGCTGACCGGCGACGACCGCCGGATCGCCTGCGTGATACCGCGGCTGCCGGTGCCGCGCGGCCGGTACACCCTGTGGGCCGGCGTCTACAGCATCGGCAAGACCGACGGCGGCACCCTGATGAGCTGGCACTCCGTGGGCCAGTTCGACGTGTTCGGCCCGATGCTCGACACCCCGCCGCGCGCCGTGGTGCTGGCCGCGCCGGTGTTCGTCCCGCACCAGTGGGAGGAATGAGGGTGAGACCGCTCCGGGTGTTGGTACACCTGAACAACCTGGCGCTGGGCGGTGCCCAGCTCAACGCGGTGGACATCGCCCGGACCCTGCGCGGACGCGGCCACGACCCGGTGCTCTTCGCCCAGGGCGTGGCCGGGCCCGCACCACTGGTCGAGGTGGCCGCCGGGCACGGGTTGGAAGTCGTGGTGGCCGGCGGCCCGGACACCCCGCACCGCGAGGTGCGCCGCCGGCTCGGCAGACTCGCCGCCGAGCACGGCAGCGAACTGCTGCATGCCTGGGAGGTCCGGGCCGCCCGGAACGCCTTCTTCGGCCCCGGCCGGCTCGGTCGGCTCCCGGTGGTCACCACCTTCTACGGCATCCGGATGCTGCGCGGCCTGCCCCGGCACCAGCCGCTGGTACTCGGTCTCGGCGCGCTGATGGGCGACGGCCGGGCCTTCGGGCACCGCGACGTCCGGCTGATCGAGCCGCCGGTCAACACCGGCACCGACGCGCCGTCGGTGGTGGACGGCACCGCCTTCCGCCGCGAACACGGCATCTCCGACGACGAGTTGCTGCTCTGCATCGTCACCCGGCTGGTGCCAGACCTGGAGAAGGACGCCGGTGCCGAACTGACCGTCGAGGCGGTCCGGCTGCTGGACGACCCGCGGATCAGGCTCGCCGTCGTCGGCACCGGTCCCAGCCTGGACAAGCTGCGCGCCCGGGCGGCCGAGGTCAACCGGGAGCTCGGCCGCCCGGCCGTCCTCGTCCCCGGTCAGCTGGCCGACCCGCGCCCGGCCTACCAGGCGGCCGACCTGGTACTCGGCATGGGCGGCTCGGCGCTGCGCGGCCTGGCCTTCGCCAAGCCGGTCATCGTGCATGGCGCGGCCGGCTACACCGCCGTCCACGAGCCGGGCCCGCTGGTCGAGCCGCACGCGTCGCGCTGCATGTACGGCTTCGGCGACGGCTCCCGCTCGCCCAAGGCCCTGGCCGGGCAGATCCAGCAGCTGCTGGACGACCCCGGCCGCCGGGCCCGACTGGGCGACTGGGGACGCGACTGGGTGGTCGGCCGGTTCTCGCTGGAGAGCGTGACCACCGCCTTCGAGCAGCTCTACCAGGAGGTCGTCGCCAGCCCCTCGGGCCGGTCCCGCTGGTGGCGGGACCTGGAGCAGATGGCCCGCTACGAGTTCACCAAGCCGACGGCGCTGCGCCTGTTCGGGCGCTGACGCGGCGGCTCACGCCGGGCCGCGGTGGGGGACCCCACCGCGGCCCGGCGCACTGCTGTCCATGATTGATCAACGGGGAGAGACGATGTCAGTTCCGACGGTTCCACGGATCCACCACCGCACGGTCGAGGTGTCCGGTCGACGGGTGTTCTACCGGGAGGCCGGCCCGGCCGACGCCCCGACCCTCCTGCTGCTGCACGGATTCCCGTCCGGCTCGCACCAGTTCACCCGGCTGATCGACGCCCTCGGCGGCCGCTTCCACCTGGTCGCCCCGGACTACCCGGGCTTCGGGCACAGCGAGAGCCCGTCCCCCGCGGAGTTCGACTACCGCTTCGACACCCTCGCGGACGTCCTGGAGGGCTTCTGCCTGGCACTGGGCCTGGACCGGTTCGCGATGTACGTCTTCGACTTCGGCGCCCCGGTCGGCTTCCGGCTGGCCACCCGGCACCCCGAGTGGATCACCGGCCTGGTGGTCCAGAACGGCAACGCCTACCTGGAGGGCCTCTCCGACCTGGCCCGGGGGATGATCGCCAACCGCCCCGGCGTCGAGGGCGCCGACCAGGCCGTCCGCTCGATCCTCACCGCCGAGGTGACCCGCGGCCAGTACGAGGGCGGCGCCGCCGACCCGACCGCCGTCGCCCCCGACGGCTGGACCATGGACCAGCACTTCCTGGATCTCCCGGGCCGCAAGGAGATCCAGGTCGAGCTGGCCCTGGACTACCACTCCAACCTCGCCCGCTACCCCGAGTGGCAGGCCTGGCTGCGGGCCGAGCAGCCGCCCACCCTGATCGTCTGGGGCCGCAACGACGCCTTCTTCCCCGAGCCCGGCGCCCGCGCCTACCTGCGCGATGTGCCCGGCGCCGAGCTGCACCTGTTCGACACCGGCCACTTCGCGCTGGAGGAGCGGCTTCCGGAGATCGCCCCGCTCATCGCGGACTTCCTCGGCCGCACCCAGAAGTAGCCGTCGCCGGCGTCACGGTGCCGATCGGCGCAGCACCAGCGTGACGAAGCCGAACACACCCCGGTAGCCGCCGAGCCACTCGTCCCGGTGCTCGGCGGCCACCTGGAGTGCGTCGGCGCTGTCCGGATCCTCGGGGTGGTCCAGGGCCCATTCGGTGAGCGAGCCGGTCCAGGCGAACTCGTAGTCGTCCAACTCCGCTTCGCTGCTGGCATGTCCGTACACCGGGGTCCAGCCGTCGGCCGTCACCCGGGCCACGGTGCCGCTCAGGTCCGCGAAGCCGTCGCCGAAGATCTCCAGCGAGCGCGGGTCCGGCTCACGCTGCCAGTAGCCCTCGCCGACCACCGCCACCCCGCCCGGGGCGAGCAGCGGACGGATGGCGGCCAGGGTCTGCTCCAGCCCGCCGAAGGCATGCGTGGAGCCGATGCAGAACACCGCGTCGAACGGCTCCTTCGCCTCGAACTCCCGCGCGTCCTGGTGGTGCAGGCCGATCTGCCGGGTCAGGCCCAGCCGCTCGGCGCCCTCCCGGGCCTTGGCCAGGCCCTCGGTGTCGAGGTCCACCCCGACGGCCCGCAGGGACGGCCGGGTGGCGAGCGCGCGCAGCAGCCAGGCGCCCTCCCCGCAGCCGAGATCCAGCAGGTGTTCGGCCCGTTCGGGCAGCGCCCGGGTCAGCAGTCGTTCGACGGACTCGTCGAAGAGTGGTGCGGCGATGGGGTGGTGGCGGTGGGCGATACGCGAGATCAGATGACGTTCCATCGGGCCATGATGGCGGCTGCGCCGCCGGTCCGCGCGGTATTTCCGCCCGTCCGATCAGCTCTCCTGGGGCCGGGAGTAGGTCCGGCCCTTCCAGGCCGCGCCCCGTCCGCGCCAGTGCTGCACCGCCGAGTCCACCGTCATCAGCAGGTACAGCAGCGCGGTGAACGGCAGCAGCACCGCGCCCGCCACCGGCAGCCGGTAGTAGCGCAGCATCGGGGCGAACGTCCCCGCCATCAGGGCCCAGGCCGCCGCGCCCGCGGCCGCCACCGCGGGCCGTCCGCCGAGCAGCCCGGCCGCGGTCGCCACCGGCGGCACCAGGTAGACCAGCGCCAGCCCGAGCACGGTGCCGAGCAGCAGCGCCGGCGAGTGCCGCAGCTGCGCGTACGCGCTGCGCGACACCATCCGCCACAGCTGCCCCAGCCGCGGGTACGGGCGGACGCTGTCCACCCGGTCCGCCAGCCCCAGCCAGATCCGGCCGCCGGCCCGCTTCACCGCCCGGGCCAGCGAGACGTCGTCGATCACCGCGCCGCGGATCGCCGACACCCCGCCGGCCCGCTCCAGCGCCTCGCGGCGGACCAGCGAGCAGCCGCCCGCCGCGGCCGCCGTCCGGGAACCCGGCCGGTTGCTCCACCGGAACGGGTACAGCTGGGCGAAGAAGTAGACGAAGGCCGGCACGATCAGCCGCTCCCAGCCGGTGGCCACCCGCAGCCGGGCCATCTGCGAGACCAGGTCGAGGCCCTCCTGCTCGGCCGCCTCGACCAGCGCCGCCAGCGATCCGGGCCCGTGCGCGATGTCGGCGTCGGTGAGCAGCAGGTACTCCACCGGGCCGGCCAGCCGTACGCCGTGCCGCAGCGCCCACAGCTTGCCCGTCCAGCCGTCCGGCAGCGGGGGAGGGGTGGTGACGGTGAGCGGCAGACCGCCGGCCGCTCCCAGCCCGCGGGCCAGCGCGCCGGTGCCGTCCGAGCTGTGGTCGTCGACCAGGATCACCCGGACCTCGCCCGGGTACCGCTGGGCCAGCACGCTCGGCAGGCTGACCGGCAGCACCTCGGCCTCGTCCCGGGCGGGCACCACCACGGCCACCGAGGGCCACCGCCGGTCCGGCGCCGGCCGTGCCGGACGGCGCCGGGGCAGCCGTTGGTCGGTGCGCCAGAACAGGCCGTGGCAGCAGGTCAGCCAGACCCAGGCCAGCAGGGACACCACCGGGACCCATCGCAGCACCGTCACTCCGGCAGTCTCCCGCACCCGGGGCCGCCGGGCCCGGTCAAGTAGAGTCGTGCCTTGTGAAGATCGCACTGGTGGACTCCGGACTTGGACTGCTCCCGGCCGCGGCGGCCCTGCGCCGACTGCGCCCCGACGCCGACCTCGTGCTCTCCAGTGACCCCGACGGCATGCCCTGGGGCCCGCGCACCCCGGCGGACATCGCCGAGCACGCGCTCGCCTGCGCCCGGGCCGCCGCCGCCCACCGCCCGGACGCCCTGGTGGTCGCGTGCAACACCGCCTCCGTGCACGGACTGGAGCGGCTGCGGGCCGAGCTGGAGCCCGGCCTGCCCGTGATCGGCACCGTCCCCGCGATCAAGCCCGCCGCCGCGACCGGCGCCCCGGTCGCCATCTGGGCCACCCCGGCCACCACCGGCAGCCCGTACCAGCGCGCCCTGATCGCCGAGTTCGCGGGCGCCGCCCGGGTCACCGAGGTGGCCTGCCCGGGGCTGGCCGACGCGGTCGAGCGCGGCGACGACACCGCGATCGCCGCGGCCGTCGAGGACGCCGCCGCCCGCACCCCGCACGGCACCGCCGCGATCGTGCTCGGCTGCACCCACTACGAGCTGGTCGAGGACGTCATCCGCGCCGCCGTCGCCCCCACCGCCGCCGCGGGCCTCACCTTCCACGGGTCCGCCGACGCGGTGGCCGCCCAGGCGCTGCGCCGGATCGGCGACCGGGCGGCCGCCCAGGGCAGTGGCGGTCTGACCGTCCTGCGCAGCGGCCGCGCCGAGGCGCTCCCGGAGGCGGCCGCCCACTACCGTGAGGGCCGGCTGTTCGCGGCACCCGTCCCTTCCGTCTGAACGGGCGTCAGCCTAGGATCCGGGTCGTGACCGAACGACACCTGGAATTCGAACTCCTGCACAACTTCCGAGACCTGGGCGGCTACCGCACGGCCGACGGCGGCATCGTCCGTTGGCAGCTGCTGTACCGCTCCGACTCCCTGGGCAAGCTCGCCGGGGACGATCTCAAGCGCTTCGAGGCCCTGGGTGTGGGCACGGTGATCGACCTGCGCTACCCGTGGGAGATCGAGCGGGCCGGCCGCGTCCCGGACGCCCCCGGCCTCGTCTACCACAACCTCAGTATCGAGCACCGCCCGTACGACCAGGCCGCCCTCGGGCCGGAGATCGAGACCGGCCGCTTCCTCGCCGACAAGTTCGGCGAGGTGGCCGAGGACGGTACGGCCGAGCTCGCCGAGGTGGTCCGGATCATCGCCGCGGCCGACGCGCCGCTGGTCTTCCACTGCGCGGCGGGCAAGGACCGCACCGGCATCGTCGCCGCGCTGGTGCTCTCGCTGCTCGGGGTGGACGAGGAGCAGATCGTCGCCGACTTCGCCCTCACGGCCATGGCCACCGACCGGTTCGTCGCCGACTGGCACGCCCGCAACCCCGGCCGGACACTCGGCTGGCCGGGCTACGGCACCGCCCCCGCCGAGATCATGCGCTACTTCCTCGCCGACCTGGCCGCCGCCCACGGTTCGGCGGCGGGCTACGTCGCGGACCGGCTGGACATCGGACCGGATGTGGTGGAAGCCCTGCGGGACCGGCTGCTGGCGCGCTGACCGACGCCCCCGCGGACGGGTGCCCGGGCGCGACCGCGCCCGGGCACCCGTCCGCCGCCGTTACACCGCCGCGCCGCGCCAGCGCTGCAGGGCCGGCTCCAGCCCGGACAGGATGGTGTCGAACCGCCGGGTGCTGGTGGTCGAGTCGACCTGCAGCCGGCTGATCCGCAGCGGGTGCGCGGGCAGCCGCGGCCCGAGCCGGTGGTCCGAGAGGAACCCGAGCCGGTAGCCGAGCTGGCGCAGCGCCGCGTCGGCCCGAGGGTCGTACCCGCCGTCGGGGTAGGCGAACGCCGTCGGCGCCTCGCCGAGCCACTTGTCGAGCGCCAGGTGCGCCCCGGCGATCTCGGAGTGCACGGTGGCGTCGTCGCAGCGGCCCAGCGAAGGGTGCCCCAACGTGTGGTTGCCGATCGCCACGCCGCCGGCCCGCAGCGCCCGCAGGTCCTCCGGGCAGAGCTGCTCCTGCCGCGGCGGGCGGCGGTGGGCGCTGACCCGCAGCTCGTGCAGGCTGCGCCGGCGGTCCGGATCGGGCAGTGCCTTGAGCCGGGCCAGCAGTTCGGCGGGCCGGCCGGTGGGCACCAGCCGGGCCCGGCCGCCGTGCCGGGCGAGGAAGGCCGCCTCGTGCCACCAGAACGGCTGGTCGGTGCCGATCAGCTCGGCGATCACGAAGGCGGCGGCCGGGATCCGCCGGGCGGCCAGGGCCGGCAGGGCGTGGGTCAGGACGGTGCGGTCGGTGTCGTCGAAGGTGATCAGAACGCTGCGCGGCGGCAGCGGACGGCCCTGGGCGACGGCCTGCTCCACGGCGGCCAGCGAGACCGGGGTGGCCAGCCGGCGCAGCCGGTCCAGCTGGGCGCCGAAGGACCGGGGGTCGGTCACTCCGTGGTACGCGAGCACGGCCAGCCGCTGGGCGGCCCGGGCCCGGAACAGCGGCTGGGCCGGTGAGAACCTGAGCCAGCTGCCCCGGGCGTCGGCCGGCGCGGGCGGCGCGACGGGAGCGGCGGGCGGTGCTGGGGTACTGATGGTCGTGGTCTCGGAGTGCGGCACGGTTCCCCCCTCGGTCGCCGGTGCGGCGTGGCGGTACCGTCGGAAGGCGGAGCCCGGCCTCCGACCCCGGGCACGGCGGCTCCGCCCCCGGGTGATCCGGTCCGCGGCGGGGACTCCCAACCCATGCCACGGACGGCTCCTGGATCGCTCAATGTAGTGGAGACCGCCGACACCCAAGGATGGTTGTACGGCGGACGGCGACTTTTCGCGGGGCGCGCTCGACCGTTGCGGGGGGCGCGCCGGGGGCGTACCCGGCGCTACCCGGCTGCTGTGCCGCCGGAGTCCGGTCGGGTTACCGTGGAAGGTATGGCAGACACTCGAAGTCACCAGCCGGCCACACCCCGGGCGCACCGCCAGCACCGCCATCACCAGGTCCTGCTCGTCCTGGCCGGCGCGGCCTGCCTCGTGTTCGGCATCCTGGTGGCCGTGGTGGTCCCCGACACCGAGGGGCCGGCCTGGGCGATGGCCGTGGCGGGCTGCCTGGCGGCCGGCCTGCTGATGCTCGGCCGGGCGGCCCTCGCCCGCTTCCGTCCGCGGCGCGGCGCCGCCCTCTGAGGGCTCGCCTTCGGGTGGTCGCAAACGTCCAAGATCTGGACATGACCGGTCGGACCGGCTGATTTTCGGCCTACCTACCCTCTTCTTTCACATTTCCCGGGCAGCAGCCCCATATTTCCCCCTACTGTGGGTCCCGTCGGCTCCAGCGACTGCTGTGGCCGGGCGAGAGTCCGCTTGCCGGCGCCGGGGAGGGTGCCGCAGAGGGGGGAACGATGAGCACCACCGCGGCGCCCGCGGCAGCCTCAGGCATCAGGGCGCAGGTCAAGCAACAGCTCGCCCGCGCCGCCGGCCGCGTCCCCGGAGAGGGCGCCACGGTCCTCATCTACCACCGGATCGGCGGTGGCACCGGCGACGAACTCGACGTCGCCACCACGGACTTCGCCGCCCAGGTCGACCTGCTCGCCGAGCTGCCGCCCGGCCGGGTGATCTCCCTGGACGAGGCCGCCGACCGCCTCGACGCCGGCCGCCGCACCCCCGGCACCGTGCTCACCTTCGACGACGGCTTCGCCGACGTGTACGAGAACGCCTGGCCGCTGCTCAAGGAGCGGGCCCTGCCCTTCACCGTCTACCTGACCAGCGGTCAGGTCGGCGGCGAGATGCGCTGGGAGGGCTCCACCGCGAAGGGCGAGAGCGGCCGCGGCCTCAGCTGGGAGCAGCTGAAGGAGATGACCGACTCGGGCCTGTGCACGGTCGCCAACCACACCCGTACCCACGCCCGTCCGGAGCTGCTCACCACCGCCGAGCTCGACTCCTGCAACGACGACGTCGAGCAGCACCTGGGCACCCGGCCGCGGCACTTCGCCTACACCTGGGGTGTCACCGTCCCGCACATGGAGACCGCCCTGCGGGCCCGGTTCCGGACGGCCGCCACCGGGCAGGTCGGCCGCAACCTGCCGGGCTTCGACCCGGCCCGGTTCTGCCGGGTCCCGGTCCGCCGGACGGACCCGATCGACTTCTTCCGCGCCAAGCTGTACGGCCGGCTGATCCCCGAGCGCGCCTACGCCCGGATCGTCGCCACCGCGAAGGCGGTGGGCGCCCGTGCCTGAGAGCCCCGCCCCCCGCCTGCGCGGCCCCGGCGGCCGGCCCCTGCGGGTCGCCCACCTCACCACCGTCGACATGAGCCTCCAGCTGCTGCTGGCCACCGAGCTCAAGGTCGACCTGGAGGCCGGCTTCGAGACCTACGGCATCAGCGCCCCCGGCCCGTACGTGGCACAGCTGGAGGCCATCGGCGTCCGGCACGAACCACTGCACGCGCTCACCCGGGCCTGGGAGCCGAAGGCTGACGCGGCCGCCGGCCGGGAGCTGCTGGCGGTACTGCGCCGGATCCGGCCGGACGTGCTGCACACCCACAACCCCAAGACCGGGGTGCTCGGGCGGGTGCTGGGCCGGGCGGCGCGGGTGCCGGTGGTGGTCAACACCTGCCACGGCCTCTGGGCGCAGGCCCACGACCCCTTCGCCAAGCGGGCGTTCGTGCTCGGCGCGGAGGCCTTCGCGGCCCGCTTCTCGCACGCCGAGCTGTACCAGAACGGCGAGGACCGCTCGACCCTGTCCCGGGCCGTGCCCGGCCGGCGCTCCCGGGTGGTCGGCAACGGCGTCGACCTCTCCCGGTTCACCGCCGACCCCGCCGACCGGGCCCGGATCCGCGCCGAACTCGGCGTCGAGGACGGCGAGCTGCTGGTCGGCGGCGTCGGCCGCCGGGTCGCCGAGAAGGGCATCCGCGAGTACGCCGAGAGCGCCCGCGCGCTGGCCGGCAAGGCCCGGTTCGTGTGGATCGGCCCGGAGGACCCGGACAAGCCCGACGCCCTCGGCGACGAGAGCGGCATCGACTTCCTGGGCAGCCGCAGTGACATGCCCGAGCTCTACGCCGCCCTGGACGTCTTCGTACTCCCCTCCTACCGGGAGGGGTTCTCCCGCTCCGCCATGGAGGCCGCCGCCAGCGGTCTGCCGATGGTGCTCAGCGACATCCGCGGGTGCCGGGAGATCGGCACCGACGGCGAGCACCTGCTGCTCGCACCACCCGGCGACGCCGGGGCCCTCACCACAGCGCTGGGCCGGCTTCTCACCGAGCCCACCCTGCGCGAGCAGCTGGGCGAGGCGGCCCGTCGCCGCGCCCTGGACCAGTTCGACCAGCGGGCGGTCGCCCGGGTCTCCCTGGAGACCTACGCGGCCGTGGCCAGAGCACGCGGACTGCCCTGGTCGGTCGGCTGAGCCGCACACCCGTCGCACCACAAACGTTGGGGGATTCATGCCTGTTGGGGGAGGAGCGCGGCGAGTGGGGGATCTCGCCGTCGCCTCACTGGCCGGGGCCGTCGCGGTCCCGCTCGGCCTGGTGATCGCACTGCTGATCCGCTGCACCATGGGCGGGCCGGTCATCTTCCGTCAGACCCGCACCGGCCGGGACGGGAGGGAGTTCCAGATCCTCAAGTTCCGTACCATGCGGGACAGACGTTTCACCGAGGAGGAGGACGCCCCCCGGATCACCCGGATCGGCGCCCTGCTCCGCAAGACCAGTCTGGACGAGCTGCCGCAGCTGTGGAACGTCGCACGCGGCGACATGGGCATCATCGGCCCCCGGCCGACCCTGCCCGAGCAGGTCGTCCACTACTCGCCGCGCCAGCGCGGCCGACTCGCCGTCCGGCCCGGCCTCACCGGCTGGGCCCAGGTCAGCGGCCGCAACTCGATCAGCTGGCCGGAGCGGATCGACCTCGACCTCTGGTACATCGCCAACCGGTCGCTGCTGCTCGACCTGAAGATCCTCGCCCGCACGGTGAAGGTCCTGCTGCGCCCGCAGGGGATCACCGCCGCAGGGGGCGTCAACCCCGGGTTCCCGGCCCCGACCGAGCTGCCGGTCCAGCGTGTCGTGCTGCCCCGGCAGGCGACCGCGTCCCGGCTCACCACCCAGCCCGTCCGGGCGGTCGAGGAAGCGTCCTGACCGCGTTCCGCCGTCCCACCGGGGCCGGTGCCCGCACCGCGGGCGCCGGCCCCGCCTTCTGCCCGCAGGCCCCTGGAGGAATCGTTGAGTGAGCAGTCGGCCGAGCGGTCGGCCGAGCCGTTGTGGATCGCCGGGGCCGGCGGGGTCGGCCGGGAGGCGCTGGACACGGCGCTGGCCGCCGGGGTGCCGGTGGCCGGGTTCCTGGACGACCGGGCCCGGGGGACGACCGTCCGCGGGCTGCCGGTGCTGGCGCCCGCCGAGCTGCCCGCCCGAGCGCGCTATCTGATCGGGATCGCCGATCCGGGCGTGCGCCGGCGCCTCGCCGGGTTGCTGGACGGCCTCGGCGGGGTGCCCGCCACCCTCGTCCACCCCCGGGCGCTGATCGCGCCGGAGACCGAACTCGGCCCCGGCTGTCTGGTCATGGGCGGCGCGTACGTCTCCAGCGGTGTCCGGCTCGGTGCGCACAGCCAGGTGCACTACAACGCGACGGTGGGCCACGACAGCGTCCTGGGCGAGCGGGTGACGGTCTATCCGGGCGGGAACGTCTCCGGCTCGGTGCTGCTGGCGGACGACACCACGGTGGGCAGCAACGCGGTCGTGCTGCAGGGCCGCACGGTGGGCCGGGCCGCCTTCGTCGGCGCGGCGGCCGTGGTGACCGGCGACGTGGCGCCCGGCGAGGTGGTGATCGGCTCCCCGGCCCGTCCGATGCGGCGCGGCTGAGGCCGGGCGGGGGATAGGGTCGGTGGCCATGGCCATCCCCGCGTTTCTCGCCGAACTCCGCACACTCGTCGGCACCCGTCCGCTCTGGCTCCCCGGCGTCGCGGCCGTCGTCCTGGACGACGCCGGACGGGTGCTGCTCGGCCGCCGGGCGGACGACGGCCGCTGGGCCCTGGTCGGCGGGATCCTCGACCCGGGCGAGGAGCCCGCGGACGGGGTGGTGCGGGAGTGCCTGGAGGAGACCGGCGTGCTGGTCGAGCCGGAGCGGCTGACCATGGTGTCGGTCTCACCGATGA
The DNA here is from genome assembly GCF_041434935.1 of Kitasatospora sp. NBC_00374. Taxonomy (NCBI): domain Bacteria; kingdom Bacillati; phylum Actinomycetota; class Actinomycetes; order Kitasatosporales; family Streptomycetaceae; genus Kitasatospora; species Kitasatospora sp. NBC_00374. The sequence continues at coordinate 1,929,377 of NZ_CP107964.1, read as the reverse complement.
TCGAGTACCCGAACGGCGACCGCTGCCAGTACCTGGACCTGACCTTCCGCTGCCGGTACCTCTCCGGCGAGGCCCGGGTGAACGACGACGAGTCGCTGGCGGTCGCCTGGTTCGCCCAGGACGCGCTGCCGGAGCTCGACGAGTACACCACCCGACGGATCGGTCTCGCCCTCGACTTCAAGGGCGAGACCGTCTTCGGCTACGCGGGGCCGCCGGCCTGACCGGGCCGACGGGCCGTCGGAGTGCCGGTCAGAGCGTCCGGAACCACGCGGCGGTGCGCTCCAGGCCCTCCCGCAGCGGCACCGGCACCACCTCCGGGAAGAGTTCGCGCAGCCGGGAGTTGTCCGCCTGCGAGTCGCGGACGTCGCCCGGGCGGGGGTCGACGTGCTCCGCCCGCACCTCGGCGCCGAGCACCGAGCCCAGCTCGCCGATCAGCTCCAGCAGGCTGGTCCGGGTGCCGAAGGCCAGGTTCACCGGGTCCGGGTGGACCACCCGGCGCAGCACCGCCTCGGTGATCACCTGGGTGACCGTGCCGACGTAGGTGAAGTCCCGGCTCTGGCCGCCGTCACCGTGCACCGTCACCGGACGCCCGGCCAGCGCGGCGTCCAGGAAGGCGGGCACCACGGCGGCGTACGCGTGGCCGGCGGGCTGCAGCGGGCCGAAGACGTTGAAGAACCGCAGCGGCAGCACGCCCAGGCCGTAGCAGTGGTGGAACGCCCCCAGGTACGCCTCGGTGGCCAGCTTGCTGACCGCGTACGGGCTCATCGGGGCGGTGCGCATGGTCTCGCGCTTGGGCAGCTCCCGGTTGGCCCCGTAGACCGAGGACGAGGAGGCCGCCGCCACGTACAGGCCGCCGGCCCGGCGGGCCGCCTCCAGGACCTCCAGGGTGCCGGTGGCGTTGGCGTGGTGGCTGGCCAGCGGGTCGGCCACCGAGCGCGGCACGGACGGCAGCGCGGCCAGGTGCACCACGGCGTCGGCGCCGGTGAAGGCGGTGTCCAGCAGCTCGCGGTCCAGGATGGTGCCTTCGAAGAGGGTCACGTCGACCCCCTCCAGGTTGGACTTCCGGCCGGTGACGAAGTTGTCGACCACCCGGACCTCGGTCACCTCGGGGCGGGCCAGCAGGGCCCGTGCGAGATTGGCGCCGATGAAACCTGCCCCGCCGGTCACGACCACACGCATGGCTGGGACTCCCCCCAAATCGGGCACGGAACCTCCCCGCCCCGCGCACTGACCCGATGCTAGCGGCGCACCGTCCGCCGCGTGGCCGATCGCTCCTCAAATGCCCGTTCTGCCTCAGATCTTGTGCTGGCGGAAGGTCTCCTCGGCGGCGTCCAGGACGGCCGAGAGGTCCCCGCCGGCGGTGGCGGTGACCACCGCGGCCACCGCTCCCTCCACGAACGGCGCGTCGGCGAAGCGGACCGGGAACGGCAGCCCGTGCTCGTCCGCCTGGGAGAGCAGCGCCAGTACGGTGCTCACCGCGGTGTCCAGGTCGCACAGGACGGCGACCCCGTGCCCCTGGTCCACCCGGCGGGCCGCGGCCGCGATCAGGACGGCGCTGGTGCCCAGGCCGTCCGCGAGGCTGCCCCCGGTGGCCGCCACCGGGGCCGGGTCGCCGCTCTCGGCCAGTGCCAGCGCCAGGGCGCGGACGGCGAGGGCGAGTTCCTGGCTGTGCGAGACCAGCACCACGCCGACCCGCCCGAGTCCGGTGGGCCGGCTCGGGCGCGGCACCGAGGCGGTCCTCGGGTCGCCCGGGGCGGACGGGGCGTCAGAGATGGGGATGACATCGGCGCTCACGGCGTCCCGGCGGTCCATCGGCGGCTCCCTGGGTCGTGCCTTCGGGTACGGCGTTGTGACGGTGGGCCGGTCCTCGACCGGGGTCCCGGCCCGCGGCGGGCCCGGGGCACCACTCTCGCAGCCGCCCGGGCCGAGCGGGCTGAAGCTCGCCGAGCCGGTGCATAGCACAGCGGCGCTCCGGGGCGGGGGCGGATCACCGCTTAATGGCCCGCCCCGGGGAGGAAGTCCGGGCGATCCGCCGCCGTCCCGCCCGGGCCTGGCTAGGGTGGGCCTTCGGACGGATCGGGAGGAGCACGGCATGAGTACGAGTGTCGAGAGCAGTGGCACGGAGGTCCTGCCCGCGGGCAAGCCGGTGCTGGATCTGACCGGGGCCGAGTGGCTGTCCAGCAGCCAGGGAGCCGCCCCGGAGACCGGAGAGGTCCAGATCGCCTTCGTCGAGGGCTACATCGCGATGCGGGACAGCCGCGATCCGGACGGTCCGGCGCTCATCTTCACGCCGGCGGAGTGGCGGGCCTTCGTCCTCGGCGCCCGCGACGGGGAGTTCGACCTCACCTGAGAGCCGGCGCACATCCCGGGGTCTCGCGGCACTGCGCGGGCCCCGGGGTGCCACCGGGTGCGCCCCGCTGAACCTTTGGTGTCGGTCCGGGGCCCGATGAGGTCACAAATGAATTCTGATGGACCGGTACTTGTTGACTGTTCGACAAGCATCGGATCACAGTAAGAGCAGGCAGACGCCGTGCCCACCGCCCCCACGCGGTAATGGCACGGCGCCCGCTGTGTTGCCCGTCATCGGCGCCGATGACGAACTCCTCCCGTGGTGATCCCCTGACCGCACCGAGGTGCGGTGCCGGTCCCGGCCCCACCAGAGGGCCGGCAGTCGCCGGGAGGACGGCCCCGCCCGCCGAGAGCTACTCGGAAGTCGGTGCCTCGCCCGGGATCCGCACGCCCCCACGCGGCGGTGTCCCGGGCAAGGTCCGCGGATGCGACAGGCCGGGGCCCCGCGAACCTGGTCTGTGAAGTTGTGTCGGTGCCCCCCGTGGACGGTGGTCCCGGGCGGCCCCGGTGGCCGGTCGGAGTCGAGCTGGTCGAACAACTGGTCCGCACGACGATGTGCACAGCGAGGAGACGCGAAAAAGGCGCGCTGGGACAAGCCGCCCCCCGGTGGGCCTAGCCCACAGCGGCTGTCGTGCTGAACCGAACGTAGCCCGGACGGTTGCTCAGAGTCAACATTGGTCCCTGAGCGTAGATCTCGGCCTGATCGCCCCCCGGACGCAGGGCGGCCGGTAGCGGGCACGTACGATGGTGTCATGTCATTTCTCCGCCGTCGCTCCGGCTCGCCCGCCGGCCCGGACTTCGACGTGCTCGCGATGGACCCGGGCGACTGGCCCGGCCACTTCGGGGCCATGATGATGACCGGCACGGACGGCTCCTGCCAGGGGATCTTCCTCCGGTACGACCTGCTCGGCGGCAGAGGTCCGGCGATGTTCATCGGCAACCTGCCCGAGAGCTCCCCGGCCCGGGAGTCCGAGGACGGCGTCCCCTTCGAGGTCCGGCAGCTGCTGGCCGCCCTGGAGCACGAGGAGCCGGTCGACCTGGTCTCGGCCGAGGACTTCCCGGTCCTGCTCGGCGACGACCTGCTGATCGTCAAGAAGGTGAAGGTCTCCGAGGAGCGGGTGTTCTGCTCCCAGTTCGGGCGCAGCGACGGTGTCCAGGTGACCATCGCCTCCTGGGACCGGCCGATCTCGGACGATCTCTACCAGCTGCTCAAGCCGCTGCCCGCCGACATGTTCAAGCAGGGCTGATCCGGGCCTTCGGAGCCCGCCCCCACCTCGCTTGACGGTATCGATCAGCCCTTCGTACAGTCACGACCATGTCACGTCGTCTCCCGTTGCTGACCCGCCGCAGGCATGTCGACCTGCGGCGCACCGCCGGTGCGTCGTGTCCGGGCCACTGAGGCGGAGCCGAACGCTCCGCCCGTGGCACCCGGTCGGCCGGTCGGCCGTTCCTCCTCCGCCCCGGCGCCCGGGGTGCCGCATTCCGTCGGCGCACGCCCGTCCGCGTGCCACCCGCACCATGCCGCATCCCACGCTGCCGCCCGGAGGCACCCGCTCATGACCCAGACCGCCGGCTCCGCCGTCGAGGACCGGACCGCCGTCACCGAGGCGCTCGCCCGCCTGCCCCGGGTCGTCGACCTGCTGGCCGCCCGGGCCGAGGAGCACGACCGCGACGGCACCTTCCCGTACCAGGGCATCGAAGCCGTCCACGAAGCCGGCCTGCTCACCCTGACGGTGGCTCAGAAGTACGGCGGTGCGGGCGGCACGCTCGCCGACACCGTCCGGGTACTGGCCCAACTCGGCCGCGGCGACGCCTCGGTGGCCGTGCTCACCGCCTTCACCCTGCTCCAGCACGCCGAACAGGCCAGGACCGGGGCCTGGCCCGCGGCCGGCTACCGCCGCCTGCTCACCGAGTCCCGGCGCGGCCCGGCACTGGTGAACACCCTGCGCGCCGAGCCCGAGGGGGCCGGCCCGCTGCCCGCGACCGTCGCCCGCTGGGACGGCGAGGCCTGGCTGCTGACGGGCCGCAAGGCCGACTGCGCCGGGGCCGAGGCGCTGGCCTGGATGGCCGTCTGGGCCAGGACCGAGGAGCCGGTGCCCCGGGTGGGCACCTTCCTGGTGCGCGGGGACAGCGAAGGGGTCGAGATCGACCCGACCTGGGACCAGCTCGGCCTGCGGGCCAGCGCCGGCCACGACGTGATCCTGGATTCTGTCCGGGTCGGGCCCGAGGGCGCGCTGAAGCTGGCCGCGCCCGGCACCGCCGGTGCGGCCGAGTCGGCGGCCGCCGAGACCAGCCGGGCCTGGCACGACCTGGCCCTGTGCGCCGTCCACCTCGGAGTGGCGCGGGCGGCCCAGGAGTGGCTGGTCCGCTTCCTGCAGCAGCGCACCCCGGCCAACCTCACGGAGCCGCTGGCCACGCTGCCGCGCTACCGCAGCGCGCTCGGCGAGATCGAGGCCGCCCTGATCGGCGCCGAGGAACTGGTGTACGGACTGGCGGCCGGCGTCGACCGTGGCGAGGCCTCGGCGACGGCCCGCACCGGGGCGGCCCAACTACTCGTCAACCGGGCCGTCACGGGGGCCGTCCAGCAGGCGGTGGCGCTCACCGGGAATCCGGGGCTGAGCCGTCGCCACCCGCTGGAGCGCTACCTGCGGGACGTCCTGAGCGGGCGGACGCACTTCCCCGCGGACGAGGTCGTCCTGGAGGCCACCGGCCGTGCCGTCCTGGACCGGGCGGCCCGCCGGTCCTGAGCGGGCCGGGCCCGCTACCGGGTGCCGACCGCCGCCCGGACCGCACGACGGGCCAGCGCCGCGTCGTCGTACAGCCGGCGGATCATGATCCGCTGCTCCTCGCCGGCGCCCGGTACGTCGTGCAGGCGGATCTCCCGCATCAGCACCAGCACCAGGTTCACCAGGAACGCGTCGCGGGCCAGCGTGCCACCGGACTGCGCCAGCTGGCTGATCTGGCGCCGCGCCGCGCTGTCCCCGGAGAGCACGCTCCACAGCACCGCCAGGTCGTACCCGGGCAGGTACCAGCCGGCCTCCTCCCAGTCCAGCAGCACCGGGCCGGACGGCGCGAGCAGCAGGTTGCCGAGCAGCGCGTCGCCGTGGCAGAGCTGCCACGGGGTGTGCGCCAGCCCGTGCAGCAGCTGCCGCAGGTCACCGGCGTCCCGGTCGGTGAGCTGGCCGACGGAGTGGTACCTGGCCACCTCCAGCTGGTAGTCCAGCGGCTTGCCGAAGACGTCCGTCGGAGGGCGCCACAGGTTGAGCGTGCGGACGGCGCCGAGCACCGCGCGCACCTCGCCCGGGGTGGGAGCGTTCACCGGGTGCCGCTCCCGGGCCGCCGGGCGGCCCGGCACCCGCTCCAGCACCAGCACGCAGCGGTCCTGGTCGGCGGCGACCAGGCGCGGCAGCCGGACCGGCGGACGGTGCCGGACGAACGCCCGGTAGACCGCGATCTCGTGGTGGAAACGCTCCACCAGCTGCTCGCTCTGCGGGCCGCGGACGGCCTGCGGCGACAGGCACTTGGCGACCACGGGCGCCCGGCCGATGGTGCCCGCGACGAGGATGTGGCGGCTGCCCTCCCGGAGCACCTGGCGGGGGAGGAAGGCGGGACATATCCGCGAGATGTTGGCGAGCGCGGCCCGGACGGCGGGCGTCTGCAGCGCGGCCGGGTCGACCCGGTCCACGAACCCTTCGGGGGAGCGGGAGTTCAACAGCCGCCCGGCCGCGGCGCGGTGGCCGACGGGCTCGGCCGGACGGGTCGCCAGCGCGGTCCGGGCGCCGAGCGTCCGGGGGTCGCGCAGCTCCCCGCCGCGCGGGGCCGGGCGGCCGCCGGTGGCGGTGGGCGGCCGCAGGCCGGTACGGGCCTGGCCGTTGGTGTAGCGCGGAGCGCCGCCGTCGAGGGTGGTGGGATTCGACGGGCGGGCGCCGGTGCTGGCGGAGGAGTACATGGGCTGGTGAGGGTCCCTTCCTGGCCGACGGCGACTGGACGTCCCGGCGGTTCCTGGTTCCGCCGGGGGCCGGCCGGGGTGGAGTGCGGGCGTCGGGCGCGGAGCCGGCGTGCCGGCGGCCTTCCGCACCCTGGGGAAATGCGGTCGACCCCGAACAGCCGTGCCGTGCCCGACGCCCCCGCGCCACCCGGCCGCGCCACCCCTTCGGACGATGCCCCCACAGGCCCGCTGACGGGCCGTCGGAGCATGCCGGGCCCGGAATCCGGGCCCGCTCGACCGAGGTCGAGGTGGCGCACTCCTACCTGACACCCGATCAGCACTGGTACACCATCTGGCGGACCCTGGCGAAGCCTGGCGAATGGTCGCGTGGCACATGACAGTGCCATTAGTGTCGAAGACAGCCGAGGAACCTGGGGGCTTCACGTGAGCAAGGGGCCGAACAGCCGACTCGCCGACCTCTTCGCCCTGACCGGATGGTCCAAGGGCGAGCTGGCCAGGCTGGTCAACCGACGCGGTGCGGCGATGGGGCAGCAGCAACTGTCCACCGACACCTCGCGGGTGCGGCGCTGGATCGAGCAGGGGGAGATCCCCCGCGATCCGGTGCCGAGGGTGCTGGCCGCCGTGTTCACGGAGCGGCTCGGCCGTGTCGTCACCACTGAGGACCTCGGTCTGGAACGACACCGGCCCACCAGGACAGGCACGGTCGCCGCGTCTGCGTCGGAACAACCCTGGGAGCCGGATCGGACGGCTGCGGTCCTCACCGAGTTCACGGGAATGGACCTCATGCTGAACCGACGCGGTCTGGTGGGCGCGGGAGCCGCGCTCGCCGCGGGCACCGTCATCGCAGACAACCTCCACGACTGGCTCACCGGCGGCGACGTGGCCCACGCGGCCGACCGGCCCGGTCCCCGGCAGGTCATCACCCAGGGCGGCCCGCGGCCGGTCGTCGACGTGTACGACGCGGGGCCGGTCGGCTCCGAGGAGGTCACCGCCCTCGAACGTTCGGTCGAGGTGTTCCGGGCCTGGGACGCCTCCCGCGGTGGCGGCCTCCAGCGCAAGGCCGTGGTCGGCCAGCTGAACGAGGTCGGCGGCCTGCTGACCCACCGCCACCAGCCCGCGCTGGAACGCAGACTCTGGACGGTGGCCGCCAACCTCGCGGTGCTGGCCGGCTGGATGTCCCACGACGTCGGCCTGGAGCCCACCGCCCAGCGCTACTTCGTGATCGCCGCACAGGCCGCGAAGGAGGCCGACGACCGCCCCCGGGCCGGCGAGGCGATCTCCCGGGCGGCCCGTCAGATGCTGCACCTCGGCCGGGCCGACGACGCCCTGGAGCTGATGCAGCTCGCCCGGGCCAGCGCGGGCGAGCGGGCGCAGCCCCGCACCCGCGCCATGCTGCACACGGTCGAGGCCTGGGCGCAGGCCTCGCTCGGCCGCTCCGAGGCCACCCGGCAGGTGCTCGGCGAGGCCGAGGAGCTGTTCGTCCAGGAGCCCCGGGAAGCCCCGCCGAGCTGGATGCAACTGTTCAACGAGGCCGAGCTGCACGGCATGCAGGCGCTGGTCTACCGCACCCTCGCCGAACACGACCCCGGCGCCGCCCGGCTGGCCGAGCACCACGCCCGGAAGGCCATCGAGCTGCGGGCCGGCAAGGGCCGCGAGCGCTCGGCGCTGCTGGACCGGATCACCCTCGCCTCCGTCTACTGGATCTCCGGCGAACCCGACGCGGCCCTGGTGCAGGCCAAACTCGCGCTGGCGGCGATCAGCCAGACCTCCTCCCTGCGCACCTGGGACCGGATGCGCGAGATGTACCGGCTGGCCGGCCGTTACCAGGGCCTGCCGGCCGTGGCCGAGCTGCGGGAGGAGATCACGGCGGCACTTCCGGGCAGGCGGCTCGCGGTCTGAGGGCACCGGCCGACCCGGGGCCGACCCCGGTCCGGCCGCCGTGGCGGAGGACGGTTCCGACACGAAGCGTCCCCGTGCGAGTGCGGTCGGTGAGCGGGACGGTGGGGGCGACCCTCCCACGGCCCTGTCCGTCCTGTGAGGGCTTCGTCCCGTTCGTCCGGCGCATGTGGTGGGACATATGCGGATCCGGTGCGCAGCCTCCGGGCACGGCTGGGTCTCCTCGCCCTGTGTGCGCCGACGCCCCCCAAGCGGTAGCCTTCGGTGATTCCGGCGCCCGGGCGCCTGAGCAGGACCAAACCGACCCCGGCGACGGAAATCCCGTTGCCTCGACGACCGCCGCAACGGATGCTGACCTCATGTTCGAGCCAGTGATAGCGCCCAGTGCCAGCCTCCTCGGCCTCCTCCAGCGAGGCCGCGGTGACGGGCAACTGCATGCCCTGGCCGCCGACCGCGACGAGGCGATCGCCGCCCTGGAGCAGTGCGTCACCGAGGACCCCCGCGCCGACTGGCAGATCGAGAACCGCTCCCTCTACTACGCCCGCCTCTACATGGAGCTGGAGGCGCCGCTCACCGGCATCGAGCTGCACCTGCACTCCGTCGAGGACGGCATCGACCAGGACGACGCCCGCACCGGGCTCGCCCTCGCCGTCCTCGGCCACCTCGCCGCCTACGGCCGCCGCGACGCCCTGGACCTGCTGCGCGGCTACGCGGCCGTCGGCTCCAACTGGGCCTGGGCGCTCGACGAGCTCGCCCTGCGGGACGAGGACCCGTCCCTGCTCCGGCTCGCCCCCTCCGTGCTGCGCCGGTTCCCCGAGGGCCCGGAGGGCGACGCCGAGCTGCGCGCCGCCATCAGAGCCGCGTACGAGCCGCGCCCCTGGCGGCTGTGGGCCGCCCACCACCCGCGGATCGCCGCCGCGAGCGAGCAGTCCCCCTTCGACCTGTGGCAGCGCCAGCTCGGCCGTTCGGTGGTCACCCCAGGCTGGAGCACCGCCGACGTGCTCGCCTGGGCCGACCAGAGCGACCCGGCCGCCGCCGACCCCGAGGCGCCCGCCCGCCGCGCCGCCGCCGCGGCCCGCTGCCTGACCGCCGTCGTCCGGCCCGAGGATCGCCCGGCCCTGCTGGAGGCCGCCCGGACCGGGGGCCCCGGTGCCCGTACCGCCGTCCTGCGCCACCTGGTCGAGCAGCGGGATCCGGCCGCCGCCGAGCTGATCGAGGCCGCCACCGCCGACGTGGACGAGCGGGTGGTCGCCGCCGCCCTGGAGGTGCTCGGCCGGATGCGCGGCCCCGAGGCCCTGGGCCACGCCCGCCGCTGGGCGGACCCGGCCGGCGGCGGCGCCGACAGCGCCCTGGGCGAGGCGGCCTGCCAGCTGCTCGCCGACGCCGGCGAGAGCGCCGACGGCCCGCTGGTGGTGGCCGCGCTGCGGCGCTGGATCTCCGTCCGCGGTGTGACCGGAAACGGCCTGGCCTCGTTGGTCGACGGTGCGGGGCGGCTGGCCGCCGCCGGAGCCGTCCCCGCCCTGCGCCACGTCTACGGCGAGGCCGTCTCCTCGGAGCTGCGCGGCCGCGCGGCCCGCGCGCTCGCCGTCATCGACCCGCACTTCGGTGAGGGCCCCGCCGTCGAGTGCCTCTGGGACTGCGAGGAGGCCACCCGCGAGCTGGCCGCCCGCCATGTCACCACCACCGGCGACGCCCGCGTCCTGGAGCGGCTGCGCCGCCTGGCCGCGGACCCGGCCGAGGAGGCCGAGGTGCACGCCGCCGTGCGCGGCCGGCTGACGGCCCGCGACCGCACGTAGCCGCCGTTCGCCGGGGCCGTGCCCCGGCGTGTCCGGGGGAAGCGGCCGGCCCGGCCCGCGCCGTACGGGATGATGGCCCCAGTCCGCGCCCGTCCCTCGGCCCCTGGAGTGTCCGGCCCATGAATCGTTCCCGTCAGCTCGCCCGCGCAGCCGTGGTGGCCGCCGCCCTGGCGGGGGTGTCGGCCCTCGCGGGCCCGGCGTTCGCCCATGTCGAGGTCACGTCGGCCACGCCGCAGGCCCTGGCCGTGGATGCGGTGGTGGCCTTCGACGCCGAGGGCGAGTCCGCCTCGGCCGGTATCAAGGAGGTCCGGGTGGTGCTGCCGGCCGGGCTGGCGGCCGCCGACGTGAGCCTCGCCGAGGGCCCCGCCGGCTGGACGCTGAGCCCGGCCGAGGACGGGTACACCGTGGCCGGTCCGGCGCTGGCACCGGGCGAGAACGCCGAGTACAAGATCAAGGTCCGGCAGCTGCCGGCCGCCGCGGAGCTGGCCTTCAAGTCGGTGGTGACGTACACCGACGGCCAGGCCGACCGCTGGATCGAGCTGCCGCAGGCCGGTGTCCAGCCGGCCCACCCCGCGCCGGTGCTGAAGCTGGCCGCCGCCGCGCCGGGCGCGGCGCCGCTGGCGACGAGCCCGACGCCAGCGCCCACACCGGCGCCCACGCCGCCGTCGGCCGAGGCCACGCCCGCGACACCCGCCGCCGCCCCCGTGCAGGCCTCGCCGAGCGCGCAGGCCGCGAGCACCCGGGACGGCTCCTCGGCCGGCCGCGCCGTGCTGGTCGGCGTGGTGGCCGTGCTGGCGCTCGCCGCGGGCGCCGTCCTCTGGCGCCGCCGGTCGGCGCGCGGCTGAGACGCCGACGGGCCCGCTCCCGCTGCCGCGGGGGCGGGCCCGTCCTGGGGTCCGGGGTCGGGGCGGGACCTACTCGACCGCGCCCGCGTCCGGGGCCAGGTAGCCGGTGCCGACCAGGGCGATCAGCACCACGCCGAGGACCACCCGGTACACCACGAACGGCATGAAGCTGTTGTGCGAGATGTACTTCAGGAACCAGGCGATCGCCGCGTAGCCCACCACGAAGGCGATCGCGGTGGCGAGCAGGGTCGGTCCCCAGGCCGGGGCCGGCCCTTCGCCGATCTTGAAGAGCTCCAGGGTGCCGGAGGCCAGTACGGCGGGGATGGCCAGCAGGAACGAGTAGCGGGCCGCGGCCTCCCGGCTGTAGCCCAGCAGCAGGCCGGCGCTGATCGTGCCGCCGGAGCGGGACACCCCGGGGATCAGGGCCAGCGCCTGGGCCAGGCCGTAGCCGACGGCGTGCGGCAGGGTGAGCGAGCTGATCGGCCGGGCGTTGCGGACGGCCCGGCTGCGGTCGGCGACCGCGAGGATCAGGCCGAAGACGATCAGCGTGGTGCCGATCACGCGGAGGTCGCGCAGCGAGGTCTCGATGGTGTGCTGGAACGCGGCGCCGAGGATGCCGATCGGCAGCGTACCCATGATCACGAACCAGCCGAGCCGGGCGTTCGGATCCTGCCGCCGATCCGGCCTGAACAGGGAGACCGTCCAGGCGGAGATGATCGCCGCGATGTCCTTGCGGAAGTAGATCAGTACCGCGGACTCGGTGCCGAGCTGGGTGACCGCCGTGAAAGCGGCGCCCGGGTCGTCCCAGCCGAGCAGCGCCGAGGAGACCCTCAGGTGGGCGCTGGAGGAGATCGGCAGGAACTCGGTGAGGCCCTGGATCAGGCCGAGCACGGCCCCGTGGAACCAGTCGATCACCGGACACCGGCCTGGGATATCGGTCGGCGGATGCGCATCGGCGGTCCTGTTCGTCGTCGCGGGTGGCATGCTGCAGCGGCACCCGGTCAGGACGCGTCAACGGCGCTGAGCACCGTGCGGCGCGGGTTGTGATGCTAGGCCGTGAAGATGACGTGAATCCGTCCGGGGCGTCAAGATCCTGTATGGCCCCCTCCCGGAGCGGCCGCCCGCGTGGGAGGCTGACGGGATGTCGACGAACAACTTCGCGCTCCGGTACGACAACTGGTTCACCAGGCTGGCGGTTCCGCTGGGGATGGGCCCGCGCAGGGCCGAGGTCCGGGTGGCCGGCGGGGTGCTGACGGTCCGGATGGGCTGGGCGTTCCGGGCCGGGATACCGCTCTCCGCGATCCGGTCGGCGGGGCCGGACGGGCGGGCGGTCAGCGGCTTCGGCGTCCACGGCTTCGGCGGGTACTGGCTGGTGAACGGCTCCGCCCGCGGGCTGGTCCGGCTGGAGCTGGAGCCGTCCGTCCGGGCCAGGGCCGTCCAGATGCCGGTCCGGCTGCGCGAACTCCGGCTCAGCGTCACCGATCCCGAGGCGTTCCTCGCCGCGGTGGCCCGCTGACCGCGTGGTTCGACCGACCACGCGGCCCGCTGACCGCGTGGCCCGCCAAGCGCATGGCTCGACCGACCGCGCTGCCCCGCCGACCGTCGCGCCTGCGGGATCCGGCCGGGGCCGGTGGGCCACCCTGGTACCGGACCAGGGGGCCGACGGACGGGAGCGGGCGATGGTGCAGACGGGATCGACGGGCGGACGGCTGGCGGGGAAGTCGGCGGTGGTGACCGGCGCGGCCAGGGGCATCGGCCGGGCCACCGCCGAACTGTTCGCCGCCGAGGGTGCCCGGCTGGTGGTGACCGACGTGGAGGCCGCGGCGCTGGAGAGCCTGCGCGCCCGGCTGGTGGCGGCCGGGGCGGAGGTCCGCGCGGTGGTCGGCGACGTCTCGGATCCGGGCGACGCCCGGCGGATGGTGGCGGAGGCCGTCACCGGATACGGCCGGATCGACGTCCTGGTCGCCAACGCCGGGATCCTGCCCCTGCAGAACGTGCTGGAGGCGACCCCGGAGGACTGGGACCGGGTGATGGCCGTCGACGGCCGAGGGATGTTCCTCACGTGCAAGTACGCGATCGAGCACATGGCGCCGGCCGGCGGCGGCTCGATCGTCTGCCTGTCCTCGATCTCCGGCCTGGCGGGGCAGTCGGGGCAGGCCGCCTACGGGCCGGCGAAGTTCGTCGCGAGCGGGCTGACGATGCACCTGGCGGTCGAGTGGGCGGCCCGGGGCATCCGGGTCAACGCGGTCGCCCCGGGCACCATCCGGACGGACCGGGTCCGGCGCCTCGCCGACGAGCCCGGCGGCCCCGAGTACCTGGACGCGATCGTGCTGCGGCATCCGATCGGCCGGCTGGGCGAACCGGAGGAGGTCGCCCGGGCGATCCTCTTCCTGGCCTCCGACGAGGCCTCGTTCGTCACCGGCGTGGTGCTGCCGGTGGACGGCGGCTATATGGCGCAGTGAGTCCGGCCCGTCCGGCAGGGCGTCCGTTCGCCCGGCGACGCGACGGCGCCGACCGGTGATCAGCCACCACGGCCATCGGGCCGGCTCGTCGGGTGTCCGGGGCCCCGGGTCCTCCGGTATCCCGGGCCTCACCCGAACGGCTCCAACGAGCCCGCCCTGGCCGGACGGGCGAGATCCCCGGTGGCGGGGGGCCGACAGGGGTGCGTGCGCGGCGTGCTGACGGAGCGCCGCCCCGGGCGGTGGCGGGCGGGAGCCACCGTCACCCGCACCGCCTCCACCCCGGCGGACCCGAACGCCGTGAACGACACGGGCAGCGCCACCTGCACCGTGCTCTCGGTCCTGCTGGTGCGCTGCTAGGGGCTGGGCCGGTCACCCGGCGGCCGGCGTGGCGGGCAGGGTGACCGTGAACGAGGCGCCGCCCTCGGGCCCGTGCCCGTCGACGGTGACGGTGCCGCCGAGCAGCCCGGTCAGGCGGTGCGCGATGGCCAGGCCCAGGCCGCTGCCGACCGGGCGGGTGGCCCGGTAGCGCCGGTGCAGGGCGCCGCTGTCGAAGGCGACCCGGACGTCCTCGTCGGTCAGGCCCGGCCCGCCGTCGCGGACCTGCAGTCGCGCGCCGCCGTCCGCGGCCGGTCCCACCGCGAGGACCAGGGGCCGTCCGCTCGGGGTGACCCGCAGCGCGTTCTGCACCAGGCCGTCGACCAGCTGCCGGACCCGGAAGGCGTCGGTGTCGGCGAGGACCGGGGCCCCGTCCGGCGCGAGCCGCTCCAGTCGCAGGTCGACACCGTTGCGCGCGCCGTGGCCGGCCCAGAAGGCCGCGGCCTCGGCGACCAGTGCGGTGAGGTCGGTCTCCGCCACCTCCAGCCGGAAGTCGTGGCCCTCCAGCCTGGCCAGGGCCAGCAGGTCGTCGAGGAACCGGTCCAGACGGCGGGTCTCGCCGGACAGGGTGGCGCCGACCTCGGGGAGCCGCTCCGGCTCGATCAGGCCGTCGGCCAGGGCCTCGGCGTAGCCCTGCAGGGCGGTCAGGGGAGTGCGCAGCTCGTGCGAGACCGAGAGGAGGAAGTCCCGCTGCCGGTTCTCGCTGCGCGCCAGCGCGTCGTCCAGGACGTTGAGGGCGTGTCCGATCTCCGCGGCCTCGCGGGTGCCGGCGACGGGGGCGCGCACGCCGCGCTCCCCGTCGGCGATCCGGTGCGCGACCCTGGCGGCCGCCGTGAGCGGGCGGGCGATGCGGCGCGCCATCAGGACGCCGGCCAGCGCCGCGCCGACCATGCCGACGACGAGCGGCAGGAGGGTGTTGCGGCGGATCCGGCTGGTGTTCTGCGCGACCACGGTGTACGGCTCGGTGAGGACCACGGCCCCGCCGCGTACGCCGGGCACGCCCACCAGGAGGACGTCCGCGCCGCCGAGGACACTGCCGCGGGAGACCGGCCGGCCGGCCAGCAGGTCCGCCTTGGCCGCGGTGTCGACGGCCGGGGCGGCGGTGCCGCCGACCGAGCCGTCGGGGGCGATGACGGCGAGTTCGACGCCGTTCGGCCCGCCGAGGGTCTGGGCGCCGTTGAAGAGCACCTCTGAGAGCGCGGGCAGCCGGCCGAGGACCGTCGCCTGCCGCACCAGCTGCTCGCGCTCGCGCTGCTCCGCGCTGTGGGCCGCCGTCTGCCAGGCGACGAGCCCGGTGAGGAGCACCGCGAGCGCCGCCACCACCGTGGTCAGCAGGATCAGATGGCGGGCGAGCGAGCCTCGCCCGGGATGGTCGCGGTTCACACGCCGGGGCCGGTCGCGCTGTACCCGACACCGCGGACGGTACGGATGGGGCTGGCGTCGCCGAGCTTGGCGCGCAGCTGCGAGACGAAGACGTCGACCATCCGGGTGTCGCGGTAGCCCGGGTAGCCCCAGACCTGCGCGAGCAGTTGCTCGCGGGTGAAGACCCGTCCCGGGCGCCGGAGCAGGTGGGCGATCAGGTTGAACTCGGTGGCGGTGAGCTCCACCGGCTCGCCGTCGCGGCGCACGGTACGGCTGTCGGGGTCGACGGTGAGCCGGCCGCCGCCGGCCGCCAGGACCGTCGGGGGGCCGGCCGCCGCCCGGCGCAGCACGGTCTTGACCCGGGCCACCAGCTCCCGCGGCGAGAAGGGCTTGGTGAGGTAGTCGTCCGCGCCCAGTTCCAGGCCGAGGATCCGGTCGGCCTCCTCGCCGCGCGCGGTCACCAGCAGCACCGGTGTCCAGTCACCCGCGTCGCGCAGGGCCCGGCAGAACGCCATGCCGTCCAGACCGGGCAGCCCGATGTCGAGCACGATCGCCACCGGGTGCATCCGCCTGGCGGCCGCCAGGCCGGCGTTCCCGTCGGTCTCGACGTGGACGCCGAAACCCTCGCGGGCCAGGTACAGCCGCTGCACGTCGGCGATGGCGCGCTCGTCCTCGACGACCAGCACGAGGCCCTTGGATCCGGTCATCACTGCCTCTCTCACGTGCGGAAACGTGATCGATGGTAGCCGCGGGGGCGGGCCCGGCCGCCGGGCGCGGCGATGCCCGTACATTCCCCGAACACGGCGCCAACGGTGTGCTCACCCGGCGCGCGCAGGATCGCGGCCCATGAACACCGAACCGGCCGAACGGCCCGGAACCCTCCACCGGCTCGGGCGCTGGTGTGCCCGGCGCTCCTGGTACGTCGTCACCGTCTGGACCCTTCTGCTCGGCGGGGTCGCGCTGGCGAACGGCGCCTGGGGCGGCTCCTTCGCGGACAGCTTCTCGCTGCCGGGCACCCGCGCCCAGACCGGGGCGGACCTGCTCGGGGCGCACGGCGGCCGTGGCGCCGCGGGCGTGAGCGCGCCCATCGTGCTGCGGAGCGACCAGGGGCCGCTCGGCGCGCACCGGGCCGCGGTCGACACCGCGGTGGCCAACCTCGGCCGGCTGCCGGAGGTGCTGTCGGTGGCCGACCCGCTCGGCACGCCGGGCGCGGTGTCCTCGAACGGCGCGATCGGCATGGTCACCGTCCGCTTCGCGGACAACCCGGCCGGCTTCGACCCCGGCTACGCGGCGCTGGTCGACGCCGCCGTCGAGCCGCTGCGCGCCGACCGGGTGACCGTCGAACTCGGCGCCCCGCTGGGTCAGTTGGCGGCACCGAAGTCGGCCGACCGGGCGTCGGAGGCGATCGGCCTGGGGGTCGCCGTGCTGGTGCTCCTGGTCGGGTTCGGCAGTGTGGCGGCGGCCGGGCTGCCGCTGCTGACGGCGGTGCTCGGCCTGGCGGCCGGGCTGGGCGGGCTCGGCCTGCTCGCCGCCCGGGTGGACTTCGCCCAGGCGGCTCCCACGCTCGCCGCGATGATGGGGCTCGGTGTCGGCATCGACTACGCCCTGTTCCTGGTGACCCGCCACCGGGCCCTGCTGCCCGACGCCGGGGACCCGGCCGAGGCGGCCGGGCGGGCGGTCGCCACCAGCGGCCGCGCGGTCCTGGTGGCGGCGACCACCGTCGCCATGGCCCTGGCGGGGCTCTTCGCCTCGGGTGTCGGGTTCATCGGCTCGCTCGGGGCCGCCGCCGGGCTGACCGTCCTGGTCGCCGCGGGGGCGTCGGTGACGCTGACCCCCGCGCTGCTGGGCCTGCTGGGGCACCGCATCGACCGCCTCCGGGTGCGCACCCCGGTCGCGGAGCCGGTCGGCGACTCGGACCTGTGGCACCGCTGGGCCGCCGCGGTCGGCCGCCGGCCGTGGGCCTTCCTGGTCTGCGGTCTGCTCACGCTCGGCGTGCTGGCCGTACCGGTCGCGTCGATGCGGCTCGGCCACGTCGACGCCGGTGCTCAGCCGGTCGGACGGACCGACCGCCGGGCCTACGACCTGATCAGCGAGGGCTTCGGCCCGGGGGCCAACGGGCCGTTCACGGTGGTGGTCCAGCTCGACAGCGGGCGGATGGCCGACCGGGCGCGGCGTCAGGAGCTCGCCGACGGGCTGCGGCGCGAGCTGGCCTCCACGGCAGGGGTCGCCGCCGTCACGGCCCCGGTGTCCGGCGCCGACGGAGTCCTGCTGATCGCCACCGTCACCCCGACGACCGGGCCGCAGGACGCCGCCACCACCCGCCTGTTCCACACGCTGCAGGACACGGTCGTGCCCGACGCACTCGCGCACACCGGCGCGGTCGGCTACGTCGCGGGCGGTACGGCCGCCGGGCTGACGTTCACGGACACGCTGGTCGCCAGGCTGCCGCTGATCATCGGTGTGGTCGTCGCGGCGGCGTTCCTGTTGCTGCTGACGGTGTTCCGCAGCCTGCTGGTCGCGGTCAAGGCCGCCGTGCTCAACCTGTTCTCCATCGCCGCCGCGTACGGCGTCGTCGTGGCGGTCTTCCAGTGGGGCTGGGGCGGCCCGCTGCTCGGCGTCACCGAGCGGGTGCCCGTCGAGTCGTACGTGCCGATGATGATGTTCGCGATCGCCTTCGGGCTCTCCATGGACTACGAGGTGTTCCTGCTGTCCCGGATCCGGGAGGCGTGGCTGGAACGGCGGGACAACCGCGCGGCCGTGGCCACCGGCCTGGCCGCGACGGCGCGGGTGATCACCTGCGCCGCGGTGATCATGACCAGTGTGTTCCTGGCGTTCCTGCTCTCCACCAGCGTGGTGGTCAAGATGCTTGCGCTGGGCCTGGGTGTCAGCGTCGTCGTGGACGCCACCGTCGTCCGCCTCCTGCTGGTGCCCGCCACCATGTACCTCTTCGGCCGCGCCAACTGGTGGCTGCCGGCCTGGCTGGACCGGCTCCTGCCGCACTTCGACCCCGAGGGGCCCGCCGCCGAGGGGGGTGCCGAGCGATGAGGACACTCCCCTCGCGGCCCGCGGCGGGGCGGCGCCGTCGTCGTCGCGCCGCCGTTCTCACCGCCGCCGCGGTCCTGACCGCCGTGGCCGCCGCGGGAACCGGCGAGTTCGCCGCACGCGGCCTGATCCGGGACCGCGTCCTCGCGGCGGCACCGGCGCTGGGCGGCGACCCGGTGATCCACCCGGGTGGCTCGGCGCTCTGGGACCTGCTCGACCGGCGGATCCCGCGACTCGACGTCAGCAGCGACGACGCCCGCGTCGGGCCGCTGTCGCACGCCTCGGTGCGTGCGCGTCTGGACGGCGTCGACCTCGGCGGCGGCACCGCCCGGGTCGCCGGCAGCCACGCCGAGGTGACCGTCCCGGTGGCGTCGATCGGCGCGGCGGTCCAGGACGCCGTCTCCTCGATGCCGGTCGGCGCGGTCACCGCCGATCCGGCCTCGGGGACGGTCGTGGTCGCCCTCGGCCGCGGCGGGATCGGCCGGCTGACCCTGCGCCCGACCGTCGACGGGGGCCGGGTCTCCTTCCCGGTCGCCGAGCTGACCCTGCTCGGCCGGGCCGTACCGCCCGAGCGTCTGGGTCCGGCGGCCGGCGGCCTCGGCCCGGCGGACGGTCCGCAGCGCCCCTACCCGCTCGGGCTGCGGGCCACCTCCGCGGCCGTCCTGGCGGACGGCGTACGGATCACCCTGGACGGCGGCGCCGCCGAGCTCGCCGCTCCCTGACGGCCCGGGGACGCGGGCCGGGGTACCGCGCCCCGACGACGCCCGTGGTCAGTACGGTCGGCCGGGCAGCAGCAGGAACCGCACCGGGGTGCCCGGCCGGGCCTGGGCGGCGGCGGCCAGGTCGGGCGCGGGCACCACGCCGACCACGGGGTAGCCGCCGGTGGTGGGGTGGTCGGCCAGGAAGACCACCGGCTGCCCGTCCGGCGGCACCTGGACGGCGCCCAGCACCATGCCCGCGCTGGGCAGTTCGCCCGGCCGGGCGCGCCGCAGGCCCGGGCCCTCGGTGCGCAGCGCCACCCGGTTGCTGGCGTCGGCGACGCGGTAGGTGTCCCGGGCCAGGCCCTGGACGGAGCCGAACCAGTCGGTGTGCGGCCCGAGCCGCAGCCGCAGGACCAGCTCGGCCGGGGGAGCGGCGGCCGGTACCAGCTCGGCGCGCGGACCGGCCACGGCCGGTCCGACCGGGAGCCGGTCACCGCTGGCCAGGGGCGCGGGGCCGAGCCCGGACAGCAGGTCCGTGGACCGGCTGCCGAGGACGGCGGGTACCGCCAGTCCGCCCGCGACCGCCAGGTAGCTGCGGACGCCGTGGGTCGCCGGTCCGACCTCGACCACGGCGCCGGCCGGGACACGGACGGCCGCGCCCCAGGCCGCCGGCCCGCCGTCGACGGTGACCGGCGCGGGTGCGCCGGCGACCGCCACCAGGACGGCGCCGAGCGCCCGCAGGGCGACCCCGCCGACGGTGGTCTCCAGCGCCGCCGCGCCGTCCGGGTTGCCGACCAGCCGGTTGGCGGCGCGCAGTGCGGGTTCGTCCAGCGCGCCGGCGCGCGGCACGCCCAGGTGGGCGACCCCGCGCCGGCCGAGGTCCTGCACGGTCGTCAGCGGGCCGGGCCGCACCACCTCCAGCTCAGCCACGGCCTGCCACCGGCCTGAACCGGACCCGGACGCCGGGCGCGAGCAGTGCGGGCGGTTCCCGGCCGAGGTCCCAGAGCGCGGCGGTGGTCCGCCCGAGCAGCTGCCAGCCGCCGGGGGAGGAGCGCGGATAGACGCCCGTGTACGGGCCGGCCAGCGCGACCGACCCGGCCGGCACCGAACTGCGCGGGGTGGCCCGGCGGGGCACCTCGTACCGGTCGGGCAGTCCGGTCAGGTAGCCGAAGCCCGGGGCGAAGCCGCAGAACGCGACCCGGTACTCGGCCTCGCTGTGGATCCGTACGGCCGCCTCGGCGGAGACGCCCCACAGTGCCGCGACCTCGGCCAGGTCGGCGCCGTCGTAACGGGTCGGGATCTCCACCAGCGGGCCGTCGGCGGGCGGGTGGTCGGGCAGCCGCCGGCCGGCCAGGGCGGCGGCCAGCGCGCGGCGGTCCGCCACCCCGTCGAGCAGGACGGTGCGGGCGGCCGGGACGATCTCGGTGACGGCCGGCAGCTCGGCCCGACAGGTGGTCAGCAGCGCGTACAGCGCGGCGACCTGCTCGGCCGAGTCGACCTCGACGAGCAGGGCGTCCTCGCCGACCGGCGTGACCCGCAGACCGGGCCGCCGTGGCCCGGTCCGTTCCCCCCGCGGCCCGGCCGGCATCAGACGAAGGCCTCCACCCGCACGCCGGCCGAGGCCAGTGCCCCGCGCACCCGCCAGGCGAGCTGCGCCGCGCCCGGGGTGTCGCCGTGCACGCACAGCGAGCGGGCCTCGACGTCGACCAGTTCGCCGCCGATCGCGGTGACCTCGCCGTCCCGGGCGATGCTCACCGCGCGGGCGATCACCGCCTCCGGGTCGTGCACCACGGCCTCCGGGTCGCGCCTCGGGACGAGGGTGCCCGCCCAGGTGTAGGCGCGGTCGGCGAAGGCTTCCGCCACCACCGGCAGGCCGACCCCCTCCGCCACCGCGAGCAGCCGTGAGCCGGGCAGTCCCAGCACCGGCAGCGGCCCGTCGCAGACGGCGCCGGCCCGCAGCACGCCGGAGACCACGGCCTCGGCCTGCTCGTTGTCCTGGACCACGCGGTTGTAGAGCGCGCCGTGCGGCTTGACGTACGAGACCCGGGAGCCGGCCGCGCGGGCGAAGACCTGGAGCGCGCCGATCTGGTAGGCGATCTCGTCGGCGAGTTCCTCCGGCGGTACGTCCATCGCCCGGCGTCCGAAGCCGGCCAGGTCCCGGTAGGAGACCTGGGCGCCGATCCGCACCCCGCGTTCGGCGGCCAGCGCGCACACCCGGCGCATGGTCGAGGGATCCCCGGCGTGAAAGCCGCACGCCACGTTGGCACTGGTCACCACCGACAGCAGTGCCTCGTCGTCCGTCAGCGTCCACCGCCCGAACCCCTCACCGAGGTCCGCGTTGAGATCGATCACCGTCTCGGTCACGCCTGCCCGCCTCCCAGCAGCTTCCTGCGCCGATCGTAGAGCCTGGGCGGCGGTGCGGTGACGCAGGTGGTCGACGGCGGGCGCGCGCCCCTCGGAAGGAGCGCGCGCCCTGCTGTCGGGCCGTCAGGCGGTCAGGTCCAGCGGGCGGGTGCGGACCGCCTCGGCCCACTCCAGCCGGCGGATGCCGCGCAGCACGACCAGCAGCGGGACCACACCGACGACACCGAACGACATGTCGACGAATCGCCAGTAGAGCGGGATGCCGCGGAGCGGACCGCAGATCAGCGCGAGGGGGATGACGCCGGCGCAGGCGATCATGGCCCACTTGATCACCCAGACGTTGCGCACCGGGTCCTTGAGCGGTCCCCAGAAGGCCACCGCGATCACCAGGTGGGCGAAGGCGAGCCAGTCGGTGCCGTAGGCGAGGAAGGGGTGGCGGGCGTTGGTCTCCGCCAGCGCGTCGCGGACCTGGACGGCCCGGTCGGCCAGGGCGGGGAACCGCTCGCCGATCGGGCCGCCGACGACCAGGTCGGCCAGCCAGCGGGTCTCGGTCTCCAGCGGGAAGGCGGTCAGACCGCTCAGCACCAGGCAGACGATGAAGATCCACAGCCACCGGCGGACGCTCCGGCGGACCTGCTCCGGGTTGTCGGTCATCTTCCGTACCCCCATGTCGACGCCACAGCCCGGGAACGCTCCCGACCTGCTCGGGGATGACCCTAGACCCAAAATTGAACGCGTTCAACACGGGCTGCGCGGAGGGGCAACCGGTACAACAGGGCTCGTTTCGGATGTTGTCGGTGCGAACCTCTACTGTTGTCCACCGTGACCGCCATCGCAGACCAGCCCGCCGACCAGCAGCTCCGGCCGGCCGCCGCAGCCGCCCGGCCCGCCCCCGGGCCCGCCGCCGACGAGGGGCTCGCCCGCCGGCTCAAGGCCCTGGCCTGCACCGCGCCGCTGCACGACCTGGACAGCCGCAAGGTCAACCTGGCCGGCGAGTACAGCTCGTACACCATGGCCGAGGTCGGTCTGGCCGCGATCGACCTCGTCACGCTCAACATGGACTTCGACACCGGCGCCGACCGGGACATAGTGCTCGGCCGCCTGCTGCCCCGGATCGCCGCCCAGAACCCGGGCCGGGCCACCACCGAGCACGAGCGGGTCGCCCGCTGGGTGCTGGAGTCGCTGATCAACGTCGGCAGCGTCGACCGCGGCTTCCGCGCCGTCTACGGCACCTTCGGCCCGGACGGCGGCTACGTCCGCCGCGACTACGACTTCAAGCTGATCGAGGAGGTCCCGGGCCCCGACGGCGGCGTCTACCTGCGCACCACCGACGAGGCCGTCAACGTCCTCGTCGGCGCACTCGACACCGACGTCACCTCCGCCCAGATCGCCGCCGAGGTCAAACTCGAGGTGCTGATCCGCCGCGGCCGCCTCGCCGACGCCCAGCTCGCCGCCGAACAGGCCCGCTACCGCACCGTCCAGTACGCCGAGACGCTGCGCCGCGCCCTGGAGGCCACCCGGCGCAACGTCCGCGCGGTCGACTGGATGGAGACCGTCCCCGACCTGATCGACGAGGCGCTCGACCACATCGCCGACCGCTACCGGCACGAGAACGCGATCCTCACCAACATCCGCAAGGCCCGCGACGAGGCCGAGGAGCCCGAGCACAAGCGCCGCGCCGCCGAGCTGGTCGACATCGTCAAGGACTGCATCCGCCGCCACACCCAGCTGCAGACCCGCCTGCTGGAGGCCGGCCCGCTGTTCCGCGCCGAGCAGGACCGTCAGGCCTTCGCCACCCCCGGCGCCCGCAGCGGCATCGACCTGTACGGGCACCTGCTCGCGCCGTTGCTCCAGCTCCCGGTCGACCGGGCCATCCGTCCCACCGACGCCTTCTTCGCCCGCGGCGCCGGGCTGCGGACGCCGGTCTCCGTCCGCGTCTGCGACCTGGTCGACCTGCTGCTCACCCCGCCCGTCGAGCGCGAGCACCTGGGCGCCGAGCTGCCCGAGCCCGACCTCGTCGCCACCCCGGACGACAGCCGCTTCTCCGAGGCCCAGCTGGAGTCCGCCCTCGACCTGCTCGACCTGCCCGCCGACGCCCCCCGCCGGCTCTCCGGTCTGCTCGCCGACGCCCGCCGCCGCGACCCCGACCTCCCGTACCTGGTCGCCCTGCTCGCCGTGCACGCCGCCAGCCCCCCGGTCGGCACCGCCTACCGCCAGGGCGAGGAGCGCCTGCTCTTCGCCGTCGACGACGGCACCCGCCTCGACGACCCCGAGTTCGGCGGCGCCGACCTCATCGTCGGCAGCGCCCTCCTCGACGCCGCGGGCATGGCCGCCGACCGCAAGGAGGCCGGCTGATGGCAGGCGCACCTGAACAACATCACTCGGCACCACCCCCGAAGAGCACCGGCACCAGCAGCGAACCCCCGGTCCCCACCCGCAAGGAGCCCCGCCCGTGATGACCCAGCACGACGCGGCGGCCTGGCCCTCCGAGTCCGAGCCCGCCGCCCCGGCCCCCCTCACCCCCGCCGACGTCGCGGACGCCGCCCGGCTGGTCTCCTTCGGCCTCCAGGCCAAGCTGCTGCCCGCCCGGTACGCCGAGTACGCCGAGCTGGTCCGCCGGCACCGGGAGGACCCGGGCTTCGCCCGGCTGGCCGACGCCGTCGCCACCGGTATGGGACTGGTGGTGCTGGAGGTGTCCCCCCGGGCCGGCATGGCCGTCGCCGCCGCCGAGGACTCCGTGTTCGCCGTCCGGATGGGCGACTACTCGCGCCGCGCCGCCTCCGAGTCCACCGACCGGTTCCTGCACGGCCTCGCCCACCTGGCCGTCGCCGCCCTGGCCTTCCCCCGTCCCGAGGACCTCGCCGACGAGGGCTACCTCGGCCGGGTCACCGTCAACGGCGTGGACGCCTTCGTCCGCCAGGCCTGCCGCCGGCTGGAGGAGCGCGCCGAGGCCGAGGGCGCCAACTCCGACCCGGCCAGCGACGCCCCCGGCCTGGAGGCCGCCTGGCGGGTCTGGGCCCGCCGCTCGGCCACCGGTGCCACCAAGGACGCCCGCCGGCTGTCCGGCTCCACCATCGGCATCGTCTCCAAGGCGGTGCTCTTCCTGGTCGACTCCGGCTTCCTGCAGAAGACCTCGGACGACGCCGGCGGCACCTACCGCACCACCGCCCGCTACCAGCTCCAGGTCCGCGACCTGGCCGGCAGCGCCGCGATGGCCGAGCTGACCGACCTGGGCGTGGTCCCGGTCACCGACGGCAGCCCGACGCTGCTGCCGCCCGACCACTCCGACGACCTGGTCGCCGACGCCGGCCTCCCGTTCCACGCGCTCTGAGCCCGAGTTCCACCCGCCCCGCCCTCTGGAGAACCGCCGCACATGTACGAGCTCAACCGGGTCCGCCTGTACTCGATCGGACCGGCCGGCGCACGCTATGCCGACACGGTGCTCGACCTGCGCGGCGTCGGCGAGCCGGTGGCCGAGCCCCGGCCGCAGCAGATCGGCCTGTTCGGCGAGGAGCCGGAGGGCCCGCAGCGCCGCCCGGCGCCCGCCGGCGTGCTGTTCCTGGAGAACGGCGGCGGCAAGTCCGTCCTGCTCAAGCTGATCTTCTCGGTCATGCTGCCCGGTCACCGCAACACCCTGGGCGGCGCCAGCTCCGGCGTGCTGCGCAAGTTCCTGCTGGCGGACGACTGCGGCCACGTCGCCCTGGAGTGGCAGCACACCGTCACCGGCGAACTGATCGTGGTCGGCAAGGTCAGCGAGTGGCGGGGCCGCCAGGTCTCGTCCGACCCGCGCAAGTTCGCCGAGACCTGGTACTCCTTCCGGCCCGGCCCCGGCCTCACGCTGGACTCCCTCCCGGTCGCCGAGCGTCCGAGCCTCGGCCCCGACAGCAGGGCCCGCGGCCGCCGCCGCACCATGAAGGGCTTCCGCGACTCCCTCACCGAGGCCGGCAAGGCCCACCCGCACCTCGACCTCGTCTTCGAGGACATCCACGACCGCTGGAACGAACACCTCGGCGAGCTCGGCCTCGACCCCGAGCTCTTCCGCTACCAGCGCGAGATGAACGCGGACGAGGGCGAGGCGGCCGGCCTGTTCGCGGTCAAGCACGACTCGGACTTCACCGACCTGCTGCTGCGCGCCGTCACCGACACCCGGGACACCGACGGCCTGGCCGACCTCGTCCACGGCTTCGCCGCGAAGCTCGGCCGCCGCTCGGAACTCACCGCCGAGCGGGACTTCACCGCCGGCTCGGTCGACCTGCTGCAGCGGATCATCGAGGCCACCACCGCCCGCGAGAGCGTCCGCGAGACGCACCGCACCGCCGAGCGCCGCACCCGACGCCTCGCCCAGGCCCTCGGCGCCCGGGCCGGCGTCGAGCGCAGCCGGGTGCACGACCTGGCGATCGAGGTCTCCGCCGCCGCGAGCGCCGTCACCGCCGCCGAGGCGGACCGCACCCGGCACTCCCTGATCACCGCCGAACTCACCTACCGGCACGCCACCCTGGGCCTCGCCGCCGCCACCACCGAGGCCGCCGGCCTGCGCCGCGAGCTGACCGAGGCCCGCACCCTGCACGCCGCCTGGCAGGCCGCCGAGGCCGTGCTGCGCCACCGCGCCGCCGCCGACCGCGCGGCCCGCGTCTCGGTCGCGATCCGGGAGGCCGAGCTCGACGCCGCCCCCGCGCTCGCCGCCCGGGCCCAGGCCGCCGGTGCGCTGGCCCGCGCCCTGGAGAGCGCCGCCCTCGCCGCCGAGACCAGGGCCGACCAGGAGGAACTGCGGGCCGGCGAGATCCAGCAGGACGGCTCCGCCGCCCAGGCCGAGGCCACCGCCGCCGCCACCGCCGCCCAGAAGGCCCGCAGCGAGGCCGAGCACCTGCGCCAGCGCCTGGCCGAGGTCGAGCAGGAGACCCAGGCCGCCGTCGAGGCCGGCTGGATCGACCCCGGCACCCAGGAGCCCGACCCGGCCCGCGCCGCCCTGCACGCCTCGGACGCCGAGAAGGCCGCCACCGCCGCGCTCGCCCAGGCCCGGACGGCCGCCGAGCAGTCCGCGGCCCGGGTCCGGGAGGCCGCCGCCGCCGAGGCCCGCGCCGAACTGGCCGCCGCCCGCGCCAGCGACGCCCGCACCGCGGCCCAGCGCGCGCTCGCCGCCGAGCAGCGCACCGCCGCCCAGCTCGCCGCCGAGCCCCGGCTCGCCGAGCTGCTCTCGCTCACCCCGTACCAGGAGGGCGGCGACGAGCAGGAGGGCTACCTGACGCCGCGGATCCTCGACGCCAACGCCGAGGACCTGCGCGACCGGCTCGACCAGTCCGTCGCCACCGCCGAGCGGACCCTGTTCGACCTCCGGACGGCGGCCGCCGACGACTCCCGGATCCTCGCCGCCCTCGGCGACGGCGGCCTGCTGCCGCCCGGCCCCGACGTGCTGGCCACCGTCGAGTACCTCGGCGAGCACGGCATCCCCGCACTGCCCGGCTGGCGCTACCTCGCGCAGTCCGTCGACCCGGCCGACCACGAGGCGATCCTGGCCGCCCGCCCGGAGCTGGTCGACGGCGTCGTGGTCACCGACCCGTCCTCGCTGGACCGCGCCCGCGAGGCCCTTCAGGCAGCCGCCCTGCTGCCCCGCTCGACCGTCGCCGTCGGCACCGCCGCCGCCCTGATCGCCCCGATCGAGGCCGAGCCCGCCTTCTTCCTGGTGCCGCCGAACCCGGCCATGCACGACGAGCGGGCCGCCGACGACGAGCGCCGCGAGCTGCGCACCCGCGCCACCGCCCGCGAGGAGCACATCCGCGAGCTCGCCGCCCGCCTCGGCGGCGACCGGGCGCTGGCCGCCCGGCTCGCCTCCTGGCACACCCAGTGCCCGCCCGGCACCCTCGCCGAGCTCGCCGAGGCCGCCCACGCCGCCGCCGAGCAGGCCGAGACGGCCGCCGGCGTACTCGCCACCCTCCGCGCCGAGCACGCCGAGGCCGAGGCCGACCACGCCACCGCCGCCGCCCGGCACGAGGAGCACCGCGAGGCCGCCCAGCAGGCCCGCCGATCCGCCGACGCCCTGGCCGGCCTGGCCTTCCGCCTGCGCGAGCGTGCCAACTGGACCAGGCGGCAGCGCGAACTCGCCGAGGACGCCGCCGAGTGCGAGCGCCGCCAGGCCGTCTGCACCGAACGGGCCCGCACCTGCGACGAGGACCGCCGGGCCGCCCAGCGCGCCGCCGACGACGCCCGCCGCACCGCCCGTACCCTGCGCGCCGAGCGGGCCGAGCTGGCCGGCCTCGCCGAGGACGCCCCCGAGCCGACCGGCCCCGCCGCCTCGCTGCCCGCGCTGCGCGAGGCCTACCGGGCCGCCTCCCAGGTCTACGAGAAGGTCGGCGTCGGCGCCGACCTGCGAGCCGAGCAGGCCCGCGCCGAGGGTGACGAGGCCGCCGCCACGGCCGAGCTCGACCGGCTCACCAACAAGGTCCGCACCCGCGCGGAGGAGCTGCTCGCCAGCCCCGACGGCGCCGACGGACCGGCCCGCCAGGCCGCGGCCACCCGCGCCGAGGAGCTGGTCGCCACCATCGAGGCCCGCGCCGCCACCGCCAGCGAGCAGCTCGGCCGGCTGCGCGGCGAGGCCGAGCGCTCCGCCCCCGTGAACGGCGAGGCGCACACCGAGCTGCCCGAGGATCTGGTCCCCACCGACCCCGAGCACGCCCAGACCCTGCTGCGCACCGCCACCGGCCGGCTCGCCGAGCGCCGGGAGCGGGTCGACGCGGCCCGCACCGACCACGCCGACCTGCAGCGCACCCTGGAGACCGCGCAGTCCGCCACCACCGATTTCGAGGAGCTGGCGGGCCAGCTCAGGGACGGCCTGCGGGAGCACACCGAGGAGTCCGAGCAGCCGGCCGAGCCCCACCTCGGCAGCCTGGCCGACGCCCGCGCCGCCGCCACCGACACCCGGCGGTCCCTGCGCACCGCCGCCACCGAGCTCACCGGCGCCGAACTCGCCGTCCGGGACGCCTCCGACGCGCTGGTCCGGCACGCCAACGCGGCCCGTTACGAGGCCGTCCGGACGCCTGCCCGGCACCAGATCCGCGAGCTGCCCGCCGCCGCCCTGCCCGACCACGCCGCCGCCTGGGCCGACGCGTTCGCGCCCCGGCTGCGGGTGCTCACCGACGAGCTGGCCCAGCTGGAGCGCAACCGCAGCAGCATCGTCGACCGGCTGCGCGGTCTGGTCGAGTCCTCGCTGGCCACCCTGCGCGCCGCCCAGCGGCTCTCCCGCCTCCCCGAGGGGCTGGGGGAGTGGTCCGGCCAGGAGTTCCTGCGGATCCGCTTCGAGGACCCGGACCAGACCCTGCTGGTCGAGCGCCTCGGTGAGGTGATCGACGAGGCCACCCGGGCCGCCGTCAAGAAGAACTCCGACCTGCGCCGCGACGGCATGTCCCTGCTGCTGCGCGGGGTCGCCGCCGCGATCGGCCCCAAGGGCGTCGGCGTGGAGATCCTCAAGCCCGACGCGGTGCTGCGCGCCGAGCGGGTGAGCGTCGGGCAGATGTCCGACGTCTTCTCCGGCGGCCAGCTGCTGACCGCCGCCATCGCGCTGTACTGCACGATGGCCGCGCTGCGCGCCAACGACCGCGGCCAGTCCCAGCTGCGGCACGCCGGCACGCTGTTCCTCGACAACCCGATCGGCCGGGCCAACGCGACCTACCTGCTGGAGCTCCAGCGGGCGGTGGCCGACGCGCTCGGCGTTCAGCTGATCTACACCACCGGCCTGTTCGACACCACCGCGCTGGCCGAGTTCCCGCTGGTCATCCGGCTGCGCAACGACGCCGACCTGCGGGCCGGCCTGAAGTACATCTCGGTGGAGGAGCACCTGCGTCCGGGCCTGCCGGCCGCCCAGGACCCGGACGGCCCGGCGATCCACGGCGAGATCACCGCGACCCGGATGTTCAAGCGCCCGGCCGAGGCGCCGGTGGCTGTTCCGGGGGACGCCTGACCGGTGTGAGCGGCCGGCGCCCCGGGGCGGCCGTCAGAGCGGTACGCCGCAGGCCAGCTTGGGGAGACCCTTGCCGTACCGCGAGTACCGGGGCAGCGTCAGCACGGTGCCGCCGGTGTCGGAGCAGCTACCGCCACCGGCCGTGGACCTGGGGGCGATCAGCTCCACCAGCTCGCGGATCCGGTACTCCGGGCGGTGTGCCCCGGTGCCGTCGCACCGTGTCTCGGCGACGGTCCGCCCGCCCGGGTCGCCGGTGGCGGCGTAGACGCAGTCACCCTTGATGATTTTGAACCCGCCGCCGTTCCCCGGGTCGCCGGGGTGCGGCTCCCGGAGTGTGCGCAGGCAGGCGTACGCCGTCATGGCGCCGTCGGTCCCCTGGGCGCCGGTCGCCCGGACGAGGTTCGCGGCGAGGTCGATCGTGAGGTCGGTGGTGTCCTCGCAGCCCGGTTCCGTCGTCGCGCTCTCCACGGTCACCACGACGGTCGGGGAGCGCCGCGTCACGGTGGCCACGGCGAGGGCGTCGGTGCAGGAGGCGACCCGGTACGTCGTGACGCCGCCGACCCTGGCGTCCCGGTCCGACACCGGTGCGGCGCACTGGCCCTGGGCGAAGTACGTGTCGGTCAGCTCGACCGACGTGGGCCGGGGGCTCGGGGTGGGGCTCGGAGTGGAGCTCGCGCCGGTGGTCGGCGTGGCGGGCACCGGCTGCGGGTCCGTGCCCGAGCAGGCGGTGAGCAGGACCGCGCAGAGCGCCGTCGCCCACAGGCCGGTCCGGCCGTGCTCATGTGTCCGCCCCGTCATGGTGACCCCCAGCTCGACCGGCTCTCCGGGATCAGCCTAGGTGAATGTCTGACTGCGCGTCAGTGTTTTGAGCTGACAGGTGTCACCGGTGTTCCGCGTGGCCGAGCAGCAGCGCCTGCGCCCGGTCCGGCGCTCCCGGGCGGTCCGCCAGGTCGGCGCAGACCAGTAGGACCTCCGCCGCCTCGCCGACCGCCAACAGCCGTCCGGCGAGGGTCAGTCCGTCCTTGAGCCGGTCGCCGAGCGGTGTGATCGACAGCACCGGCCCGGCCAGCCCCCAGCGGGCCGTGACCAGGCCGAGCGCGGCCGTCGGCGCGGACTGGAACAGCAGCGGCTTCGCCACCAGTGCCCCCGCCTCGACCGCCTCGGCCACCCGCGCGGCGGTCGTCCGGTCCCCGCCCAGCGAGGAGAGCAGCACCGCCGTCCGCTCGCCCCGCCCGGCCGGCGCCGGCGGTTCGCCGTAGTGCCGCCGCAGGCACTCCTCGGCGGCCGCCGCCACCAGGGGCGGGAAGCGGGAGTGCAGGAAGCGGCCCTGGTCCGGTCGGGCTTCCGGGACTCCGGGGGGTGGCCAGTGCGACTCGGCCAGCACGACGGGGCAGCCCTGACGATCGCTCATGCGGCTTCCAGCAGCAGGGCGGTGCAGGTGCCGCCGAATCCGGCGCTGAGATTGAGCGCGTACCGCGCCGCGGCGGGCCGGGGGCGGTCGAGCACCAGGTCGAGCCGGCAGTCCGGGTCCGGGCCCAGGTACCCCGCGTTGACCGGCAGCAGGCCGTGCCGCAGGGCCAGCGTGCAGACCGCCAGTTCGACCATCCCGGCCGCGGTCAGGCAGTGGCCGTGCAGCGGTTTGGTCGAACTGACCGGCACCCGGCCGACGTACGGCCCGAGCGCCCGGTGCAGCGCGGCCGCCTCGGCCGGGTCGAAGGAGGGTGTCGAAGTGGCGTGCGCGTTGACGTACCCGACCGCCTCCGGGCCGACACCTGCCCGGCGCAGCGCCGCCGCGACCGCCCGCGCGGTGCCGCGGCCCTCGGGGTGCGGCCGGGCGACATGGTGGGCGTCGCCCGCCTGCCCCCAGCCGGCCAGCCGGACCAGGGGTGCGGCCCCCCGGCGGCGGGCCTCCTCGGGCGTCTCGATCACCAGGGCCCCGGCGCCGTCGCCGAGCACCGGTCCCTGCCGGCCGGCGCTGAACGGCCGGGAGATCCCGTCCGGGGCCAGCACGCCCGCGCTGTCGAAGCAGGCGAAGCTGTCCGCGCCGACCAACTGGCCGGCCGCGACCACCACCCGCGGGTACTCGTCGAGGGCCAGTGACGCGGCGGCGTCCGCGACCGCGGAGCCCGCGGCGGCGCAGGCGTTGGTGTGGACCCGTTCCAGGCCGCGCAGGCCGCAGGCCGCGGCGAGCGCGGCGGTGGGCGGGTCGACGGGGCCGGTGAGATGCCGGGCCAGCAGCAGCGGGGTCGTGGCCCGTTCGTCCGCCGTCAACCCGGCCTGTGCGCAGGCGCGGTCGATCAGGGTGGCCAGTTCACCGGTCAGGTCCGGCTCCCCGGGCAGCGTGGCGGCGAACCGGGCCCGGCGGCCGGTGAGGTCGAATCTGGTCACCGGGGACAGCGCCGGTATACCGCCGAGCAGACCCTCCCAGAGCCGGTCGGTGCCGTGCCCGTACGCCGTCAGGGTGGCCAGGCCGGTGATCACGGTCATTCGGCCACCTCGCTCGGGCGGGCAGCGGGCCGTGGGTGAATGCCGATCTCGAAGAGGCGCATCGAGCAGGCACGTTATCACCGGGTTCGGTCAACTCTGCGCAGGGAAACACCGGTTGCGCCCCGACGATCGGGGCCGCCCGGCCCGGGTCGGTGGGTGCGGGCGGCGGTGCCGGGGTGTCAGGAGACGCGCTTGAGCTGCCAGGCGTTCTTGGTGTTGCTCGGGATGGAGGAGGACTGGCAGCCGCTGTCGTAGTACTCGCTCACCTGGACCCAGCCGGACGGCGGGAGGCTGGAGTTGCAGGCGTTGACGACGGTGCCGACCGGGTAGCCGGTGAGCTGCTTGAGCTGCCAGGAGTTCTTGTTGAAGCTCGGGTTCACGCTGTAGTTGCAGGAGCCGCTGTAGGAGATGGCGACCTGCACCCAGCCGGCCGGGGGCAGGCTGGAGGAACACGCGTTGACCGTGGTCCCGGCCGGGTAGCCGGTGAGCTGCTTCACCCGCTTCATGTTGGGGCTGAACGTCGAACCGCAGCTGAAGCTGTTCCACCACTGCACGTCGACCCAGCCGCTGGGCGTCCAGGAGGACTGGCAGAGGTCGGCGGTGTCGCCGGGGGCGGCCTGGGCGGCGGTGGACATCGGGACGGTCAGCGCGGCAGCGGTGCCGAGGACGACGGCGGCGGTGCGGAGGCGGGCGCGGAGAGGGCTCATGGGTGGCGGCTCCGGTTCACGGTGGGGTGGCTGTGCGGGGGAGTCCCCGTACCGTTCCTTCCTAACGTGACGGGGACACGACCAACAGCAGCTTTCCGGCCCGCCGGTGAGCCTGCCGCCGATGAGGTGATGCCTGGTCAGCGGGGTCGGGCCGGTGTGGCCGGACGGGGTCGGCGGGACTCGGCCGGACCGCAAGTTCCCTTCGGGGCAGTGGAATCCGGCGTGAACGGACGGTGTGCGCTCTCCTGTGCGCCAGCTGGCGACAACTCACCCTTTCATCGCGCCAGCTGATGTGTATGGCCTCCCGTTCCTGGAGGCCCGGGAGGTCCGTTGGGCCCGGGAGGTGCGGGAGGCCCGGGTCGCTCCCGGGGTCCGACCTCGCACCACAGCACCCCGCCGTTGCGCGTGCTGTGCCCGAACCGGTCGGCCAGCCGCAGTGCCGGCAGGACGACCGAGATCCGCTCCGGGTCCCGCGGCGCGGGCGTGGTCAGCAGGTACCCGGACCGCGACCCGACCAGGAACACCCGGGCCCCGGCCGCCTCGGCCAGTGCGGCGGCGATCCCCATCGCCCGCTCACGCACGCCGCGCACCGCCGTCCCGCCGCGCACCGCCGTCCCGCCCCGCGGCTCCGTCCCGGCGTGCGGGCCGGACTTCGGCGGGAGCGGCCGTCCACTCGATCCCGCCGCCGTGCGGCCGGAGGTACCAGAGTCCGCCGTTCTCGCCGCGGAACTCGCCCGCCCGGTCCCGCCGTAGGTCGTGGACCGGGTCGCCGATGCCTGGACGCCAGTTCGACGACCGTGTACTGCCGTTGCTCATGGTGCAGGAGTCCTTCCCTGAGGCGGCCCGGCAGGTGGTCCGTGGCCGATCGTCACGTTCTGTACCTCAAGCGTCGCTCTGGGAAGCTAGCCTTGGCCAGAGGTGACGACCCGACAGCCGCACTGTCG
The DNA here is from genome assembly GCF_041434935.1 of Kitasatospora sp. NBC_00374. Classification (NCBI taxonomy): domain Bacteria; kingdom Bacillati; phylum Actinomycetota; class Actinomycetes; order Kitasatosporales; family Streptomycetaceae; genus Kitasatospora; species Kitasatospora sp. NBC_00374. The sequence goes on along the minus strand of NZ_CP107964.1, from coordinate 1,896,147 downwards.
GCATGGAGGTGCTCAGCGATGGCCGGCCCACGCGATCTCGATCCGTCCGAATCCCCGAAAGCCTTCTACGGCGCGGAACTCCGCCGACTGCGCGAGGCCAGGGGCCTGAGCCAGGAGGCCCTCGGCGAGCTGGTCTTCCACTCCGGCGCGTACATCGGCTACCTGGAGGCGGCCGCCCGCAAGCCGCAGAAGGACCTCTCCGAGCGCCTCGACGCGGTGCTCGGCACGGACGGCTTCTTCCAGCGCCTCTACCCGCTGGTCGCCCGCTCACGGCACGCCGCCTACTTCGCCCAGGCCGCCGAACTCGAAGCCACCGCGGAGACCATCTGCGAGTACGCGCCCGCCCTGGTGCCCGGCCTGCTGCAGACCGCGGACTACGCCCGCGCCGTGATCCGCGCGGCACTGCCCTTCGCCGCCGGGCCCGAGGTCGACGCGAGCGTCGCCGCCCGGCTCGAACGGGCCCGGATCTTGGACGGTCCAACAGCACCGCAGTTGTGGGTGATCCTGCACGAGACCGTCCTGCGGACCCCGGTCGGCGGGGCCGCCGTGATGGCCGAGGAGCTGCGCCACGTGGTCGCGGTGGCGCGCGAGGGGAAGGCCCTGGTGCAGGTCCTGCCGTTCTCGGCCGCGGCGCACGCGATGATGGCCGGGTTCGTCTCCCTGATGACCTTCGAGGAGGCGCCGCCCGCCGCGTACGTGGAGGGGTTGCACTCGGGCCAACTGCTGGACGATCCGGGCGTGGTGGCCAGGTGCCAGAGGTCGTACGATCTGGTCAGGGCTGCCGCGCTGTCGCCGGAGGCATCCCTCCGAGCGATCGAGGCGACGGCGGAGGAGTACGAGGATGCCCACCACGTCTGAGCCGAACACCGCCGTCTGGCGCAAGTCGAGCCACAGCGACGGCACCGGCGGCAGCTGCGTCGAGGTCGACGACACGACGCCCGGCCTGGTCCGCGACAGCAAGGACCCGGACGGCCCCCGGCTCGCCTTCGCGCCCGCCTCCTGGCAGGCGTTCGTCACCGCCGTCGCCCGCGGGGAGTTCGGCGAGCTCTGACCGCCCGGCGCGGCGGGGCCGGGCGGGCATTCCGCTTCCGCGGCACACACCGTGAACGACGCACGGCCGAGAGAGGCAACCGATGGCACCCGACGCCGAGGACGAGGCCACACCCGACCGCCGGATCCTGCACGACGGCCCGTACCTCCGGCTGCTGTCCGACACGGTCGCCGGCCCGCACGGCCCCTATGTGTACGAGCACATCGAGGTCCCGGACGCGGTCCGCGTCGTCGCGCTGGACCGGGACGGCCTGCTGCTGCTCGTCGAGGACGACTTCCACCTGACCGGGCGCCGGATGCCGCACCTGCCGGGCGGCGGCATCGAGCCGGGCGAGGAGCCGCAGGCGGCCGCCCGCCGGGAGCTGGAGGAGGAGACCGGGTGGCGGGCCGCGACCTGGCGCCCGCTCGGCCTGATCCACCCGCTGCCCTCCAGCACCGGGGCCGCCACCCACCTGTTCCTCGCCGCCGACCTCGCACCCGGCCGCGTCGCGCGGGATCCCACCGAGTCGGCGATGACCGTGCACCGGATCGCCCCGGCCGACGCGGTCGCCAGGGTCCGGGCCGGGGAGATCACGGAGGCGGGCAGCGTCGCCGCGCTCCTGCTCGCGGCTCCCGTCCTCGTCTACGGCGGCGTCGGCCTGCGCGGCTGACGTCCGGTCAGGCATCGGTGCCGCCGAGCGCGCGACGGAACTCCTGCGCGGCGGTGTGCTGTCCCGGCACCCGGGTGCCGGGCCCCGTCCGCGCGGTCTTGATTCCCCGAGTACATTGACAGGAAGGGGAGTTGGGCTTCGCGCACGGGGGAGGGGACGGGGCGTGGGGACGACCGTACGGGACGTCGTGGCCGAGGTGATCGCCCGACAGGCGCCTCAGGAGCGTCAGCTGGTCGAGTGGCTGGGCCGGCTGGACGAGGGCGAGGTCGTGCGCCTGCTGAAGCGCCGAAAGCGCGGCGATCCGCTCGGCTTCGGGCTCACCGAGGTGGCCGCCGTGGTCACCCCGGTGGTCTGGATCGCGGTCGACGAGGCCTTCCGCGGCATGGTCGGTGCCACAGCGAACAGCGCCGTGCGCCGGGTCGCCGGCGGCGTACGAAGGCGGTGGCGCCGAGTCCTGCGCAGGGGGCCCGAGGCCCCGCCCGCCATGCCAGTCCTCACCCGGGAGCAGCTGGCGGCGGTGCATCGCAGAGTGAGCGAGGGTGCCGCCCGGGCCGGCCTCGACGAGCCCGCAGCCCTTGCGCTGGCGAACTGCGTGGTGGCCCGCCTGGTCCTGGACGAGCCGGCGCGGCTCCCCGACCCGGCCCTTCCGCCCGCCCTTCCGCCGACACTTCCGCCGGCACCGGCGCCCGGGACCGCCGACGGCCCGGGCGCGTCGCGTACCGAGGCGCCCTGACGTGGACGGCGAGGAGTCCCCCGTCCACCGGGTCCTCGATCCGCGGGCGGTGCCCGCCGGCACTGCGCTGCGCTTCGCCCTGCTGGTGATCACGATGCTGGTGGCGAGCATCGGCACACTGACCGAGCTGCTTCCGCTGCTCCCCTCCCGCAACACCCTGATCCTGTGCGAGTTCGCCGTCGGGTACGACCCGGACGGCCGGATGCTGGAGGCGCTGGTCTCCGACGACCGCGGCCTGTCGGCACTCCGGCAGTGCGCCTCGGCCGACCAGGTCTACCCGTACTGGTCGGGCCTGGCGGGCGCGGCGGTGGTACTGCTCGCCGCAGGGGTGCTGTACCTGCGGCTGCCCCGGTGGAAGGCCCGGCGGCAACGGCTGATGACGCTCGAAGAGGCGGACGGCTCGGGGGAGTTGCGTGCGGAACTGATGGGCCTGGTGCGGATCGCCGGGCTGCGTGCCGTCCCCGACTTCCTCGTCGACCCGGCCAGGTTCGACCGCGCCGCCGCCGCGTTCGGCCGCGCCGGGCGGCGCTCCGTGTGCCTGTACGCGGGGCTGGTCAACTCCCGGACCTCCGACCCCGCGGGCTTCCGGGCGGTGGTGCTCCACGAGCTGGCGCACATCCGCAACCGGGACGTGGACTTCGGCTACGCCGTCACCGCGCTGTGGCGGGTCTTCATGGTGCTGGTCGTCGTGCCCGCGATCGTGGTCTACGGCACCGTCCTCGGCGCGGCCGACCTCCTCGGATGGTTCACCGGCGCGGACGAGGTGTTCTGGCCGGCGGCCCGGCCGGCCCTGCTCCGCAGCATGGCGGAGACCGGCTTCCTGGTGGTGCTGGTGGTCCTCGCCCGCGCCGACGTGCTGCGCCACCGCGAGTTGTACGCCGACGCGGACGCCCTGGCGCTCGGCGCGGACCGTGCCGTGTGGGAGCAGGCCCGCGAGGCTCCCCGGGTCTCGCGGCTGCCGGCCTCCGTCACGGCGTGGTGGCGCAGCCACCCCACCTGGGCCGAGCGCCGGAGCTCGCTCGACGACCCGGCCGTGCTGTTCTCGCTGGGCCCGGCGCAGATGTTCCTGATCGGCGGCGCCACGCTGACCTCGGCCCACACCCTGGACGCACTCTGGAACGTCACCGCGGCCGTCGTGATCGTGGCCCTGCCGCCGGCGGCGATCACCACCCTGACCGCCCGGCGGTGGGCGGCCTACACGGCCCATCACGGCGGGCGCCCGCCGACCGGTGCCCGACCCGGCCTGATGTTGGGGCTCGGCCTGGTCACGGGTGAGCTGCTGACCGGCACGACCAGCGGCTCGCGCTGGCTCCCGGACCACCCCGAGGTGCTGCTCGTCCTGTTTCTCGGCGGCGCCGCGTACGTGGTGTGGCTCCTGCAGTGCGCACGGATCCGGCCGCGGCTGCGCGCCGGCCGCGGCCTGCGGGCCGTGCCGTTGGCGGCCCTGGCCGCCGGGACCCTGGTGGGCGCGGCGGCCGTGAGCTGGTGGCTGAGGTCCGGCTACCTGTTCACGACCGGGGACCTCATGACCGCCGGAGGCCTGCGGCAGACCGTCGTGGACGGATTCCCCGGCCCCTGGGAGGAACACACCGGCGAGCTGTCCTGGATCACCTCCGTGCTGCCCGCGCTCGCGGTCGAGGGTGTCAACCGGCTCTCCCTCGCGGCGGCGACCGCGCTCTGGGTGTATCCGCTCGTCCGGTGGCTGCGCAGGTCGCCCGAGACCGCGCCCGGCCTGCGCCAGGCCGTGCTGTCCGGGCTGCTCGGAGGTGTCCTCTGCGTGGCGGGGATGGCCGCGGCCCGGGCCGGTCTGTACCCGGACCGGCCGCCGCTCGGCGGGCGCGGTGAGTCCTTCGCGTTGCTGTCGATGTGGTGGACCATCGTGGCGATCTGGGCGGGCGTGGCGGTCACTTCGGCCGTGGTGGCGGCCACCGCCCGCCGGCTGTGGCTGCCCCGGGCGCTCGTCGCCTCGGGTGTGGCGTCGAGTGCCGCCCTGGCAGGGCAGTTCGTACTCGGCGCGGCCGACGGCTGCCTGGGCCCGCTCCGGGCCATGGGCGACAGCTGCCTGTGGGTGCCGGGCGGAGTGCTGCCGGCCCTGCCGCTGCTGGCGGGTGCCGTGGTACCGGCGGTGTTCGGTGCCGCGCTTGTCGCGGTGGCGGCCGGGTGGGCGGCGAACACGGTCCGCGCGTGCGTACGGGCCCCGCGACCCCGGCGGGCCCCGGGGCTGCCCGCCGACCCGGTCGCCCGCCCCCGCACCCGCGCAGGCCTGGTCGCCGGACGGGCGGGCGCGGCGCTGCTGCTGGTCACCGCGGTTCTCGGCCCCGCGACAGCGCTGAGTGGGGACCGGCACTCGGGCCCGGCGGCCGCGACCCCGGCGCCGCCGCCCCGCGCGGCCACCAGCGAGCGGGTGCGCAGCTTCCAGCTGATCGCCTGGTTCGCCCTGAGCGGCCGCGCCGACATCCTGGAACTGACATCGGACTACGGCGAGTTCGAGAAGGAGTTCCGCAGGCTGGAGGCGGCGGCGAACGACCCGCGCCAACAGCTGGTCCGGATCGACGGCGAACGGCTGCGGCCGGTCTGCACCGCCCTCGCCGAGCATGCCACCGAGGCCGTCCGCCACCCGGGGATTCCCGACGCCGGGCTCGACGACCCGTGGCAGTCCTGGCTCACCACCACCAGGCAGGCCGGCCAGGGCTGCGTCGACCTGCTGGACCGCCCCGGCGACGACCGGGAGAAGAACGACGCGATGCTCTCCGCCCTCGTCGACGGCTACCTTCAGGCGGACCCCGCCGTCTCCCCGCTGCTCGACCGGGTCACCGACGCCCGACGCTACTGGCCGAACCTCGTACACGTGAACCCGTCCTGACGGATCGGTGCACCCGGTGTGCGGGTGCTGGTCCCGGGCGGGGCGACGAGCCTCGCCCCGGACGGTCCGGCCGACGGGTCGCGCGCTCAGCCGCGGGCCGCCACCGACACGTACGCCACCCGCATCGGGTGCCCCGGCTCGGTCGCCGGGCCGACCGAACCGCCGTACGCGGCGGGCAGGTTGCCGCCGATCGCGAGGTTCAGGATCAGGAACATCCCGCCGTGCACGGCCTGGTCCCACGCCGCCGGGTCGACCCGGTCGGCCGTCACCCGGTGGAACTCCCGGCCGTCCAGGTACCACCGCACCTGCTCGGGCGCCGACGACCGGTCGACCTCCACCGCGTACGTGTGGAAACCGCCGCCCCAGCAGCCGTCGCACCGCTGCTCGCCCGAACCGAGGCCGTTCGGCTCCTGGCAGGGGCCGCCCCGGACCGTCCCGCAGTGCAGGGTGCCGAACACCGGGCCGCGGCCGTTCACCGACTCCAGCACATCCAGCTCGCCGATCCCCGGCCAGCCGGTGTAGCCGTCCCGCAGGCCCCCGCCCAGCGCCCAGAAGGCCGGCCAGTACCCGGCGGCGGCCGGGCCGTTCACCTCGGGCAGCGCGATCGACGCCTCGATCCGCAGCACCCCGCCGGCCGGCGCGGCCAGGTCGGCCCGGCGTGACTCGATCCGCCCGGAGCTCCACCGGCCGTCGACGAGCGTCGGCCGGATCTCCAGCGCGCCCTTCCCGTCCAGCCGGACGTTCTCCGTCGAGTCGGTCACCGTCTCGACCTCCCCCGTCCCCCACTGCGGGGCCGGGCAGCCCGGGTAGCAGGTGCCGAGGTCGTGCTGCCACAGCGCGGCGGACGGCGCGCTGCCGGCCGGGCCGTCGAACTCGTCCCGCAGCAGCTCCCGCCAGCCGGCGCCGGGGCCGGCCGGCAGCCCGGCCTCCGTCAGCAGCCGCTCCAGCCGGGGCTCCAGCACCACCGCGGCGGTGTTGGTGAGGTGTGCGTCGTCCCGGTACAGCACCACCCGGTCCAGGACCGCCGGGCAGCTGCGCCCCGAGCCGGGGCAGAGCACCGGGTTGACCGACACCGCCCGCACGCCCGGCACCTGCCCGGCGGCGACCGCGTCGGCGAGCGGGTCCGCCCACAGTCCGTCGGCGCGCAGGAACTCGCAGGCCGCCGGGTCGCCGGTGTGCCCGGACAGGCAGGCGGGGACGTCCAGCCCCGGGATCGGGGTGTCCTGCAGGTAGACGATCGGCGCGCCGACCGCCCGCAGCTGCTCCAGGGTCTGCTGCCAGCCGTGCAGCAACTGCTCCCGGTCGGCGTTGTAGCGGTTCAGCGCGGCTATCACGATCAGCTTCGGCTTCGGCCCGACGCGCAACCGCTCCAGCGCGGCGGCGCGCCACTCGTCGCACTCGCGGTACGCCCGCCCGAGCTGCGGGTTGACCACCGGGACCTGCGGCAGCGGGCAGCCCTGCTTGACCAGCTCCTCCAGCGCCCAGTGCCGCTGGGCCGCGATGCCCAGCAGCGGGGAGAACCACTGGCCGGCGTGCGAGTCGCCGAGCAGCACGATCCGGTCGGTGGCGGCCGCCTCGCCGAACCGGCACTCGGGGCTGGTGACGGCCGTCGGCGGTACCTCGCAGGTGCCGTCCGGCGGGAAGTCCTGCCGGGCCTGCACCGGGTCGGGCACGATCGGGCCGCGGGCCGGCCCGCCCGGCTGCAGCAGGGACGTTCCGTCCGGGTTGCCGGGTGCCAGGCCCGCCAGGTCGACCGGCCCGGCCGGGCCGAGCAGCCGCAGCGTCCCGGTGCCCACCACCAGGGCCAGCACCACCGGCAGCACCACCGCCGTCAGCCCCAGGGAGAGCCCGCGCCTGGGCAGTTCGGCCACCACCCGGCTGCGCCGCAGTGGCCGCTCCAGCCAGCGCATCGCCGCGTACGCGGGCAGCGCGGCGGCGCCGGTGAGCAGCACCCTCAGCGGCCAGCCGAGCGCACCGAACCGGGCCTCGGCGAGCACCAGCACCGGCCAGTGCCACAGGTAGAGGTTGTACGAGAGCCGGCCGACCGCGCGCGGCGCCCGCGCGCCCAGCAGCCGTCCGGCGCTGTGACCGGCGCGGCCGCCCCGCCCTGGCGTCCCCGCCAGGATCACGGCCGCCGAACCGGCCGTGGGCAGCAGCGCGGCCCAGCCGGGGTACGGGGTGGCGGCGTCGTACCGCAGGACGGACCAGGCGATCGCGACGAGCCCCGCCCAGCCGAGCAGTTCGCGCAGCACCCGCGGCCCGCGCAGCCGGTGCCAGGGCAGCACGGCCAGCAGCGCGCCCGCCCCGAACTGCCAGACCCGCGACGGCGTACCGAGGTAGGCGAGCGAGACCGACCCGGCGGTCCAGTGCACGGCCAGCGCGAACGAGGCGGCGGTCAGCGCGGCGGTCAGCACCAGCAGGACGGGCCGCAGCCCGCGCCGGCGGCGGGCCGTCGCCAGCACCACCAGGGCCAGCAGCGGCGCCCACCCGAGGTAGAACTGCTCCTCGACCGCCAGCGACCAGAAGTGCAGCAGCGGGCTCTGGTCCCGTCCGGCCGCCAGGTAGTCGGTCTGCTGCCCGACGAACCGCCAGTTGGCGACGGACAGCGCGGCGGCGAGCACGTCGTGCTCCAGGTCGGTCCGGCGCAGCGGCACGGTGAGCCAGGCGCCGGCCAGCGCCACCACGGCCAGCACCAGGGCGGCGGAGGGCAGCAGCCGCCGGGCCCGCCGGGAGAAGAACTCGGTCAGCCGGATCCGGCCGGTGGCGGCGGCCTCCTTCACCAGCAGACCGGTGATCAGGTAGCCGGAGAGGACGAAGAAGACGTCCACGCCCACGAATCCGCCGGCCAGCCCGGGGACGGCGGCGTGGAAGCCGAGGACGGCTAGCAGGGCGACGGCGCGCAGCCCCTCGATGTCGAGGCGGAAGCGCGGCGGGGCCGGCGGGGGCGCCGGGCTGAGCACGGCGAGCAGGTCGGGCCGCCGGTCGGGTACAGCGCTGGTGGACACGGGTGTGACGACCTTTCAGCCCAGCCAGGGCAGCATCGGGGCCACCCAGCCGGACGCGATCAGGGCGATCAGGGCGAGTGAACTGGTGACGGCCAGCGCCTCGGGCCAGCGGCGCGGGCGCATCGCGGAGCCGGGCCGGGCCCTGCCGGGGCGGGTGGAACCACGCAGCTCCACGGCCAGGTCGCGGACCAGCGGCAGCCCGATCTGGGCCTGCACCAGCAGGTACAGGGCGAGGCCCCAGGTCGGCCACCAGCCGTAGCGGGCGACCGTGAGGGCCAGGCCGACGGCGGTGGCCGCGACGGTGCCGGCCGTCCACAGCATGGTCACCAGCACCACCCGGCGGGCCATCCCGCCGGGCCGGGCCCGCCCGGCGCCGGTGGGCACCCAGGCGGCGCTGTGCCCGCGCAGCGTGTGCAGGATCGCGGCGCCGGCGGCGAAGGCCATCAGCGTGTTGGCGCGGATCACCTCGATCCGCCAGCGGGTGCGGCTCACCCGGGGCAGCAGCACGTGCCACAGCCACAGCAGCGAGATCAGCGGCAGCGCGTACCAGGCCCTGATCTGGCCGGGGTACCGGAACAGCATCACCAGCGGCGGCAGCGGCGCGGTGAGGATGTTGACGAACATGGTCAGGTAGCCGACCACGCCCTCGTAGTAGCACAGCCGCATCCGCCAGGGCAGGCCGAGCCGGGCGAGCTCGGAGCGGCCGACCAGGTGCAGGTTGCCCATCGCCCAGCGGTACTGCTGGTTGACGAAGGAGGCCAGGCCGGCCGGGGAGGTGCCCTTGGCGACCAGCACCGGGACGTAGACCGTGCGGTAGCCGCGCCCGTGCAGGGCGAGGCCGGTGTACATGTCCTCGCTGTGGTCGAGCCGGGCGAAGCCGCCGGCGGCCTCGATCGCGGCACGCCGGTAGACGGCGTTGCTGCCGCAGCAGATCGCGGCGTCGCTGGCGTCCCGGGAGGGCTGGATCCAGCGGAAGAACCACTCCTGGGCGGCGCCGGCGGCCCGTTCGATCCAGCCCATCGCCGGGTCGGTGTCGAAGCACTGCGGGCTCTGCACGATGCCGACCTGCGGGTCGGAGAGGTACGGGAGCAGGTGGCGCAGGAAGTCCGGGCGGGGGGCGAAGTCGGCGTCCAGGATGGCGATGAACTCGCCGTCGCCGAGGCCGAGCGCGTGGTTGAGGTTGCCGGCCTTCTTCAGGTGCCCCCGGTCGGGCCGCACCACGTAGCGGTAGCCGTGCCGCCGGGCGAGCTCGGCGACCTCGGGGCGGTCGGCGTCGTCGAGCACCCAGACGGTGAGGGCGCCCTGCCACTCGACGTCCGCGACGGCCCGGTAGGCGTTGGCCAGCACCGGCAGCGGCTCGCCGCAGGTGGGCAGGTAGAGGTCGACGGACGGGGCCCGGGAGGGCTGCCAGGCGGAGATCAGCAGCTCGTGCGAGCGGCGGGTGAAGCGGCGCCCGCGCAGTCCGTTCACGCAGGACAGGGTCAGGGCGACCAGGTTGATGCCGAGCACGGCCAGGAAGGGCCAGAGCGCGACGGTCCGCAGCGAGAAGGACACCATGGTCAGTGCGGAGCAGACGAACGCGAGCGAGGAGAGGACCGGCACCCAGCGGCGCTGCGGGCCGAAGTACCAGTACAGCTCCCGGTCGCTCGGTGGTGCGGGTAGGTGATCGGCAGTCATGAGGCCCCCACAGCCGTCGAATTGCAGCGTCGGCGGTCAGACTACCGGATTGGTATAGACCATCTGTCGATCATGGGTGAACGCCGGGACAACTCCGGTGGCGGGGGTGTTGCGGGGGGTGTCGGTACGCCCGACGCGCGCGGGTGGGGTCACCTCATCGTGGGCGCGGCGCTCGGGCCGGCGACGGCTGGTTGATGATTTGTCCGCCTTCGTCCATGCTGGACGCCCCGGGCGTACCCCCGGATCAGCGGGTCTTCGTCCACATCGGCACCGGAGGGCGGCCGTGACAGAGGAATTCGGCGAGGAGCTTCGCGAGCAGCTGGCATCGGCCCGGCGGGCCCTGGAGCAGGCGCGTGCCGACGGGGACGAGGACGGGGTCGAGGCGTACCAGGGCAGGATCACCGGCCTGCTGCGGATCGCGGCCCGGCACGGCATCGACCTCCCGCACACCGCGGGGGAGGAGCAGGACTGATCCCTCAGCCCTGCGCGGCCCCGGCCGGGCGGCTGCGCAGGGCTGCCAGCACGCTCTCCAGCAGGCCCGGGTAGAGCCGCGCCAGGTCCGTCCGGCGCAGCGTGTTCATCTTCGAGGTGCCGCGCCGCCACTGCCGGATCACCCCGGCCTCGCGCAGCACCCGGAAGTGGTGGGTGCCGGTCGACTTGGTCACCGGCAGGTCGAAGGCGAGGCAGTTCAGCTCGCAACCGGGCTCGGCCAGCTCGGCGACGATCCGCAGCCGGACCGGATCGGCCAGCGCGTGCAGCACGCACTCCAGCCGGATCTCCTCCGGCGCCGGCTCCGGCAGGACCGCCGGGGCGGTGGCGGTCGCGGTAGCGGTTGCGGTGGTGTCGCCGGGCGTCTCGGTCGCGGGCTGGGTCTCGGGCTGGGTCTCGGGCACACCTCATGGTACGAGAACCATCGTAGTTTGACAGGTCTCGTACTAAGGTGCGTATCGTGCGGGGGCCACCGCGACCCGGCCGACCCCCCCGGAGGACCCTGCCATGAGTGCCCTGTTCGAGCCGCTCACCCTGCGTTCGCTGACCGTGCCCAACCGGGTCTGGATGGCGCCGATGTGCATGTACTCGGCGGCCGCCGACGGCGCCGACCTGGGCGTGGCCACCGACTTCCACCTCGCGCACCTGGGCTCCCGGGCCGCCGGCGGGGCGGGCCTGGTGATGGTCGAGGCCACCGCGGTCCGCCCGGAGGGCAGGATCTCGCCGTACGACCTGGGCCTGTGGAACGACCGCCAGCAGCAGGCGCTCGGCCGGATCGCCGCCCTGGTCGCGAGCCACGGAGCGGTGCCGGCCGTCCAGCTCGCACACAGCGGCCGCAAGGCGGGCACCCGGCAGCCCTGGCTCGGCGGCACACCGGTCCCGCCCGAGGAGGGCGGCTGGCAGCCGGTCGGCCCGTCCGACCTGCCCTTCGGGGCCAACCCCGTACCGCACGAGCTGACCGTCGAGGAGATCGGCGCCGTCGTCCGCTCCTTCGCCGAGGCGGCGCAGCGGGCGCTCGCCGCCGGTTTCCAGGTGGCCGAGGTGCACGGCGCGCACGGCTACCTGATCCACTCCTTCCTCTCGCCGGCCGCCAACCACCGCTCCGACGGGTACGGCGGCGGCTTCGCCGGGCGCGCCCGCCTCGCGCTGGAGGTGGCGGCCGCCGTCCGCGCCGTCTGGCCGGCGGACCTGCCGGTGTTCTTCCGGGTCTCCGCCACCGACTGGCTGGCCGGGGAACCGAGCTGGACGGTGGACGACAGCGCCCTGCTCGCCAAGGAGCTCCAGGGCGTCGGCGTCGACCTGGTGGACGTCTCCAGCGGCGGTCTCGCCCCGCACGCCGACGTCCGGGTCGGCCCCGGCTACCAGGTGCCCTTCGCCGCCCGGGTCCGCGAGCTCGGCGGGCTGCCGGTCAGTGCGGTCGGCCTGATCACCGAGCCCGAGCAGGCCGAGCGGATCCTCACCGACGGCCTGGCCGACGCGGTGATGCTCGGCCGCGAGCTGCTCCGCAACCCGTACTGGCCGCAGCACGCCGCCCGCACCCTCGGCGCCGAGCGGCGCTGGCCCCGGCAGTACGGCTTCGCCGTGGGCGCCCGCGGCTGACGCGGGCCCCGGCCGTCAGCCGCGCGAGGGCGCCCCGCGGTCCACCGCCGGGCGCCGTCGCCGCGGCTCCCGGCTGCCCGCCAGCGGAGAGGCGGAGTTCGGCCCGCGCATCCGCTGCGCGGCGATCTGACGGGCGATCACGATCTCCAGCAGGCACCAGGCACAGCCGAACACGCCGAGTGCCATCCCCAGCAGAGCCGGTGTCAGCAGCCCGCTGTGCGCGTACGAGGCCAGGCTCGCCACGATCAGCGCGACCAGGGTGAACGCGAAGCAGAGGAAGGCCCGGACGGCGGCGGACCGCACCTCGTCGGGCAGACGGCGGCGCGCGGCGGACATTCGACAACCCCCCTGGTCGCGGCGCGCCCTGGTCGCCCCCGCGGCGGAGTGGTGGCGCGCCCACGGCGAGCCTGCCCGTCGCGCCCCGGATCATTCCACCCCTTCGGTCGAGCGCCCGGTTCACTCCAGGGTCGCGTCGAGCTCTTCCAGCGCCCCCACCACGATGGTGCGCATCGCCCGTTCGGCGGTCTCCGCGTCGCCCGCGCAGATCGCCTCCGCGACCTCGCGGTGCAGCCGCACGGCGTACTCGGCCGGCCGGTGGGGCATCAGGTGGTGCTCGGTGCGGCCGGTGAGCACCGCGCCGACGGTACCGCCCAGGTGCGCGAACATCTCGTTCCCGCTGGCCCGCAGCACCGCCGCGTGGAAGGCGATGTCGTGCCGCAGGAATGCCTCCAGGTCGGCGGCGCGCGCGGTGACGGTCAGTTCGACGGCCAGGGCGCTCAGCTCGCGGCGCGCGTCGTCGTCGGCCTGACGGGCCGCCAGGGCCGCAGCCGCGGGTTCGACCGCCACCCGCAGGGATCCGAGTGAGCGCAGCTGGGCGGCCCGGTCCGCGCCGGCCAGCCGCCAGCGGATCACCAGCGGGTCGAAGACGTCCCAGTCGCTCTTCGGCAGCACGGTGCTGCCGACCCGGCGCCGGGACTCGACCATCCGCATCGACTCCAGGATCCGCACGGCCTCCCGCACCACCGTCCGGGACACCCCGTACCGGCCCTCCAGCTCCTCGGCCCGCAGGACGCTGCCGACCGGGATCTCGCCCGAGGCGATGGCCGGACCGAGGTCCGCGAGCAGTTGGCCCGGCAGGCCCTGGATCTCCATCGGGCCAGCCTATCGGGCAGCAAAAGTATGACGATTAAGTTTCATCCTCTTGAATAAGTCATACCTTTGGGCCACAGTTGCCCCCGGAACAGGCAGAACAGGAGCACTACCCATGGCTCTCACCGTCGAGAACCAGCCGCCCGCGGTCGTCGTCATGGGCGTCTCCGGCGTCGGCAAGACCACCGTCGCCGAGCTGCTGGCCGCCCGCCTCCACCTGCCGTACGCGGAGGCCGACGACTTCCACCCCGCCGCCAACATCGCCAAGATGTCGGCCGGCACCCCCCTCGACGACCGGGACCGCGAACCCTGGCTGATCGCCCTCGGCGGCTGGCTCGCCGAGCGCCGGGCAGCCGGGACGGGCGGAGTGGTCACCTGCTCCGCCCTGAAACGCCGCTACCGCGACACCCTGCGCGCCCACTGCCCGGATGCGTTCTTCCTGCACCTGGCCGGCAGCCACCGCCTGGTCGAGGACCGCCTCGCCCACCGCAGCGGCCACTTCATGCCGGTCTCCCTGCTCGACTCCCAGTACGCCGCGCTCGAACCGCTCCAGCCGGACGAGCTCGGAGCCGCGCTCGACGTCGGCCCCGGGCCCGAGGACCTCGCCGCGGCGGCCGTCGAACTGCTCCGCCCCGCCCTGACCTGACCCGCCCTGACCCGCCCTGACCTGCCCCGCCTCACACCGTCCTGCCCCCGCTCCACCCCGTCCTGCCCCGCCGGTACGCCCCGTCAATGGAGACCCCGCGTGACCCCCACCTCGCTGCTCGCGGCCGCCCCACCGGCCCTGCCGCACACCACCGACGACACCACCCTGCTGATCGCGGTGCTGCTCAGCATCGCCGCCATCGTGCTGCTGATCACCAGGCTCAAGCTGCACCCCTTCCTCGCCCTGACCCTCGGCTCCGGGCTGCTCGCCGCGGTGGCCGGCGCCCCCTTCGACAAGCTGACCAGCAGCTTCGCCACCGGCTTCGGCGCGACCGTGAGCGGCGTCGGCCTGCTGATCGGTCTCGGCGCGATGCTCGGCAAGCTGCTCGCCGACTCCGGCGGGGCGAACATCATCGCGGACACCGTGCTGGCCCGCTCCGGCCGCCGGGCGCTGCCCTGGGCGATGGCGCTGATCGCCGCCGTGCTCGGGCTGCCGCTGTTCTTCGAGGTCGGCGTGGTCCTGCTGGTGCCGATCGTGCTGCTGGTCGCCCGGCGCGGCAACATCCCGCTGCTGCGGATCGGCATCCCGGCGCTGGCCGGCCTGTCCGTCCTGCACGGCCTGGTGCCCCCGCACCCCGGCCCGCTGGTCGCGGTCGACGCGCTCAAGGCCGACCTCGGCATCACCCTGGCCCTCGGCCTGCTGATCGCGGTGCCGACGCTGGTGATCGCCGGGCCGCTGTTCGCCCGGGTCGCCGAGCGCTGGGTCGGGCCGCTGGAGCTCCCGGCCGAGACCACGCCGGCCGAGGCCGAGCGGCCCGAGCGCACCCCGCGGTTCGGTGCCGTGCTCGCGACCATCCTGCTGCCGGTGGCGCTGATGCTCGGCAAGGCGCTGGTCGATGTGGTGATCGACGACCCGAAGGCCACCCTGCAGCGGATCTTCGACTTCGTCGGCTCGCCGCTGATCGCCCTGCTCGCGGCCACTCTCCTCGGCATGCTGACCCTCGGCCGGGCGGCCGGCTTCGACAAGGCCCGGATCTCGCGCACCGTGGAGAAGTCGCTCGCCCCGATCGCGGGCATCGTCTTCATCGTCGGTGCGGGCGGCGGCTTCAAGCAGACCCTGATCGACGTCGGCGTCGGCAACGCGGTCAGCGTCTGGTCGAGCAAGTGGCACATCTCCGCCCTGCTGCTCGGCTGGCTGATCGCCGTCCTGATCCGGCTGGCGACCGGGTCGGCCACCGTCGCCACCATCACCGCGGCGGGCATCGTGGCCCCGCTCGCCGTCGGGATGTCCAGCACCCACGCGGCCCTGCTGGTGCTCGCGATCGGTGCGGGTTCGCTGTTCTTCTCGCACGTCAACGACGCCGGCTTCTGGCTGGTCAAGGAGTACTTCGGGATGACGGTCGGCCAGACCGTCAAGTCCTGGTCGGTGATGGAGACCGTGATCTCGGTGGTGGCGATCGCCCTGATCCTGCCGCTCAGCCTGATCATCTGACCGCAGGGCCTGTGAAGGGGGCGTCCGGTGGTCCGGGCGCCCCCTTCGCGTGCCCGGACTACCAGGTGGCGCCCGCGACCTGGCGGGTGGTCACGTTCAGCCGGTTGAAGAGGTTGGTCACCCCGATCCACAGGACCAGCCCCGACAGCTGCTTCTCGTCGAAGTGCCGCGCCGCCTCGTCCCAGACCGGGTCCGGCACCGGGTCGGTCCGGTCGCTCAGCCGGGTCACGGCCTCGGCCAGCGCCAGCGCCGCCCGCTCGGCGGCCGTGAAGTACGGCGCGTCCCGCCAGGCCGCCACCGCGGACAGCCGCTCGTCGCTCTCACCCGCCTTGCGCGCACTGGCCACGCCTCCGACCACGCAGTAGCCGCAGCCGTTGATCTGGCTCGCCCGCAGGTGCACCAGCTCCAGCGTCGCCTGCGGCACTCCGCCCTTCTGTGCGGCCTTGGCCACACTCAGAACGGCCGGCATGGCCTCGGGAATGACCACCGCGGGGTTCTGCATCCGTGCCTGCATGATCGCTCTCCTCGAAATCTCGTCGTTACCGGTCTGACGGATCGCGACGGGAGAGTGTGACGAGCCCTAGCCGATGATCAGACCGAGCCGGCGGACCAGCTGCTCCACGGTGTCGGTCGGCGGCCAGGGGAAGTCCGGCAACGCGGCGCGCAGCGTGACCTGCCCGTGCAGCGCCGTCCACAGCGCGACGGCGTCACCGAACGGGTCGGTGCTGGCGGACCGTCCGGCCTCGACGCAGGTCTCCAGGCTGCGCACCAGGGCCATGAACGAGTCCAGTCCGTTCGGCCGGCTCGGGCCCTCGCAGGGGGACGGCTCCACCCGCTGCCGGGAGGAGCCGAAGACGATCCGGTAGCAGGCCGGCTCGCGGGTGCCGAACTCCACGTACGCGGCGCAGCCGGCGAGCAGCGCGTCCACCGGGTCGTCGTGGGCGGCGGTGGCGGTCTCGGTCGTGCGCTGCAGCCGGGCCAGCGCCTCGCCGACGACGGCGTCCACGATGGCGTCCCGGTCGGCGAAGTGGCCGTAGATGGAGGGGGCGGCGATGCCGACCTCGCGGGCCACCGCGCGCAGGGTGACGGCCTCCTTGGAGCCCTCGCGTTCGATCAGCGCGATGGCCGCCCGGATGATCTCCTCGCGCAGCCGGGGGCCCTCGCCCCGACGGTTCCTGGGCCGGGCCGGTGGCTCTTCCCGCAGGTCGGTGGCGGGCGGCTCCTTCTCCATGAGAAGTGACTTTACACCTGTTAGGCCAGTGCGCTAGCTTCCCCACTCAACCGCTAACGGCCGTAAGGTTACGAGAGTTAGGAAGCCCATGGGCCCCTCGACCGCGCCCGATCCGGACCCCGGCCACCCGCGCCGCTGGGCGGCCCTGGCCGCCCTCTGCTCCTCGCTGGTGGTCGTCACCATCGACAACACCGTGCTCAACACCGCCCTGCCGGCCCTCGCCACGGCGCTGCACGCCTCCACCGCCGACCTGCAGTGGATCAACAACGCCTACACCCTGGTCTTCGCCGCGATGCTGATCACCGCGGGCGGGCTCGGTGCCCGCTTCGGCCAGCGCCGCTCGCTGATCGCCGGCCTGACGGTCTTCGCGCTGGCCTCGGCGGTCGCCGCCAACGCCGACTCGGCGGCCCAACTGATCGCCCTGCGCGCGGTGATGGGGCTGGGCGCGGCCTTCGTCATGCCGGCCACGCTGTCCACCATCGTGTCGCTGTTCGGCGAACGGGAACGGCCCAAGGCCATCGCCATCTGGTCCGCCACCGCCGGACTCGGCATCGTGATCGGCCCGATCGCCGGCGGCCTGCTGCTCGAACACTTCTCCTGGGGCAGCGTGTTCTGGATCAACGTGCCCCTGGTCGCTGCGGCCCTGGCCGCCGCCGTCGCCCTGATCCCTGCGCTGCCGGGCCGCCGGACCGGCCCGCTCGACGTCCTCGGCCTGCTGCTGTCGGCCACCGGCCTGGCCGCCTTGGTCGACGTGATCGTCCGTGGCCCGGAGCGCGGCTGGCTCTCCTCGGCCACACTCGTCGAGGCCCTCGCGGCGGCCGTGCTGCTGGCCGGGTTCGCGCTCTGGGAGCTGCGAGCCGCCCAGCCGATGGTCGACATCCGGATGTTCGCCGTGCGCGCGGTCAGCGTCGCGGGCGCGGTGCTGGCCGTCACCTTCTTCGCCCTGTTCGGCCTGCTGTTCGTCTTCACCCAGTACCTCCAGCTGGTGCACGGGTACAGCCCGCTGGGCGCCGGCCTCGGTGCGCTCCCGTTCGCCCTGGCGATGGCGGCCACCGCCGCCACCAGCGACCGCACCACGGCCCGGATCGGCGCCCGCAGCTCCATCGCCGGCGGCCTCACCCTGATGGCGCTCGGCCTCGCCGGGGTCTCGCTGGTCCGGGTCGACACCCCGTTCGCCCTGCTCTCCGTCGCCATGGCGGTGGTCGGCGCGGGCATGGGCCTGATCATGGCCCCGGCCAGCGCGGCGGCCGTCGCCGCCCTGCCCCGGGAGAAGGCGCCGATGGCGAGCGCGCTCAACGGCGTGGTCCGCGAACTCGGCGGCGTCCTCGGCATCGCGGTGGTCGGCACCGTGGTCTCCGCCTCCTACCGCGACCACCTGCGCACCGCGCTGCCGTCGGCCCCGCCGCCCGCCGACGCGGACCTCCCCTCCGCCCACGTGGTCGCCGCCCACCTCCCGCCGGCGCAGGGCGGCCGCCTGGTGGACGCCGCGAACCAGGCCTTCACCACGGCCATGCACAGTGGCACCTGGACCTGTGCCGCGATCGCCCTGTCGGGCGCGGCCGCCGCCCTCGTCCTGCTCCGCCGCCCGGCCCCGGCCGGCGGACCCGCGACCCCGGCCGCCAGGACCCCGGTGGATCAGTACAGCTAGCCCACCCCCGGAGCGGTGGACCGGTCCGGCGGCTCACGGCTCCGCGCCCGGGGCCACGCCCAGCCGCCGCCGGATCCGCGCGATCCGCTCGGCGGCCTGGGCGCCGTCCGTTCCGCCACGCTCCACCCGGCGCCGCAGCCGGTGCTCGACGGCCGAGGAGGGCGTGAAGTCCGGCCACTTGCGCCACTCCCCGGTGCCCCGGCGCCGGAAGCGGGTCTCGGAGTCGTCCGACGTGCCCCCGTAGGCCCGGATCCGGTGCGGCGCCGGCTGCTCCGTGCGGCGCAGCTCCTGGTGACGGTCCTGCCGGGCGCGGGGGACGTTCCTGCGCGAGGACTTGTCGTTCTCCCCGTGCAGCCCCCGACGGTCCTTCGGACAGCTGAGCCGTTTCTTCTCCTGCGGCGTCCTGCGCACCACGCGAATCGCCCCCTTCTCCCGCCGGATGCCAGGCACCGGCGGGAGAAGGGGGCGAACGATTTCCGGCGAACCGCGGTGCGGCCCGGGCTACTTGGCGTCGCGCTCGGCCAGGAAGGCCTCGACCTTCGCGCGGATCTCCGGGGTGTCCAGACCGCGGACCGTCATGGTGGTGCGGCGGCGCAGCACGTCGTCCACGGTGTACGCCCACTCGTTGTCGGCGGCGTACGCGACCTGGGCCCACACGTCGGGGCCGTCGGCGTGGATCGGCTCGCCGAGCTCCGGACGCTCGGCGATCAGGCGGGCGATGTCGAAGGAGAGCGTGCCGTAGTGGCTGGCCAGGTGCTTGGCGACCAGCGGCTCCATCCGGGAGCCGGCCTCGCGGTCCATCAGCAGCCGGTGCGCGACCGCGTTCGGGGCGCCGATGCCGGGCAGCGGCACGGTCGCCGGGAACGGCGAGACGTCCTCGGCGAAGCCGGTGCCGGGGACGTGCTTGAGCTTCTCC